>WHTP01000163.1 GCA_009377695.1 Hyphomicrobiales bacterium | reverse complement strand
TTGCGTGGCATCGAGAACGTGAGGGCCGAATGGGCGTTGATTTGCACCGCCCACAACATCACCAAGCTCGCCAGCGCGGCCTAAGCCACCTATCGTCCATGAACACAGCCCCACACCAGAGCTATCTGGACAGGCTCCTAGAGGTTACGCTTAGTGTCCCGATTCCGAAGTTTAGCGATTTTTGAACCGCCATACTAGCCGCAAGCAAGGTTGGCGCTCGGTTACTGCATACGCATGACCTGGGCAGTTGATCGAGGTCATGCGCGTTCAAAATGACTTATCGATTCATGTAATGGTTCATTCAATACTTGCAGGACGGTATCAAAAGCCATCCTGGCGCCGCATTTTAAGGCTTTTGCTGGCCACAATCGGGTTTTGGCCGCTCCGGCCGTTGATCTCTCCAAAAACCGAACTTGTGGCGTGGCTCGCAACGTGTGCGGCCGCGTGTGTACGACGTCAGACTGCTCAGGAGACAGACGATGCAGAAGGGCACCGTCAAATGGTTCAATCCCACTAAAGGCTACGGGTTCATCCGGCCCTCGACCGGCGACAAAGATGTTTTCGTCCATATCTCGGCGGTGGAGCGCGCTGGCCTCAGTACGCTCAACGAAGGTCAGAACCTCGAGTACGAGCTCGTAACCAATCGCGGCAGGACATCGGCTGAGAATCTCAAAGTGTCCTGAGGCGACAGGATGGCCGGTCGAACCGCTCGCCGAGTAAGATCCGTAGCCCCCGGCTTAAGCGCCGGGGGTTTTTGTTTGAGGATCAGGAACGTGCGCGCTCCTCCGCGACCTGCCGCAACGCTTGCGGATAGATCCGGTGCTCGGCTTCGAGCACGCGCGCGGCCAATGTCTCGGGCGTATCGTCGGCGAGCACCGGCACTTCCGCGCGGGCAATGATCGGCCCGGAATCCATTTCAGGCGACACGAAGTGGACGGTCGCGCCGTGGGTCTTCACGCCGGCCGCAAGCGCGCGTTCGTGCGTATGCAGTCCCTTGAACGCGGGGAGGAGGGCCGGGTGGATGTTGAGCATGCGCCCCTGCCATTGGCCGACGAACCACGTTGTCAAAAGGCGCATGAATCCGGCAAGGCAGACGAGGTCGATGCGATACGCTGAGAGCATGTCCTGCAACGCACGCTCGAAGGCTTCGCGGTCCTTGCCGTATTGCGTGTGGTCGATGACAGCGGTCTTGATGCCCTGGCTGCGGGCGCGCTCGAGACCGGCGGCATCCGGCCGGTTCGACACCACGAGCGCGATCTCCGCCGGATATCCGTCGTCCCCGGCGGCGTCGATCAGCGACGCCATGTTGGAGCCGCGGCCGGAGATGAGGACGGCGACGCGCTGCTTCGCCATCGCGATCACCCGCCGAGATCGAGGCGGCCCGAATAGGCGACGCGCGGCGCACCCGCCGTCGCCGCTGTGACCTGGCCCAGTCGCACGACCGTGTCGCCATGGCGCGTGAGCACATCGGTGACCGCGTCGGCATCCTCGGCGCCGACAATCGCGATCATGCCAACACCGCAATTGAACGTGCGCAGCATCTCGTCCTCGGCGATGCCGCCGGTCGCCGCCAGCCATTTGAACACCGGCTTGACCGGAACCTGCGCGAGGTCGAGCGCAACCCCGGTTGCGTCGGGCAGCACACGTGGAATGTTGTCAGGGAAGCCGCCGCCGGTGATGTGGGCGAGCCCCTTCAGCGCCTTGGTCTCGCGCATCGCCGCGAGACATGACTTCACGTAGATGTGGGTCGGCGTCAGCAAGGCTTCGCCGAGTGTGCGCGCCTTGTCGAACGGCGCCGGTGCATCCCAACCGAGCCCGGACTTCTCAACCACCCGCCGCGCGAGCGAGTAGCCGTTGGAATGGATGCCCGACGATGCGAGGCCGAGCACGATGTCGCCGGCGGCGATGTTCTTGCGCGGCAGCAGCGCGTTGCGCTCGGCGGCACCGACCGCAAAGCCCGCAAGATCGTAGTCGCCGTCGCGGTAGAGCCCGGGCATCTCGGCGGTCTCGCCGCCGATCAAGGCGCAGCCGGCTTCGCGGCAGCCCGCGGCGACGCCCTTGACGATCATCGCGCCGGTTTCGGGCGCGAGCTTTCCACAGGCGAAGTAGTCGAGGAAGAACAGGGGTTCGGCGCCTTGCACCACGAGGTCGTTGACCGACATGGCGACGAGGTCGATCCCGATCGTGTCGTGGCATCCGGTGTCGATGGCGATCTTGAGCTTGGTTCCGACGCCGTCGGTGGCGGCCACCAATACCGGGTCGGAGAAACCGGCGCGCTTGAGATCGAAAAGCCCGCCGAATCCGCCGATCTCGGCGTCCGCACCCGGCCGGGCGGTGGCGCGGACCAATGGCTTGATCAGGTCCACCATCCGGTTGCCAGCGTCAATGTCGACGCCGGCCTCGGCATAGGTGAGGCCCTTGTCCGCCATGGTCTTCCTCGGTTATGCGGCTAGTCCCAAATCCGAAGTTCGCATGGGCACTTGCAGCACGGTTATGCGAACTTCGGATTCGGGACACCGGCGGTGTTACGGCGGAATCGTCGGCTGTGCAATGGCTGGCCGCCGGTATACTGTCGGGTCGTGGATGACGCGCCGGACGCCGAAGCGCGAGGCGAGGTCCAAAGAGGCGGATCTAAGTCGACGTGTCTAGTCGAAGCGCGAGTGACCGGGGCGCAGATTGAGTATTCCGAACTTAATTACGCTTGCGCGTATCTTGCTGGTTCCAGTCATGGTCTGGGCGATCGCAGCCGGCGAAATGCAGGTCGCGTTTCTGCTGTTCCTGCTGGCCGGGCTGAGCGACCTGATCGATGGGTACCTCGCCAAGCGCTTCAATATGGCGACCGAGCTCGGCGCCTATCTCGACCCTTTGGCCGACAAGGCCCTGATCGTGTCGGTCTACGTGACGCTCGGCATTGCAGGTGCGATTCCGCGCTGGCTGGTCATCCTGGTGGTGTCGCGCGACATCATGATCGTCAGCGCTGTGATCCTGTCCTGGCTGGTGAACAAGCCGGTGACGTTGAAGCCGCTGATGGTGTCCAAGCTCAACACGGTCGCGCAGATCCTGCTCGCCCTGGTCGTGCTGGCGGCGCTGGCATTCGAGGCTGACGCGTCATGGCTGATCCAGGGGTTGTCCGGTCTGGTCGCGATCCTCACCCTCCTGTCGGTCGCCTTCTACATCCGTGCATGGATCCGCCACCTGAATGGGACCAAGGCCGCACCCCCATGACCGGCGACCGGGGCCCTCGGCAGCTTACCCTGGACCTCGATCATGCGGAGAGCTTCGCCCGCGACGATTTCCTTGGCGGACCGCCGAATGCCGCGGCCCTGGCATTGATCGACAACTGGCCCGACTGGCCGAGCCGGATGGTGGCCCTGGTGGGGCCGGAAGGTTCCGGCAAGAGCCATCTCGCTTCGATCTGGGCGGTGCAGGCGGGCGCGCGTTGCATCGCCGCGCGCGGGCTTGCGGACACCGGAGTGCCTGCCGCGCTCGCGACCGGCGCGCTGGTGGTGGAGGACGCGGCCGAAGCGAGGTTCGATGAGACCGCGATGTTCCACCTCCTCAATCTTGCGCGCGAGGAGGAGGCGTTCGTGCTGCTCACCGCGCGCACGCCCCCAGCCATGTGGATAATCCGGACGCCGGACCTCGCGTCGCGGCTCAATGCCCTGCCAGTGGTCGCGCTGGCGCCGCCCGACGACGCGCTGCTGCGCGCCGTGCTGGTGAAGTTGTTTGCGGACCGCCAGCTCGGCGTCGACGAGGCGTTGATCGGGTATGTCGCGACGCGCATCGGGCGCTCATTTGCTGATGCGCGGGCAGCGGTCGCCAGACTTGACCAGGAGGCCATGCGCCGCCGGCGGCCCTTGACCAGGGCTCTGGCAGCCGATGTTTTGCGTACAGGCTACTAGTGTGGCGGTTCAGAAGTTCGCATCAAAGCCACGCTAGATTCAGGTGTCGTTAGATTCATTCGTCTTTACGGAATGGCGGTTCTGGTGGCGGGCGGAGCAAGCCGCAAAGATCTGCTTCAGGTTACCGAGATGGCGCAGCAAGTTGGCCTGGGTCGCAGAAGAGTCGCGCAAGTGTAGCTTGCAGTCCGCTATGTCCGTTGGGCCCAAAGCCGAAGTGAACGTCACACGTTCGCCGGGTCCGTTCGACGACATGTGATCTCGATCATTTTGCATCGAAAATTGGGAAACTTTCATTCAGATGGGCTGTTCTTTCAAAATAAGCAGTTCCCACCGGCTAATGAGCAGTTCGCACCGGGATGCATGGTGGTGCGGAACTTCGTGAGCACTGCATCCCTCAATAGATGGAGGTTAGGTATGGCCAAAGTTCCAGAGGAGATGGTTCATCAAACGACCCAACGCGCAGTAGAGGCGACAAATTTTGGCATGAACTGGATGCGCGAAATGACGGAACGGCAAATCGGTCAAACCAAGGGCGCCGTGGAGAGTCTTATGGGTGCCACTCGCAGAGCCGTCGATGGCTTTAATCAGCAAGGGTCGGCTATTCACCAGCACTCGCTTTTGCTGGCCGAAAAAACCCTGTCGAATTCCCTTGAATTTGGGAACAAGGTTGTGCGCGCTAAGGAACCGCAGGAATTCATTCGGCTCCAGAGCGAATACATGACGAAGCAAGCTGAGTTGCTTGCAGAGCATGCAAAAAAGCTAGAGCAAAGCATCGTCCAGACATCGAACGAGATAACTTCCATGCAGAAGGAGGTGCGGGAACGGGCGGAGGCCGAATGAGAGTCAGTTCGTATCCCTACGTGTCAGGGAGTACTGCCGGAGGAAGCGACCGTGTCTAACAACACCAAAATCACAACGGATCAGTTGGAGTCACCGCCCAGGCCGCAATTCAAAGACAGAAACAGATCTTGCTCGTGAATACCGCGAGATCGGAATTCCAGCGGTTGCCGCAGCGACGCCATATCAGGGACGACAAGAAAACGCGGCCCAATCCCGGGCACCGCGCCGTGCGGGCAAGCGTATTGTGAACGACACAGATTGAGAGTCTGCCGCCTGCAGACTTACAGGCCGTCCGCTGACACGAAGAAAGGATCGAAGCCGCCGCAGCCGCCGCCGTTCACCCACGCGGTGCGCCGGTCCTTCGTGATGACCTGACACGCGACACGACGTTTGCGCATTCGGCCAATCTGGTCATGCAGATTGCCCGTGCAGGCATCAATTACACGTTCTGGACGTGGTCTAATAACCACATCCTGGTGTTCTGATTCCGAAGTTCGGAACCGAGCGCGCTGCAAGGTGATACGAACTTCGGAATTGGGACACGAGCCTTGACCCGGCGTTAGGGTGAGGGCGTTATGTCTCTAGGCCGTCATCAACGACGGCGATCATGCCCATCGGCTGCACCATGAATTCCGCGCAAGTTACTGCTATTATTCAAGAAAAGACGGAGGTTCCGCCGACATTGGAGGCCGAGCGGCGCGCTGCGCCTCCACTTTCGGGGAGTCCTGACCGGTTTATCAACCGTGAATTGTCCTGGCTGCATTTCAATCGCCGGGTGCTCGAAGAGGCCGAAAACCCGACCCATCCCCTGCTCGAGAGGGTGCGGTTCCTTTCGATCTCGGCCAACAACCTCGACGAATTCTTCATGGTCCGTGTGGCGGGCCTGCGCGGCCAGTTGCGCGCCGGCGTCGTCACCAGAAGCCCGGACGGCCTCACCCCGGCCGAGCAGCTCTCGCGCATCTCCGAGGCGGTGTCGGCGCTTGCCAGCGATCAGCAGGCGCGTTGGCGGGAACTGCGCGGCGAGCTCGCCGATGCCGGCATCGTGCTGATCGACGCTCCGGATGTAACCAAGAAGGAAAAGACCTGGCTGCAGGACCACTTTCTTCGCGAGGTGTTTCCGCTGCTCACGCCGCTGGCGATCGATCCCGCGCATCCGTTCCCGTTCATCTCCAATCTCGGCTTCACGATCGCGCTTCAACTCGTGCGTGCCAGGGATGGCGAGGCGATGAATGCGCTAATCCGCATGCCGAACAAGATCGAGCGTTTCGTCCGCCTGCCGACTGGTGACGGAACGACCGCGCGCGTCATCACGATCGAACAACTCACCGGCTTGTTCATCGGCCAATTGTTTCCGGGCTACACGCTCAAGGGGCAGGGCGCCTTCCGCGTCATCCGCGATTCCGAAATCGAAATCGAGGAAGAAGCCGAAGATCTCGTGCGCGAGTTCGAAACGGTGCTCAAGCGCCGGCGGCGCGGCTCCGTGATCCGTCTCGAAATGGAAGCTGCGATGCCCGCCGAACTGCGGCGCTTTGTGCAGCGTGCTCTCGCTTGTGGCGACGACGAGGTCTTCCTGGTCGACGGCGTGCTGGCGCTCAACGAACTGTCGCAGTTGATGAGCCTCGATCGGCCGGACCTCGAATTCGTGCCGTACAATCCACGCTTCCCGGAGCGCATCCGCGATCACGGCGGTGACTGCTTCGCCGCCATTCACCAGAAGGATCTGGTCGTCCATCACCCCTATGAATCGTTCGACGCGGTGGTCCAGTTCCTGCAGCAGGCCGCGCGCGATCCCGATGTCGTCGCCATCAAGCAAACGCTCTACCGCACTTCGTCCGAATCGCCGATCGTCAAGTCGCTGGTGGAAGCGGCCGAGGCCGGCAAATCGGTCACCGCGCTGGTTGAGCTCAAGGCGCGTTTCGACGAGGAGGCCAACATTCGCTGGTCGCGCGCGCTCGAGCGCGCCGGCGCCCAGGTCGTGTTTGGCTTCATCGAGCTCAAGACCCATGCCAAGCTGTCGCTCGTCGTTCGCCGCGAAGGCGGCTCGCTGACCACGTATGTCCATGTCGGCACCGGCAATTATCATCCGGTCACCGCACGGATTTACACCGACCTGTCGTTCTTCACATCGGATCCCGTGATCGCTCGCGACGTCGCGCGGGTGTTCAACTACGTCACGGGCTACGCCGAGCCCGCGCAGCTCGAGCAGCTGGCGGTATCGCCGCTGAACCTGCGCCAGCGCGTCGCCGAACACATCGCCAAGGAGATTGCGCACGCCAGGAACGGGAAGCCGGCGGCAATCTGGATGAAGGACAATTCGCTGGTCGATCCCGACATCATCGATCTGCTCTACGACGCCTCGCGCGCGGGCGTGCAGATCGATCTGGTGGTGCGCGGGATCTGCTGCCTGCGTCCAGGAATCCCAGGGCTGTCCGAGAACATCCGGGTGAAGTCGATCGTCGGCCGGTTCCTTGAGCATAGCCGCATCTACTGCTTCGGCGGCGGCCACGGCCTGCCGCACCCGAAAGCGGCGGTCTACATTTCCTCCGCCGATATGATGCCGCGCAATCTCGACCGCCGGGTCGAGGTCTTGTGTCCGATCCTCAATCCGACCGTGCACGAGCAGGTGCTCGATCAAATCATGGTCGCAAACTTCAAGGACAATGAACAGAGCTGGAAACTGTTGCCCGACGGCTCGTCGAATCGCATAAAAGCCGCCGAGGGTGAGGAGCCCTTCAACGCCCACAAGTACTTTATGACGAATCCGAGCCTGTCCGGACGTGGGAAATCGCTCAAAGAATCGTCCCCGCGCAGCCTTGTACGCCGCCTCGACCGCGGTTAAGCGCCGGCCGCTCGCCATGCAGGCCGCACAAGGGCGTCTCAACTACGGCCAGCCGGTTGCGGTGATCGACATCGGCTCGAACTCCGTGCGCCTCGTCACCTATGAGGGGCTGACGCGCAGCCCGACGCCGATCTTCAACGAAAAAGTGCTGGCCGGTCTTGGCCGCGAAGTGCAATCCACCGGACTGCTTGCCGCCGATGCTGTGGAAAAGGCGCTCGCCGCGCTCAAGCGCTTTCGCGCGCTCTGCGACCGCATGGAGGTCGGCGTGCTGTGGGTCGTCGCCACCGCCGCCTGCCGCGATGCCAGGAACGGCAAGGCCTTCGTCGCCGAGGCGGAGCGCATCTGCCGCACCAAGGTGGAGATCATCTCCGGCAAGCGCGAGGCGGAGCTGAGCGCGCTCGGGGTCGTGTGCGGGTTTCATCGGCCTGACGGTCTCGTCGGCGATTTGGGTGGCGGCTCGCTGGAAGTCTCCGAAGTCCATGGCCACAAGGTGCACACCGGCATCACGCTTCCGCTCGGCGGACTGGCACTGCAGGACGTCACCGAGAAGTCGATCAAGAAAGCCGAGCGCGTGGTGCGTAAATCGCTGAGCGATGCCAAGCTGCTGAAGGCCGGCCTCAACCGCACCTTCTATGCCATCGGCGGCACCTGGCGCTCGCTCGCGCGCCTGCACATGTGGCAGACCGGCTACCCGCTGCATGTGATGCACGGTTACGTGCTATCCGCACGCGAAGCCCACGATTTCGCCGGCCTTGTCCATCGGGTGAACGCGGAGACGCTCTCGCAGATCGAGGTCGTGGCCGACGCGCGGCGTCCGCTGCTCGCCTATGCCGCGGTCGTCCTCGAGCACCTGATCGATATCGCGCGTCCGAAGGAGATCGTGATCTCCGCGCTCGGCGTGCGCGAAGGCCTGCTCTATTCGATGCTCGATGCGGACGAGCGGCGCAAAGACCCGCTGATCGCGGCGGCGCAGGAACTCAACGTCCTGCGGTCGCGCGCTCCCGCCCATGGCGAGGAGCTGATCGCTTGGACGGATCGATTCATGGCGTCGAGCGGGCTCGACGAGACCGCAGAGGAGCGCCGCCTGCGCCACGCCGCCTGCTTTCTGGCGGATATCGGCTGGCGCGCGCACCCGGACTATCGTGGGGAGCAGTCGCTCAACATCATCGCCAACGCGGCCTTCGTGGGGATCGATCATCCCGGGCGCGTCTACCTCGCGCTCGCGGTGTTCTTCCGCCATGTCGGGCTCGTGGACGAAGAGCTCTCGCCGCGGATTCGGGAGCTGGCGTCGACCCGCATCCTTGATCGTGCCCGCGTGCTCGGTGCGGCGCTGCGCGTCGCCTATCTCGTCTCGGCGTCAACTACCGGCGTGCTGCCGAAGACGCCGATGATCGTCGAGCGCGGGCGCGTGGTGCTTCGTTTCCGCAACGGCTTGCGAGACCTCGCCGGCGAGCGGGTGTTCGTCCGCCTGCGCCAGTTGGCACGCCTGATCGGCCGCGAGCCCGTCATGGAGATGGAGTAGCGGTACGTCCACCCAACAGGCTTCGCGTAATTGTGTAACATCTACCGCGTTCCTATCTTCGGGCCAACAATCTGAGGATACGATGGGTGCAAACTGCTGCGGCTCCACACCGGCGTTCGAGGGCGTGTCGGCGGACTACAAACGCCGACTATGGGCCGTCATTGCCATCAATGCCACGATGTTCTTCGTGGAAATGGGCGCCGGTGCGCTTGCGGGATCGCAGGCGCTGCAGGCGGACGCGTTGGATTTTCTCGGCGATACCCTGACCTACGGCATCAGTCTCGCCGTCATCGGCTCGGCGCTGCGCGTGCGCGCATGGGCGGCGTTTGCCAAGGCGTTAAGCCTCACGCTGATGGGGCTTTGGGTGCTGGGCGCGACCGCCTACCACGTGCTTGTTCTCGGAATTCCGCGCGCCGAGGTCATGGGCATCGTCGGCCTCCTGGCGCTCGCTGCGAACGTCGCCAGCGTGTTGCTGCTGGTCAAATACAAGGACGGCGACGCCAATGTGCGCTCAGTATGGCTGTGCTCGCGCAATGACGCCATCGGCAATGTGGCCGTCATGGTTGCGGCGGTCGCGGTCTGGGCCACGGCGACGAAGTGGCCGGATCTGGTCGTCGCGGCGGCAATGGCCGGGTTGTTCCTGATGTCGTCGGCAAAGATCCTCAAGCAGGCGCTCGCCGAGTTGCGCAGCGGGCAGGTATCCAGCGATACGTTGCTGGAGCATCGATAGCAAAGCGAGCGGGGCGGCGTGGGCCTTTTCATTGCCGCTTCAATAACGACCGTGCTGGCGTTGTGCGGCTTGGTGATCCTGCTCAGGCGATCGGATGACTGGCGTTCGACCGCGTTTGCGTTCGTAATCGCGCTCCCGCTCCAGCCCCTGATGATCTACGCGGTGCGCTTGCCGGTCGATGGCTTGCTGCGCACGACGTTCGGCATGTTAGGCTGGGTGACAATCGTCTCCATGTTCTACGCGCCATTGACCGAAGAGCCCGCCAAGTGGCTTACGGCCCTCGTGCCGAGGGTGCGGCACGCTATCGCCAAGGACCCGGTCGTGCTTGCGCTCGCGGTCGGCGTTGGCTTCGGCATCGGCGAAATCTGGTTCCTGGCGCACGCGCTGATCAAATCGCCGAGCTATCCCGATCTGCCGTTCTGGATGTTCGGCGGTTTCGTGTTCGAACGCCTGGCGGTCTGCTTTCTGCATGGCGCGTTGCTGCTACCGCCGTTCTATGCGCTGGCGACCGGCCACTCGTTCCTGCTCGGCGGGTTCGCCGGAGTGGTCGCGCACTTCCTGCTCAACTTCCCGATCTATTTGGCCGGCATCAACGCGTTCGGCCTCGGCGATAGCTGGGCGGGCGTCCTTCTGCTCTGGATCGCTTTGTTCGTCCTGCTTGGCGGGCTCCTCGCGCTGTCGCTGTCGCGACGGCTGAACCAGGCAAGTCGCTAGTGTGGTGGTTCGGAAGTCCGCATCATTCTCGCGGCGAGTCCGACATGCGGACTTCTGAACAAAAGCCACACTAGATTCAAAGAGTTGCTAGTGGTCCGATTCTAACATTCGCATCCCTTCTCAGCGGGCGACTTTGCGAATGTTAGAATCATAAGGACCACTAGCAAATATAAGCTGCTAGTGGAGTTTTGGATTTGACATTCGCTTTGGGAGTCTGCGGTCAACGG
>WHTP01000022.1 GCA_009377695.1 Hyphomicrobiales bacterium | reverse complement strand
TTGCCGTCCGATCGAAGCCGTCGATGAGCCCTTCAATCGCATCCGCGTATAGGTCACATCGATACCAACAATAGCGTTATCCCACTGGGTGTTGTAGCCGGCGAAGGCGCCAAAGCCAAAACCGCTCGCATTGGTATTGCCGAGCAGCGCCCAGTCCGAGACATGGTTTTCGCTTTCAATTGTCGTTTCACGCAAGACAAACGCAACGAGATCGCTGGTCCCGCCGGCGAAGTTCATACCAGCGGACCCGTATGACGCTTGACCGCCCACGTAGAACCCGTCCCAACGATGATATTTCGGCGCAGCGGGGATATAGGGCGACGAGCCGCGCAGCGTCGGCGTTTCGAAATCCTGGGCGTTGGCCTGCGTCACAAATCCGAACATGTAAACAAGCCCGAGCAGGCAAGAAGCAACGAACCAGCGGCGCATGACGATCCCTTTTCATTCGCGCAGCAAGGTGCGCACAGGTATCATCATGATTGATTAACCTTAATGAGCGGTTAGCTGCGGTGCCTTCGTACGCCACGCGTTCCGAATTTCGCGATGGGAAATAGAAGCAAGCGAATACAAGCGAGATGAAATGCAAGACGGCGCGGGAAGCTCCCCGCGCCGTCTTGATGTCGGATGTGCTGTGCCGTCGATCAGCCGCGATGCATCAACGGAGGCTGGTAGGTGGGCTCCGGCTGCAGCATCCAGCGCAGGCCGAACTTCACATCATGCGACGTGATGTCCTTGAAGTGCATCGGGTTGTTGAAGTTGTTCGTGCCGTCGAAGGCAATGATGTCGCCGCTCACGGCGTCGCCGAGGTTGAGATAGCGATAGGCCAGTTCGACGCTGAACGACTTGGTGACCTCGTAGGACAAGCCGGCATGCAACGCCCATGCGAGGTTCGACTTCGACCCAGCCTTCGCAAACGCCATCGTGGGCGCGAAGCCCCCACCCCCGTCTGGAGCGGTTCCGGCATCGCGGAAGCTGTGAATCGTATTGTAGCTCCAGCCGACGCCGGCACCGATGAACGGTGTGATGCGCCACCAGGTGCCGAGATCCAAATAGGCATTCGCCATGACCAACCACTCCGACTTCTTGCCGGTGTAGTTGTTGAAGCGCGGGTTGCCGTCGAAGTCGGTCCAGGTGTCGAACCCGTGAAATCCGGTCTCGCCGCGATACTCGCCAGTGACGTCGAAACGGAACCAGTTGTTCACCTTGTAGCCGGCGCCGATTCCGAACAACATGCCACTCTCGAAATTTTTGTCGTGGTGTACGAGATCTGGCGTTCCCGGAAACAGGACGTTATCAAGGGTTTTGACCTTCTGATTGGTCATGCCGATATCGCCGCGCAGATACCAGCCGCTCGTTTCGATAACCGGCGGGTACGCCGGCCCCGGCGCGATGGGGAAATCGGCGGCGGTCGCCGCCGTAGTCGTCATCAGTGCGGTCGCAGCTCCGGCGAACGCCAACATCTTAGTCGGACCCATGACTTCGTCCTTTCGTCCGGCAGGGGCAGCGCCCCAACGAGGGGGAGAACCAACGAAGCCAAGATCGCACCAAACGGTTAAACGTCACTTAACCTTACTTTTTAACTGCGAATATTTACGAACGTGAATTTTGTGCGCGCGGTGATACCGCAACCGCGCGCAAAACGCGGTGCCCGGTAACCTTTGTTAACGAAGATGACGTTGCGGATGATGCTTGCCGGAACGAACGCAGGCGCGGCATAAGCCGCTCCTGATCGAGGCTGATCGTTCTCAGTCGTGACTGTCGTCGAGCTTGCCGATGTGATGCTGCGAGTAGAGTTCGACGCCGAGATTGGCGACCAGTGAGAGCTGGGTCTCGAGGAAGTCGATGTGACCTTCCTCGTCCTTCATCAGCTTCTCGAACAAGTCGCGCGTCACATAATCTTTCACCGTATGACAGTGGGTGGCGGCTTCCTCATACAGCGCGCGCGCCGAATATTCGGTGGCGAGATCGCAATCGAGCACCTCCTTCACATTCTGTCCGATGTGAAGCGGATCCAGCACCTGCATGTTGGGAAAGCCGTCGAGGAAGATGATGCGGTCGACGATCGTGTCGGCGTGCTGCATCTCCTCGATCGATTCCTTGCGCCACTGCTTGGCGAGATCCTTGAAGCCCCAGTTGTCCAAGAGCCGGTAGTGCAGCCAGTACTGGTTGATCGCGGTCAACTCGTGCCGCAGTCCGCGATTGAGATATTCGATGACCCGTGCTTCGCCCTTCATTATCCGTGTCCCGTCCTGGATGGATGCTGCCCTGCCGGCGGGTGGGGCTAGTTTAGTAATACTCTAATCTGGACGCAGTTCCAGCACGGCACAAGCGGGAAAGTCCCGTTCGGGCTAACTCTCTGTGACTAATTGGGAATTGGACGCGTTATTCGCCGTTTGCACGGCATGGGCAGCCGGAGGCCGCCGCCGTCGCCTCATCCATGATGCGGCGAATGGTACGAGCGCACCTCCCGCATTGCGGGCTGCAGCCGAGGCAACCATAGACTTGGCCGGCCGTGCGAGGGGGCTCCGAGCCGTTGACCGCTGTGCGGACGTCGCAGTCAGTAAGTACGTTGCAAGAGCAGACAATCATGGACGGAGCGCTTCCCAGCCCGGTCAGTTGGTTGTTTATGAAACTATCGATACTGCAGCGGATACCCCCGAGCAAAGAAAAAGCGCTGTTTTTAAACGTATTCCAATCTGGCCCGCGCCATGGTTTCCGTGCGGGCACCGCCATCGCTGCAATGTCAGCCGTATGCTCAGGCCGCAACGCGGCTGAGCGCCGCCACGATGCCGTTGACGACATCCTCGACCAAGACCTTGTCGTCGCCCTCGCCCATCACGCGGATCACCGGCTCGGTGCCGGACGGACGGATCACCAGCCGGCCGTGACCGTTGAGGCGGCGCTCGCCGTCCTTGATGGCGCTGCGCACCTTGGCGTTATCGAGAGGCTTGCCGCTCTTGTAGCGCACGTTCTTGAGGATCTGCGGCAGCGGGTCGAAGCGGTGGCAGACCTCCGACACGCGACGGTCGAGCTTCTTCACCACTGCCAGCACCTGCAGCGCGGCGACGAAGCCGTCGCCGGTGGTGGTGTAGTCGGTCAGGATGATATGGCCGGACTGCTCGCCGCCGACATTGAAGCCGTGCTCGCGCATGTGATCGAGCACGTAGCGGTCGCCCACCGGCGTGCGCGCGAGCTTGAGCTCGAGGCCTGCGAGGTAGCGCTCCAAACCGTAATTCGACATGACCGTGGCGACGATACCGGGCTGCGCCAGGCGGCCGTCAGACTGGAAGCTTTCCGCGATCAAAGCCAGCAGTTGATCGCCGTCGACGATATGTCCCTGCTCGTCGGCGATGATCACGCGGTCGGCGTCGCCGTCGAGCGCGATGCCGATATCGGCGCGCAGCTCGCGCACCTTGCGGCAGAGTTCCTCCGGAGACGTTGAGCCGCAGTCACGATTGATGTTGAAACCGTCGGGTTCGACGCCGATGGAGACGACCTCCGCGCCGAGTTCCCACAGCGCCTCCGGCACCACGCGGTACGCGGCGCCATTGGCGCAATCGGCGACCACGCGCAGCCCGTCAAGGCTCATGGCGCGCGGCAGCGTGCGCTTCGCGAATTCGATGTAGCGGTCGTGCACGCCCTCGATCCGCTTGGCGCGGCCGAGGTCCGCGCTTTTGGCAAGCTCTTTGGTGAGGTCGGAATCCATCAGCGCTTCGATCTTGCGCTCGATGTCGTCGTTGAGCTTGTAGCCGTCCGGACCGAACAGCTTGATGCCGTTGTCGTCGTAGGGGTTGTGCGAGGCTGAGATCATCACGCCGATATCGGCGCGCATGGAACGGGTGAGCATTCCGACCGCCGGCGTCGGCATCGGGCCGGTGAGCAGGACATCCATCCCAACCGAAGTGAAGCCGGCGACCAGCGCCGTCTCGATCATGTAGCCCGAGAGCCGCGTATCCTTGCCGATCAGCACGCGGTGGCGGTGCTCGCCACGCTTGAAAACAACCCCGGCAGCCTGCCCGACCTTGAGCGCCAGCTCCGGCGTGATCACGCCGTTGGCGCGACCACGGATACCGTCAGTGCCGAAGTATTTGCGAGCCATGGAATTTTGGACCCCTCCCCTGCGCGGGGCAACGGCCGAAGCTTAAAGCGGCCGCGGCGTCCCAATTCAACGTCATATTTCTTAAAAAACGTCCGCGTCGTTAAAGCCTTGACCGCGCAAGATAAACCGCACCGCGGTCGATCCGGCGGTGCGTAGCCGAGCGTACGTCGCGCCTAGCGCATCGGCCTTCTGTCCTGCGGCGACTTGCCAGGCTGCGTCACGTTTGGCGGATCGGACGCGGGAAACGTCCCTTCCAGACCCTCTTCCAAAGACTTATCCGCTCGGTGGCGGCTTTCGTCGCGTTCTTGCTCGCGAGCTTCCTGCCGCCGCTTCCGGTCAATGTCCATCTGTGACACCACGTCGTTCGGAGTGGCCCGATTCCGGTCTTCCATCGCGACCTCCGTATTGGCCCAAACGGGCCGTTAAATGAAACAACGCGCGGCGGTGCATGGGTGTTCCGCTCGCGGAACTCGCCGGATTATGTGATCCCGGATATTGTCGTCTATTGTCGTCCGATGCGCACCGCCACCTGCATCGAAGACCTGCGGCAACTCTCGCGCCGCCGCATCCCGAAGATGTTCTTCGACTATGCGGAAGCGGGCTCCTACGCCGAGGAGACGCTGCGCGCCAACCGCGCCGACATGGAGCGCATCAAGCTGCGCCAGCGCGTGCTGGTCGACGTCTCCCAGCGGGACCTTGGCACCACGATCATTGGCGAGCCGGTACCGCTGCCGCTTGGGCTCGCCCCGGTCGCGCTCACCGGCATGCAGCATCGCGACGGCGAGATCGCCGCCTGCCGCGCCGCGCAGGCGGCCGGGATCCCATTCTGCCTGTCCACGATGTCGATCTGCTCGATCGAGGACGTGGCGGAAGCGGTCGACAAGCCGTTTTGGTTCCAGCTTTACGTGATGAAGGATCGCGGTTTCGTGAAATCGCTGATCGAGCGTGCGGCGGCGGCAAAATGCAGCGCGCTGGTCTTGACCATCGACCTGCAGGTGCTCGGCCAGCGGCATTGCGATGTAAGGAACGGATTGAGCGTGCCGCCGGCGATCCGATTCGGCAACGTGCTCAACATCGCAACCAAGCCGGCCTGGGTGTGGGGCATGTTGCGCGGCAAGCGTAAGACCTTCGGCAATCTCGCCGGCTATACGCCGAGCGATGCCAATGTCGCGTCGCTGGCGTCGTGGATCTCGACCCAGTTCGATCCCGCATTGTCGTGGAAGGACGTCGAATGGGTGCGGAGCCTGTGGCCGGGCAAGCTCATCATCAAGGGCGTGCTCGATGTCGAGGATGCACGGATCGCCGCAAAGACCGGCGCCAGTGCGGTCGTGGTGTCGAATCACGGTGGCCGCCAGCTCGACGCTGCCCCGTCATCGATCTCGGCACTGCCGACGATCGCCGATGCAGTCGGGGCCGACATCGAGGTGATGTTCGACGGCGGCATCCGCTCCGGGCAAGATGTCATGCGCGCACTGGCGCTCGGGGCGCGCTCGTGCCTGATCGGCCGCAGCTACATCTTCGGCCTCGGCGCTGGCGGTCAGGCGGGCGTTGCGAAAGCCATCGACATCATCCGAAGCGAACTCGACGTGACGATGGCGCTGTGCGGCGTCAGCCGGATCAGCGATATCGATCGGCGGGTCCTCGCCGGGAACGTCATCGCGCAAAGGTGATTGCACGGACGTGAGCCGCCGACCACATAAGCGGCGGCTCGCAACGGAGCCTTACCAACGGAGGTGCGTCCGACATGAAAATCCCCGGCCCCGACCATCCGATTTCGATCGAGCCGCATTCGAAGCGCGTGCGCGTCACGTTCAACGGACGCACCGTCGCCGACACCACGCGCGCACTGGTGCTACGCGAAACGACCCACAAGCCAGTGTTCTATATCCCGCGTGAGGACGCCGACATGACGGCGTTCGAACGCACCAGCCATTCCACCCATTGCCCTTACAAGGGCGACGCGTCCTACTACTCGATCCGCGTCGGCGACAAAGTCGCGGAGAACGCGATCTGGACCTACGAGCAGCCGTTTCCGGCGGTCGGCGACATTTCCGGGCGCCTCGCGTTCTATCCCAACCGGGTGGATGCGGTTGAAGAATCGTAGGATTTCCCAAACAACAGCGGTCCGACCGCCTGGAAGATGCCAGCATTTGTGGTAAACTGTCTTGAATCCAGCGGGGGGCACGTGGGCACCATGGCGACTGACGTTACGCGCGAAGAGCACACACAGCTTGGCACGCGCGTCGATGTGCTCGAACGCGAAGTCGAAGGCGAGAAGATGGTCACCCGCCACATTCTCGAACAGACCCGGCGCAACAGCGATGACCTCGCTGCCATCAAGACCCGGCTCGACCGGGTCGAGGGGAAGGTTGATGGACTCACGCAAGAGGTCGGGGACTTGGGCGCGACGCTACACGGCCTGATCCGCGACCTGCCTACAATCGTGAGTGATGCAGTGCGCCAGGCATCGCCGAAGCGTAGCACCAAGCGCTAATCAGCGACGCTCCACATAGGTCCGATATTCCGCGATCGTTTCCGCCGGAAACTTGCTCAGCGTATTCGTGACGTAGTCGGTGACCGCCTCGCCGTCATTCGGCGTGCCGACATCGAAGCCGCGTTTCGTCGCCTCGTCGCGATATTCACTTGTGGCGACCATCTCGAGATAGGCTTTGCGCAAGATGCTTGTCAGTTCGGCCGGAAGGCCCGGCGGCGCGACCACCGCGAGGCCGAGCTTCTGCGGCGCCGACAGCAATTGAAGCAGCGCCTTCTCCCTTGGATTCGTGACCAGGTCGAGCATCAGCGGCACGCCCGGCTGGACATCGTCGAACTGAAGGATCGGCACCACCGCACCCGAGGTCAGCATGTCGGGGCGAAGGCTTGCGCGCTGGCACATCACGCCGTCAGCTTCGCCGCGCTCGACCGCGAGCACCGCATCGGCGATGCCGGGATAGCCGCGCACGACCTTGATCGGCACGCCTTCATATTTCGCCAGCACCTCCGGGATGATTGAGTTCGACGTGGTCGAGCCGCTGCCGGCAATGATGATCTCGCGTTTCGCGTTCTTGAGGTCGTCGAAGCTTCGGATCTTCGACTGCCGGCGCATCCATAAGACGAAATTGCTCGAGGCCGAACTGCCGATCCAGGTGAACTTGCGCAGATCGTATTTGGTGTCGGCAGCGCTGATGATCGGTGCCAGCACAAAGCCCGAGCGCCCGGGCATGCCGAGTGTCAGGCCGTCCGGCCTGGCCACGTTGTAAAGATGATTGCCAAGAATAAGCCCGCCGGCGCCCGGCATGTTGCGGGGCACAATGTTAGGTCTGCCCGGAATGGACTTGCCATAGAATTGCGCGACCAGCCGCATTTCGCTGTCGATGCCGCCGCCCGGCGGCTGGCCGGCATACAAGGCGATCGATTTGCCCCGATAGCCGTCGCCATGGCGATCCTCGCCGCTGGCAGGCTGCACCATGGCGGCCGCGACCGCCACAACCACAACGCCTATCAAGGACCGCATGCTTAACTCCGAATCCGATTGTTTGCGCGGCAATCATACGCCGCGGTCCGGAACTTCCAACCTGGCGTCAAAAACACCCAGGCCCCGCGGAACAGGCCGCAAGAGGCGGCGTTTCCACCGATATAGGCGGGGGGTGTAACGGAGGGCAGACCATGAGCGCCACCGGCCTGGATGTGTTCGACAAGACCCTGCAAACGACCAATGGCTGGCTCAATGAGATTGCCGACGGCGTCGGCCCCGACCGGCAGGTCGCTTGGCACGCGCTCGGCGCCGTCCTGCACGCGTTGCGCGATCGGCTGACGCTCGGGCTGGCGGTTCATCTCGGCGCGCAGCTTCCGTTGCTGGTGCGGGGTCTCTACTACGATCAGTGGCATGCGGGCGATCCATCGCTGTTGAAAGTGCGCTCCGCCGACGAGTTCTTGCAACACGTCGCGAAGGGGCTGTCTGGCATCCGGCCAGTCAATGCGGTAACCGCCACCGAGTCGGTATTCCGGGTGCTGAATCATCACGTCAATCCGGACCAGATCGCGAAGGTACGCGAGGCATTGCCCGAACAGATTCGTGCGCTGTGGCCGCCGGTGAACGAAGCCAAGCGAGCGGGAAGGTCGGCGGCTTAGGCGGTTGTCACCAATGATTCCGGTACGCAACGACAGGAGTAACATCATGAAAGTTCGCGAAGCCATGAGCGAGGACGTGCGGATCGTCAATCCAAACCAGTCCATCCGCGAGGCGGCGACCCTGATGGCGAAGATCGACGCCGGCGTGTTGCCGATCGGCGAGAACGACCGCCTGGTCGGCGTGATCACCGACCGCGACATCGCAGTACGCGCCATCGCGCTCGGCATGGGGCCGGATACCCCGGTGCGGAAGGTGATGAGCGCGGAGGTCAAGTACTGCTTCGAAGATGACGACGTCGGCGAGGTGGCGCAGAACATGTCGGACATCAAGGTCCGCCGTCTGCCGGTCCTGAACAAAGACAAGCGCCTGGTCGGCATCGTTTCGCTTGGTGACCTTGCGTTGGCGGATGGTCCGGCCAACGCTGGCGAAGCGCTCTGCGGCATTTCCGAGCCGGGCGGCGCGCATTCGCAATCCGGCGATGGAGCCGCCGTCGCGCGGCAAGCTTGACGCCATTTGCGGGACGACGACGCGACGCTTTGAATCTGACGACGCGACGCTTTGAATCTAGTGTGGCTTTGGTTCAGAAGTCCGCATGTCCGACTCGCCGCGAGAATGATGCGGACTTCAGAACCGCCACACTAATTTAGTGCATGGCCCGGAAAAGGTCTGCCCCGAACCTGATCCCGGGTAGAAACCGGCTTTCCGAAAAAGGACATGCGCCACTCAAAGAAACGAGAGCGCATCTCGATTTTACTTCATCGAGATGCGCTTTAGCATCCCCGCAAACCGCGGTCGCCGCCTATTACCTGCAAAAATGTCCTGCCGCGATGAACCAATCGCTCGCTCGCGCGACTAACAGGGCCTTCCAGATGAAATTCGAAAAACAATAAGGAGATCGCACGTGTTGAAAGATTGCCGCGGCCATCGGCTCACGGGAGCCACCGACAAGAGCCTGCCCCATTATGAGACCGGAGTGCGGGAGCTGAATCTTTTCATTAACGATCCGGTTGCGACTGTCGATAAGGCGATCGCTGAAAGTCCCGATTTCGTGATGGCGCACGCGCTGAAGGCGTGGCTGCACCTGCTCGGCACCGAGCCCACCGGCATTCCGGTCGCGCGCGAAGCGCTCGCCGCGACGCGGCAGCGCGCTGCGACCGGGCAGGAGCAAGGCCATGTCGCCGCCATCGAACACCTTGCCGACGGACGCTGGCATGCGGCCGCGCAGGTGATGGAAGACGTGGCGATCGACAATCCGCGCGATCTTCTTGCGCTCCAGGTTGGCCATCAGCTCGATTTCTTCCGCGGCGAGGCGCGCATGCTGCGCGACCGCATCGCGCGGGCGCTCCCCGCGTGGTCGGCGGAGGTGCCGGGCTATCATGCGATGCTCGGAATGCACGCCTTCGGTCTCGAGGAGACCGGCGACTACGCCACCGCCGAGCGCTGGGGCCGCACTGCGGTTGCGATGGAAGGCCGCGATGCCTGGGCGCAGCACGCCGTCGCGCATGTGATGGAGATGCAGGGCCGCCAGCATGAGGGCGTTACCTGGATGACCGACAACACCGACGGCTGGTCGCGCGACAGCTTCTTTGCAGTCCACAACTGGTGGCACGTCGCGCTCTATCACCTCGATCTCGGCAACACGGACGAGGTGCTCAAATTGTTCGACGGCCCGATCTATGGCGCAAAGTCTCGTGTGATCCTTGAAATGATCGATGCGTCGGCGATGTTGTGGCGGCTGCACTTGCGTGGCATCGATGTCGGTGACCGCTGGCAGGCGGTGGCGGATGCGTGGGAGCCGGTCGAGGATGCCGGCAACTACGCCTTCAATGACGCCCATGCCGCGATGGCCTTCGTCGGCGCCAGCCGGAAACAATCGCTTGCGCGCGTGATCGAGGCGCAGCAGGAAGCGATGCAGCGCGACGACGACAATGCCGCCTTCACGCGCGAGGTCGGTCATCCGGTCGTGCTGGCGATCAAGGCGTTCGGCGACGGCAACTACGCGGAGACGCTCTGGCGGCTGCGCGAGGTCCGCAACA
Organism: Hyphomicrobiales bacterium; assembly: GCA_009377695.1. Classification (GTDB taxonomy): domain Bacteria; phylum Pseudomonadota; class Alphaproteobacteria; order Rhizobiales; family Xanthobacteraceae; genus VAZQ01. The sequence goes on along the minus strand of WHTP01000022.1, from coordinate 45,980 downwards.
TTGCACATCGCTTCGGCGGGAGCCACGCCCAGCGCGACCTCTTCGACCTCACATTGATCGAGGCAGCGCTACGTTCGGGCCAGCAGACGACCGCCGCCGCGCTGGCGGCAGAGCGGGCCGCGATGCGCCCGAAGAGCCCGCTGTCTCGGCTGTTCGTTCAGCGCGCGGCGCAGATGAAGCAGGCGGCTTAGTTCAGCCGCGTGTCCCGGATCAGCGGCGCACCGTTCCGCTTTCGCTTCACGCTGCGCCGCGTCCGGGACATGAGACCTCACCCGTCGTACTCGATATCGTCGCGATAGAGATCATACGCCGCCTTGTATTCCATCACGCGTGCGACGTCGGCGATGAAGGCTTCGTCGTAGCCGGCCCGGCGCAGGAGGTGGAAGCCCACCTCCATCCCGGAATTGATGCCGCCGCCCGAAATGATGCGGCCGGAATCGACCACGCGCGCGCGGCTGATCCGGCATTTTGGCGCTATCTCGGCGAGCCGGTCGATCGGCACCTTGCCCATGTTAGACGCTTCGAGCCGGTCCGGCTCCTTGCGGTTGGTCGCAGCCTTGCCGTCGAGCAATCCCATCCGACCGTAAACCCACGAGCCGGTGCACACGCTGACCAGCAACGTCTTCTCCGGCAGCGCGCGAATGAACGCGTGCAGCCGGCCGTTGTTGGTCTCCTGCCGCAGACCGAACCCGCCAGGGATCAGGAATGCGTCCATGTCGGGCGCGTCGTTGAAGCCGTAGTTCGGCAGCACGGTGAAACCAGCTTGCGCCTGCACCGGCCGCAACGCCTCCGCAATTAGGAAAGCATCGAGCTCGGGATCGAAGCGTCGCGCCACCGAGAACACGCCGTGCGGGGCGGCGAAGTCGACGATCTCGGCATCCTTGCAAACATAGATGCCGAGACGGAAGCCTTGCTTCTTTGGATACGTACGGTGAGCGACGGGCATGGGACTGCCCTACTCTTCCTTGTAGCCGTATTCCGGCACGTTGCCGCTCGCGCCGTAATATTTGTACGGCAGGAACTTGCCCGACATCGTGATCTTCACGCGGTCGCCCTTCGGATTGGGTAGGCGCTCCATCTGCATATCGAAATCGATCGCCGACATGATGCCGTCGCCGAACTCCTCCTCGATCAAGGCCTTCCAGGCCGGACCGTTGACCATCACCAGCTCGTAGAAGCGGTAGATCAGCGGATCGGTGGGCGGCATCGGCACACCCTCACCACGCATCGGCACCTCGTTGAGCAGCGCCTCCTCGCCTTTTGATAGGCCGAACAGCTCCGCGGCCTTGGCCGCCTGAGGCTTGGTCAGCTTCATCTGGCCGAGCAGCGCGCCGACGATCAGCGTGTCGGAAAATCCGCCGATCTTTTCGCAGATCGCCTTCCACTTCCAACTCTGCTCGCGCTTGATGTCGAGGATTTTCTCGGTGAGATCGGCACGCTTCATTGTCTGCTCCCTTTCCTAAAGCTTAAACCTGTATGAGATGCATGGCTCGCCCGCCGCGCATCGATGGATCGTCAGTTCAACCGCTTGCGACGGATGACCGCTGGAGACCCGGCATCGGTGGTGTTGCCGGCGCGGTACTCGCCGCAACGGCTACCGGCACGCCCGGCCGCACGACCGGCACATGCCGCTTGTCGAAGGCGCCGCCCTGAACTTCGGCAGCGAATATCTTCGAGCGCGTCACCAGGAAGTCGATGATGTGGTTGCGCACGCCGTAATAGAGCGGATGTTTGTGGAAGTCGGTGCGCTTGCGGTCCTTCGGCAGCGGGTTCTCGACGATCTCCGCAAACACGGCATCAGGGCCGTTGCTCATCATCACGATGCGGTCGGCGAGATAGATCGCCTCGTCGACGTCGTGGGTGATCATGAACACGGTCTGTCCGGTCTCCACGCAGATGCGGCGCACCTCGTCCTGCAGCGTGCCGCGCGTGAGCGCGTCGAGCGCCGAAAACGGCTCGTCCATCAGCATGATCTTGGGCTCGATCGATAGCGCACGTGCGATGCCGACGCGCTGCTTCATGCCGCCCGACAGCTCCGCCGGCCGCTTGTGCTCGGCGCCGGTCAGCCCGACGAGATCGATGAATTTTTGCGCCTGCTTCTGCTGGTCGGCTTTCGACCAGCGCGACCATTTCGACGACACCGCATAGACGACATTGCCCATCACCGTGCGCCAGGGCAGCAGCGCGTGGCTCTGGAAGATGACCGCGCGGTCGATGCTCGGGCCTTCGATCGCCTGGCCGTCGACGATGACGGCGCCTTCGGTCGGCACGTCGAGCCCGGCAAGGATGTTGAGCACGGTGGTCTTGCCGCATCCGGAATGGCCGATGATGCAGGTGAACTCGCCGCGTTTCAGCGACAGCCAGAGATCTTCGAACACGGTCGTGGTGCCGCCGCCGGGCGCCGGGAAGCGTTTGGTGATGCCTTCGATTGAGATGAACTTGTCTGGGGTCATCGACGCGCTCACTCCGGGAAGGTGACGAGGCGCGTGAGCCGCGCCAGAATCTGGTCGAGCACCATGCCGATGACCCCGATCAGGAGAATCGCGGTGATCACATTGGTGATCGAGAGGTTGTTCCACTCGTTCCAGACGAAGTAGCCGATGCCGGTGCCGCCGACGAGCATCTCGGCGGCGACGATCACCAACCATGCAATGCCAATGGAAATGCGCATGCCGGTGAGAATGGTCGGCGCTGCCGCCGGCAGGATGATGGTGAAGGCGCGGCGGACGGGGCCGACCTCAAGCGTGCGCGCGACGTTGAGCCACTCCTTGCGCACGGCTGCGACGCCGAATGCCGTATTGATCAACATCGGCCACACCGAGCAGATGAAGATCACAAAGATCGAGGAGAGGTGCGAATCCTTGATGGTGTAGAGCGCGAGCGGCATCCAGGCGAGCGGCGAGATCGGCTTGAGCACCTGGATGAACGGGTCGAGCGCACGGCTCATCAAAGGCGACATGCCGATCAGGAATCCAATCGGGATCGCCGCTGCGACCGCAAGAAAGTAACCGATCGCCACGCGGCCGATCGAATAGGCGAGTTGGATGCCGACGCCCTTGTCGTTCGGGCCGTTGTCGTAGAACGGCTGCCGCAGATGCTCCCACAATTTCGACCCCACATCGAGCGGGCCCGGCATCGCCGATGTCCCCTGGGTCGCCGTCTTCCCCATAAGCTTGGCGTATTCCGGGTCCATCTGCGCGACGGGGCCGGAGCCTTGCGTGGCGACGTGCCATGCCAGCATGAATGCAACAAAGATCGCGATCGTGAGAATGGCCGCGCGCACGCCCATGGGGAGGTTCATGGCAGCACCTCTCGGATTCGCGCAGCAAATAACGACGTGGATTGCTGCTCCCTCTCCCCCTTGTGGGGAGAGGGCATGACAGCGGCGCAACGAGTCATGATGGCGTGAGGGGTCGTTTCGCCAAACGGATTCTCCAACGGAAACCCCACACCCATCCGAGCACGTGGCACTTTTCGAGCAGCCCTCTCCCCACAAAGGGGGGAGGGCGCAAATACATGCACCCCGCACTCAGAGAAAGAAGCAGGTGATGAGTGCCAAATTTGATGTCGTACGCCCGGCGCGTGCAGCATCGTCTAGGTCGTCTTTCTGATTTTGAAGCTCTTGATGTAATCCTCCGGCTTCGCCGGATCGAAGGTCTTGCCCATCACGACGAACGTCTTGGTGGTGGTGGTCGGCGGTGTGAGGCCGACCTCCTTCATCAGCCGCGTGGTGTCGGTCGCGAGATAGACCTGCTTGGCGACGCCCGCGTAGTCGACGTCACCCTTGATCTGGCCCCAGCGCTTCATCTGCGTCATGATCCACACCGCAAACGACTCCCATGGGAACGGATCGAAGTCGATGCGGTCGGGAACCTTCTGCACCTTACCGAGGCCGTCGGCGAAGGTGCCGGTCAGCACCTGCTCGACCACCGTCACCGGCTGGTTGAGATAATTCGCCGGCGCGATCGCTTCGGCGATCTGCTTGCGGTTCTCGGGCTTGGTCGCGAAGGCGGTGGCGTCGATGATCGCCTTGAGCAGCGCAGCATACGTGTTGGGAGTCTGCGTCACGAATTCCTGCGACGCCGCAAAGGCGCAGCACGGATGGCGATCCCAGATATCCTTCGACAGAATGTGAATGAAGCCCACTCCATCGTAGACCGCGCGCTGATTGACCGGATCGGGCGCAAGGAAGCCGTCGATATTGTCGGCGCGCAGATTGGCAACCATTTCCGGCGGCGGCACCGCGCGGATCTGGATGTCCTGGTCGGGATCGATGCCGTGTTCCGCGACGTAGTAGCGAAGCAGATAGTTGTGCATCGAATAGTCGAACGGGACGGCAAACTTGAACCCCTTCCAGGATTTCGGATCGCGCTTGTCCTTGTGTTTGACCGCGAGCGTGATCGCCTGGCCGTTGATGTTTTCCACTGCGGGCATGGTGTAGGGAATCGGCTTCGAGCCCGCGCCGAGCGTGATCGCAAGCGGCATCGGCGACAGCATGTGGGCGGCGTCGTATTCCTTGTTGATGGTCTTGTCGCGGACGACCGCCCAGCCGGCGGTCTTGATCACCTCGACGTCGAGCCCATGGCGCTTATAGAAGCCCATCGGCTCCGCCATGATGATCGGCGTCGCGCAGGTGATCGGGATGAAGCCGACCTTGAGATCCTTCTTCTCGATCGGGCCCTTTTGCGCGAACACTTCGGTGGCGGTGCCGAGCGGGAAAAACTGGGAGATCGCGGCGAGCGCCGTCGAAGCGCCGACGGCCTTCAGGAATTCGCGGCGCGCGGCATCCTGCGGGAAAATCTTTCGCATCACCGCCGAGGCGACGACGGCTTCGTAGCGCATCTGTTCGCTCTCGACCGGGGCGCATTGCAGCTGCGCCTCACGCTCATGATCGCCCTGCGTCGCATGGCGCCCGCAACTGCATCCGGATCGGTTCAGTCGGCGCTGCGGGTCGAACGGATTGTCGAACGTGGACATCGTACATCTCCTGCAAACCGTGGCTTTGCGAAACGGCAAACCTGCAAACGACAACAAGCGTGCAAAAGACAATGAGCAACAAGCGTGCCATCGCCGACTTGGCCGGCTTGCCCCAATGCCGCAGCAGGTTTTGGCGCGATTTCTGCAAAGCACCGTGGACGTCCATTACGAGATGTCGTTGAACGCGACAGTTCGTGGTGATTATTACGAATTCTCGTAGAGATTCCGCCGTCATGGCCGACGACGACCGACTGCCGAGTGATGACAAAATAAGCAGCAGCGATCGCGGAATCGCCTTCGATTTCAGCAGCGCGGCCATGAACCAGTTGATCCTGCGCGCTGCCGGCGAAGGCATCTATGGCGTCAACGCCGACGGCAAGACGACCTTCGTCAATCCGGCCGCCGCGCGCATGCTCGGCTGGAACGCCGAGGAGCTGGTCGGCCATGACATGCACTCGATCGTGCATCACACCCGCCCGGACGGGTCGCACTATCCCGAGCACGATTGCCCGATCTATGCCGCGTTCCGCGACGGGGCAGTGCACCAGGTCGACAATGAAGTGTTCTGGCGCCAAGACGGCTCTTCGTTCTGGGTCGCGTACACCTCGACGCCGATCCGCGACCGCGGCGTCGTGGTCGGCGCCGTCATCGTGTTCCGCGACATCACGCAGCGGCGCGAGGCCGATGAGAAGCTGCGCGCGGCACACGAGGAGGTCGATCGGCTGCGCGAGCGACTTGAGCTCGAGAACGCCTATCTGCAGGAGGAAATCCGCATCGGAGGCAACCACCACGGCATCGTTGGGCGCAGCCCCGCGATCCAGAAGGTCCTCCGCCAAGTCGAACTGGTGGCGCCGACCGACGCCACCGTGCTGATCACCGGCGAGTCTGGTACCGGCAAAGAATTGATCGCGCGCGCCATCCATGATGCGAGCAAGCGCAGCCGGCGGCCGCTGATCCGCATCAATTGCGCGACCATTCCGCGCGAGCTGTTTGAGAGCGAGTTCTTCGGCTACGCCAAGGGCGCGTTCGAAGGAGCGGTGCGCGACGGCGTCGGCCGCTTCGAACTCGCCGACGGCGGAACGCTGTTCCTCGACGAGGTCGCCGACATGCCGCTCGAGTTGCAGGGCAAGCTCTTACGCGTGCTTGAAGAGAATAATTTCGAGCGCGTTGGCGAAGAGCGGACCCGCACCGTCGACGTGCGCGTGATCGCGGCGACCCATCGCGACCTCAAACAGGAAGTCCGACGCGGTCGCTTCCGCGAAGACCTCTATTTCCGGCTCGACGTGTTCCCGATCGAGTCGGTGCCACTGCGGGAGCGCCGCGACGACATTCCCCTGTTGGCTGCGCATTTCGTGCAGGGCCAAGCTCGCAAGCTCAGACGCGGCGAGCTCAAGCTGACCGAGGGAGATGTCCGCCGCCTGATGCAATACGACTGGCCCGGCAACGTACGCGAATTGGAGAACGTGATCGAACGCGCCGCGATTCTTGCGCGCCATGCCCGGCTGCGCATCGATCTTCCGGCTGCGCGACCTGCGACGATGGCCGCACAGTCGCCGGCTGATCGCCTGCTGACCGACGACGAGCGGCGCGAGCGCGACCGCACCAATATCCTGGCGGCGCTGCAATCCTGCGGTGGCAAGGTGTTCGGCCGCAGCGGCGCCGCCGAGCTGCTCGATGTGAAACCCACCACGCTCGCCTCGCGTATCAAGGCGCTCGGCATCACGATCGAGAAGCCGCGCGATAAAGGTCGAAGTGCCGCGGGGCGGTAGACACTTACGGAGGTGATTGTATCCAAGCGACCAATCTTGACCCGTCATCCTGAGGTGCGAGCCTTAAGCGCGCTCACGCGCGTCTTCGACGCGCTATAGCGAGCCTCGAAGGATGCACGGCCGCGGGCCGTCGCCCTTCGAGGGCCGCCTACGGCGGCCACCTCAGGGTGACGGATAAAAAGCAGAGTCTGGCGCTTCCGCCGACAGCTCAATCCGGCCGCACGTCGCCGCGCCCGACATTGACTCGCGAGGCCGCGAGCGAGCCATCCGGCTTCTGCTCCGCGGCATTGATCGCGATGTTGGCGCCGGGCTTGAGCTCGCTGCGGTCGCCGACCGCATAGGCCATGATGGTGGCGTCCGGGCCGATGATGATGCGCTGCTCGCCGCCCTTGTACTTGACCCGCAGCACCTGCCCGTCGACGCCCGCCACCGTCGTATCGACGGTGGCGTTGGTCATGGTCGAGCCGGGCCGGTTCCAGGGACGATGCCCCTCCCCGGTCCCGCGCTGCGCTTCGGCGAAGATCATCACGCGGATCGCCTTCTGGCTGCCGTCCGCCTGCGGCATCGCGCCGACGCCGATGAAGGCCCCGGGCTTCACGTCGGCGAGCGTCGCGCGGACGACGCCGTAGACCGCAGCTTTGTCACTGAGCGTCACGCGCCGTTCGTCGCCCTTGCCGCGCGGCTTGACCACGATGGTCGGCCCGTCGACGCCCACGATGGTGCCGACGACACGGACGGTCTTCTGCTGCGCCGACGCCGACGTGACGACGAGCGCTGTAGCGACGACTACGCCTGCGAAGATCCTGATCATGACGCTGTTCTCCACGCTCACATCGGCGGCACGACGCCGTCGCGACCATAGCTGACGGTCGGCGCTTCGATCGTGCCGTCGGGCATCGGCTTCGCGTTGTTGAGCATGACGCGCACGCCCGGCTTGAGCTCGGCGCGGTCGCCCGGGACATAACGCACGATCATGGTCTGCGGCGTCACGATCATCTTCTGCTCACCAGTTCCGCTGCCTGATTTTTCCTTGTAGCGGACGGTGAGCACCTGACCGTCGGTGCTCGCGACGGTGGTCGCGATCGCCGCGTTGGTCATGGTGCTGCCGGGCTTCAGGTCCCATGGTCTGTGGCCTTCGGCGAGCCCGCGCTGCTTGGGCTGGAAGATGTGGATCGCGATCGCCCTCTGGCTGCCGTCCGCCTGCGGCATCGCGGTGACCCCGATATAGGCGTCGGGCGTGAGATCCTTGAGCGACGCCCGCACCATGGCGGTGAAGCGGACCTTCTCGGCCATCCGGACTTTCAGGTCCTTGCCTTCGCGCGATTTGACCTCGAGATTTTGCCCCTCGACCTTTTCGATGGTGCCGCGGATGCGGACGGACTTCTGCTGTGCGTAACTGATCGACGTCGCCACCAGCAAGGTGACGGCAACCATGGCGAATGCGATTCGCAATTTTCCGTTCATCCTATCCTCCCGAATCTGCGCCTCCGGCGCTTGCTTGCCCCTCGTGCTGCTCGATTGGTCGCCCAGCGGCCACGTGTGGCGCCATGCTCGCGCTCGTGGGCTCGCACACGCAAACCCCGTGGCGCGAACCATATTCCTGGCCGACAGTGCGACCAATACCGCTTCAGGCTTGATTGCGGAGCAGATCGGCCTCGACCAACGCGCGTAATTCCGGCGTGACTTCGGGCCGGACCCCGAACCACAGCTCAAAACCGGGCACCGCCTGATGCAACAGCATTCCAAGACCGTCGACGGTGCGCAGCCCCCGCGTACGCGCCGCGGCGAGCAGCGCGGTCTCGAGTGGCGCATAGACCGCGTCGGCGACCACCGCGCTGGCAGGAAGCCGCGCCAGATTGACGGTGAGTGGCGGCTTGCCGATCATTCCAAGCGAGGTGGCGTTCACCAAAACCCCGGCGCCACCCAGAAGCCCGCCCAGTTCCTCCCAGCGCACCGGATTAACGCATTTGCCAAACTCCTCGCGCAAGGCGATTGCGCGATCGAGCGTGCGGTTGACCACGTGGATATGTTTCACGCTACGTTCGCTCAAGGCGTAGACGACAGCGCGCGCTGTTCCGCCGGCGCCCATGACCACGGCCGTGTCCAATCCACGATTCCAGCCAGCGGCGCTCGCATCGAGATTGTTGATGAAGCCTTCGACGTCGGTGTTGGTCGAACGCAACGTCGAACCGTCGAGCCAGAGCGTGTTCGATGCGCCGACTTTGTCGGCCCGGTCGTCGGCTTTCGACAAGGCGCGCGCGGCCTCCTTGTTCGGGATCGTCACGTTCGCACCGACATAGCCACGCGCGGCAAGGCCGCGGACGAACTCCTCGAATTGCTCCGGCGGCACCGCCTCGCGCCGGTATTCGGCGTTGAGCCCGTACTTCGTAATCCAATAACTGTGGATCAGCGGCGAACGCGAGTGCTCGACCGGCCAGCCGATGACACAGGCGGCTTTGAATTTGGATGTCGCGGCCATGAACGCTCGGCAAAACCCCTCAGACGTCGGGCCGCGTCTTTATCACAATGCCGCGCGGGACCAAGGGTAAAATACGGGCGGGTACACGCGTCCTGCGCGCACCGGCACGCATTCCGACATGGCTGCTGCTGAATGCGCGCAACGCTCCGTTACGCATCTCAGTCTCTGCCGAATTTCACAAATCGGCGCTTACGATAAACGAAAAGCGTGTCGATCAAACCGTAACCGCCTTTCGCAAGATTATGTGCTGCGGTCCGCATCGCCTTCAGCCCTTTGCGGTCACGCGAGCCCGTGATCAGGATGACGTCCTTCGCAGGCACCGCGACGACGATATCGCCATCCACCTTGATCTGACCGCCCGACCAGATGCCATCGACCAGGAGCAGGCTCGCACCATAGTCCGCATGCGACGTCATCATGGCGAGACCGTCTTCGCCCTGGCGCATCTCGATACGCGGCATCAGACGCATGACATTATCGATCGCGAGCGCGCGCAGCTTGCCGCGTTCGACGCCAAGGCTTTCCGAAGAGCTGAGATAGCGCGTGGTCCCCGCCGTATCTTCGGCGTAGACGACGACGAGCTCACGGTTGAATTCGTCAAACACCGGCTGCTGTGATGAAGCCAGCTTCTTGTAGTGGCCTTGCAACTCCGCAAGCCAAGCGCGGTCCTTGATCACGGGGACGATGCGCGTCGAGTCGAGCTTGGCTGCGTGCTTCACGGCCGGCGGCTTGGCGAGGGCCGTCGCGTAGGCCTTGATCACGTCATCAAACCACTTCGGATCGGTCGAGTAGTCCCGGTAGTTGTTCGCCAGATTCACAGTCGCGGCGGTGCCATCCGCACGTTTGATGTCGAGCTGGAGGTCGCGCACGACGCTGACCTGCACCGACGGCATCGCCGCCTGCAGCGCCCGGGCAAATTGCGCGGTGAAGGCACTTGGCGAAAGTGCGTCTGCGCGCACCGCCGCCGCATTCAGGCCCGCGATTACAACCAATGCATACACCAGACCGCGCATGACTCTCCCCCATGCCCACAACTCATGCGAGCATAAAGGCTACCATCATACCGTGCAAGACCGCAAGTGATGCTGAACTAGTAGTACCCGACGGTCGCTCCGCCATCGACCGCGATCGCGGTGCCCTGGATGTGGCGCGCGGATTCCGAGCACAGGAAGAGCGCGAGCGCCGCAACATCCTCGACCTCGCCCACGCGGCGTATGCCGGTGCGCGTCAGCGCCGCCGCGCGCAGTTCTTCAACGGTCTTGCCGGTCGCCTTCGCCCGCTGCGCCAGCAACTCCTCCTGCCGCTCGGTGCGCGTGTTGCCGGGATGGACCACGTTGACATTGATGCCGTCGCGCATGCCGAGCTTGGAGAGACCCTTCGATGCATTCGCCAGCGCCGCATTGACCGAACTGCCGATGGTGAACTCCGGCTCGGGGGACCGGGCAGCACCGCCGACGATGTTGACGACGTGGCCCTGCGTCGCTTTCAGCATCGGCCAGAACAGCCGCATCAAACGGATGGCGGCGTGATACTTGAGCGCAAAGCCGTCGAAGAAGGCCTCGTCGGGCAGCTCCAGGAAATTGCCGGCACGGGTGCGGCCGGCATTGTTGACGAGGATATCGCAGCGCCCGAACCGCTCCTGCACCTTGGCGAAGAGGTGCTCGCACTCGGCGAGCTCGCGCAGATCGCCGGCGACCGTCAGCGGCGCCGGACCCACTTGCGCGATCGCCTTGGCGGCGGCAGCAAGGTTGTCCGCCGAGGACGACGCAATCACGGTCTGCGCGCCCTCGCGTGCGAACGCCACTGCAATACCGCGGCCGATGCCACGGCTGCCGCCGGTGACGACGGCGACTTTGCCTGCGAATTCCCCGGCCATATCCACCCCCTCGTTCTCTTGACGCAGAACTCGCGCGCTATACCCATACCGGCGGCAAGAAGCAGCGACAATCCAGGTGCGGAATGCGCCATGGACGAGCCGGACGCGCCGGGCCAAAATCCCGACGACCCAACGTGGCCCGACGGGAGAGAGAAACGACCAATGGACATCAAGGTAGGACGGCAGGCGATCCAGGAAGCGACGGAAAAGCTCAAGAACTGGGGTCGCTGGGGCAAGGACGACCAGATCGGGACGCTCAACCACGTCACGCCCGAGGATATCGTCAAAGCAGCGGGCCTGATCCGCACCGGCAAGGCGTACGCGCTCGGCATTCCGCTCGATCGCGACGGCCCGCAGACCGGCCTGTTCGGCGGCCGCTTCAACCCGATCCACCAGATGCTGGCGACCGGCACCGACGCCATCGCCGGCCAGCAGGACTGGAACAAGATCCGCTACGCGGACGACACGCTGAATCTCTGCGTGCAGGGCGCGACGCATTGGGACGCGCTCGGGCATATTTTCTACGAGGACAAGGCGTACAATGGCTACGATGCCAAGCTGATCGACTCGCGCGGCCTGAGCGTGCTCGGCATCGAGCATTCCAAGAACAAGATGATCGGGCGCGGCGTACTGCTCGACATCGCGCGCCATCGCGGCGTCGACTGGCTGCAAGACGGCGAAGGCATCTCCAATGACGAGCTCGACGAATGCGCGAAGCAGCAGAACGTGCAGATCGGCAAGGGCGACTTCGTGATCGTCCGCACCGGCCAGATGGAACGCTGCCTCCAGGAGAAGAAATGGGGCGGCTATGCCGGCGGCGACGCGCCCGGCGTGAAGTTCGAGAACTGCTACTGGTGCCAGGACAAGCAGATTGCCGCGATTTGCACCGACACCTGGGGCGTCGAGGTGCGGCCGAACGAGACCACGGAAGCCAACCAGCCCTGGCATTGGGTGGTGATCCCGGCCATGGGCCTGTGCATGGGCGAGATCTTCTATCTCAAGGAACTGGCCGAGGATTGCGATGAGGACGGCGTCTACGAATTCTTCTTCTGCGGCCCGCCGTTGATCATCACCGGCGCCACCGGATCGCCGATCAACCCGCAGGCGATTAAATAACGGGCTGGGCTAACCCTTCTCCGTCACCCTGAGGTGGCCGCGAAGCGGCCCTCGAAGGGCGACGGCCCGGATCTCGGGTCTTGCCCGAGATCGAATGACAACAGTGGCCGCATCCTTCGAGGCTTGCTTTGCTCGCGCCTCAGGACGACGGCGAGAGATCGAGTAACAGGAGAGACCCAATGCCCCATCATCTCAAACGCGGAATGGACGCGAGCGAAATCAAGGCCGCCGACGCCAAGGTGCGCGAGACCGTCGAGGGCATCCTGGCGCAGGTCGAGGCGCGCCAGGACCTGGCGATCCGCGAGCTATCGCAGAAATTCGACAACTGGTCGCCCGCTTCGTTCAGGCTCGCGCCGCAGGAGGTTGAGCGCGCGATATCGCAAGTGAGCAAGCGCGACATCGATGACATCAAATTCGCGCAGGCGCAGGTGCGCAACTTCGCGCAGAGGCAGAAGGACACGATGAAGGACCTGGAAGTGGAAACGCTTCCCGGCGTCGTGCTCGGCCACAAGCACATCCCGGTCAGCGCAATCGGCTGCTACGTGCCCGGCGGGCGCTATCCGATGGTGGCTTCGGCACATATGTCGATCGTGACCGCGAAGGTCGCGGGGGTGCAACGGATCATCGCCTGCGCGCCGCCATTCAAGGGCGGCCCGCATCCCGCCATTGTGGCAGCGATGCATTTCGGCGGCGCCGATGAGGTCTACGTGCTCGGCGGCGTGCAGGCAGTTGCCGCCATGGCGCTCGGCACCGAGACCATCGCGCCGGTCGACATGATCGTCGGTCCCGGCAACGCCTATGTGGCGGAGGCGAAGCGGCAGCTGTTCGGCCGCGTCGGCATCGACCTGCTCGCGGGTCCGACCGAGACGCTGATCATCGCGGACGACACCGTCGACGGTGAGATCTGCGCCACCGACCTGCTCGGGCAGGCCGAGCACGGACCAACGTCACCCGCGATCCTCCTCACCAATTCGGAAAAGCTCGCACGCGCGACCATGGCCGAGGTCGAGCGCATCCTGAAAATTCTTCCCACCGCCGATGCCGCTGGCAAGGCCTGGGAGGACTTCGGCGAGGTGATCGTCTGCGACGACGAAGCCGAGATGGTGCGCGAGGCTGACCGCATCGCGTCGGAGCACGTGCAGGTGATGACGCGCGACCCCGACTACTTCCTCGCCAACATGAAGAACTACGGCTCGCTGTTCCTTGGTCCACGGACGAACGTTGCTTATGGCGACAAGGTGATCGGGACCAACCACACGCTGCCGACCAAGAAGGCGGCGCGCTACACCGGCGGGCTCTGGGTCGGAAAATTCCTGAAGACGTGCACCTATCAGAAAGTGCTCACCGACGAGGCGTCGGCGCTGGTCGGCGAATATTGCTCGCGGCTGTGCATCCTCGAAGGCTTCTCCGCGCACGCCGAGCAGGCCAATGTGCGCGTGCGCCGTTACGGCGGCCGCAACGTGCCTTACGCCCAGGCGGCGGAGTGATGCGGGTGTTGGAATGACAATGCATCAAGGTTTGCCTCTGCCCGCGCCGCTGATGCTGCCCGGCTCCCCTCCTCCCGCGAGCGATAGCGAGTGGTGGGGAGGGGTTGGGGGTGGGGGGTCGAGCGGTCGCACTCAATCGCGCCACCCCCCACCCCTGCCCTCCCCACCACGCTTCGCGTGGGGGGAGGGAGCAGATCCGTCGTATGGCGCGGGAGCAAAGCCGTCGTGCGGCAACACGTAGCGTCCATGACCGTCGACCTCGCCAAAACCCCCTCGTTCCGCCTGGACGGCAAGCGCGCGCTTGTCACCGGCGGGGGACGCGGCATTGGGCTCGCCGCCGCATCGGCGCTCGCGGACGCCGGCGCGCATGTGACGCTCGCGGCACGCACGCAATCCGAGATCACCGCCGCCGCCGAGGCGATCCGCGCGCGCGGCCAACAGGCCGAAGCGCTGGCGCTCGACGTCACCGACCTTCCCGCCATGCAGGCCGCAATCGGCGCGGCACAGCCCTTCAACATCCTCATCAACAACGCCGGCACCAATCGCCCGAAGCTGCTCACCGATGTCACGATCGACGACTTCGACGCCATCATGGGCCTCAACGTGCGCGCCGCCTATTTCGTCGCGCAGGCGGTTGCCCGGCGGCTGATCGAGGCCAGGCAACCGGGATCCATCATCAACATCTCCTCTCAGATGGGCCACGTCGGCGCCGCCCGGCGCACGGTCTACTGCACGTCCAAGCACGCGATGGAAGGCTTCACCAAGGCGATGGCGATCGAGCTCGCGCCGCACAACATCCGCGTCAACTCGCTTGGCCCCACCTTCCTGGAAACGCCGATGACAAAACCATTCTTCGAGAACAAGCCGTTCCGCGACGAGGTCTTAAGCAAGATCAAGCTCGGCCGCCTCGGCCAATTGGACGAACTCACCGGCGCGATCGTGTTCCTCGCGTCGGATGCATCGTCGCTGATGACCGGCTCAGCGCTGGTGATCGATGGAGGCTGGACGGCGGACTAATCGTGATCTGGGACCGGGAGAGGTGACCTTCACGCCTTGACCGGATAGACCGGCTTCTCGCCGGACAGCACGCGCGCGACGTCGGTCGCGCACTTGGTCTGCAATTCGATCAATGCTTCGACCGAATAGAACGCCGTGTGCGGCGTCAGGATCACGTTGTCGCGGCCGATCAGCGGTGAATCCTTCGCCAGCGGCTCGGTCGCCACGACGTCGAGCGCCGCGCCGCCGAGGTGACCGGAGTCGAGCGCGGCAATCAGCGCCGCCTCGTCGATCAGTGGCCCGCGCGCGGTGTTGATGATCAGCGCGCCCTTCTTCATTTTGGCGAAGGCCGCGGCATTCATGAGCCCGCGCGTCGCCGGCATCAGCGGTGCATGCACCGAAATGAAATCGGAGCGGGCGAGCAGGTCGTCGAAGCTCACGCCCTCGACGCCGGCGGAGGCGGTCACGTCCTTCGACACGAAGGGATCGTGTGTGATCACAGTCAGCCCAAACGCCTTCGCCTTCGGCACCACGCCGCGCGGGATGTTGCCGAAGCCGACCAATCCGAGCACCTGCCCTTCGAGGCGCCGCAGCGGCACGATCGGCGGCAGCTCCCAGCGGCCGGACTGCACGAGCTTGTTCGACAGCGTGACCTTGCGGGCCAGCGCCAGCAGCAGCGCCATGGCGTGATCGGAGACTTCGCGCAGGCAATAGTCGGGAACATAGGTCACCGTGATGCCACGCGCGGCGGCCGCCGGCACATCGATATTGTCGACGCCGAGGCCGGTGCGCCCGATGACCTTGCAGCGCGTAAGGCCGCCGAGGATGGCCGCGGTGATCTGCGCATAGCAGACGACGACCGCATCCGCGTCGTGCGCGACCGCGAGGATATCGTCCGCGGTGTTGCTCTTCGCCACGCGGATGTCGGGATCGAGCTTGGCCAGCGCCGCCTTGACCGGATCGAGCGACGGAAACGGGCTGTCGGTGATGGCGATGATAGGACGGGTCATGTCGACAGCACCTCCGGATTGACGATGTTCGGCGGCCGCCCGCCCCCGAGCAGCGCGAGGATATTGTCGACCACGATGTTGGCCATTTCCTCGCGCACCTCGACGGTGGCGCTGCCGAGATGCGGCACAATCACGACGTTCTTCATCCGCCTCAGCTCGGGATGGACTTTGGGCTCATGCTCGAACACGTCAAGCCCGGCGCCGGCGATCTTCTTGGCCCTGAGCGCGCGCACCAGCGCCGCCTCGTCCACGATCGCACCACGCGCGGTATTAATAAGGAAGGCGGTCTTCTTCATCAGGCCGAATTCGCGCGCACCGATCTGGTGGCGCGTCTGCGCGTTGAGCGGCTGGTGCAGCGAGACGAAATCGGATTCCTGCAGCAACTGGTCGAGCGGCACGAAGGTAAGTCCCGCGTCGCGCTCCTCGCTGTCCGGTTTGCGGCGTGGCGTCCAGTAGAGCACGTGCATGCCGAAGCCATGAGCGCGGCGCGCCACCGCTTTGCCGATCAGCCCGCCGCCGCCGATCAGCCCGATGGTCTTGCCCCATACGGACGAGCCGAGCAGATGGCGCGACTGCCCGCCGGGGAATTTTCCCGCGCGCACCAGGCGGTCACCCTCCACCATTCGCCGCGCCACTGCGAGCATCAGGCCGAAATTGAGGTCCGCGGTCGCCTCGGTGGTGACCGGCGGCACCACGGTCACCGGAATGCGCCGCGCATTCGCCTCGGCAACGTCGATGTTCGACGGCGAAATCGACTGTGCCGCAACGTGAGAGAGCTTCGGATTGGCGGCGATCACCGCGCGGTCGATGCGATCGTGCAGCAGGCAGAACAGAATGTCGGCCTTCTTCACGGCCCCGATCAACGTCGTCTTGGGGATGATCTTGCTGTCGTCGGCAAACACCTTCACGCTCGCGACCGCGCGCAAGCGCGTGAGCGCGCTCTCAGCGACCGGCTGGGTCACGAAAATGCGCGGCTTGGGCGTCTTCATCAGCGGAACCACCGCACGATCCCGGCGACGCCGTCGACCGCGACCTGCGAGCCATCGGGAATGTGCTGCGTGGCATCGAGCACGCCGAGCACCATCGGAATACCGCGCTCGCGCGCGAGCGACGCCATATGCGAAGTCGAGCCGCCGAGCTCCGCCACGACGCCGGCGACGCGCGGCAGGATATGGCTCAAGGCGGGCCCCGCGACCTTCGTCACCAGCACGTCGCCGGGCGCGACCCGCGACAATTCGCATTCGCAATTCACCACCACGGCACGGCCGGTGCCCCAGCCGATGCCGGCGGGGTGGCCATTCAATCCCGGATGCTGCAGCCAGATCGCGTCGGGCACATGCGCCGGCTGCACGTGCAGCGGGCGCGCCTGCAACAGCTTGAAGCCCGCCTCGTCGAGCGCCCATTCGATCTCGACCGGCATATCCATCAGCGTCTCGGCTTTCCGCAGCAACCGCCCGAGCGTTACCGCCTGGCCGGCGTCGAGACACGGCTCGCGCACGAGATCGGCCGGCACCTTCTGCGGCGCGGTGCCGCCGTGGCCGCACGTCTCGCGATGATCCTTGCGCCCAGCTTCGATCTTACGCACGAAGCCTTGGCGCGAGAGCACGATGCGATCCGGCACCACCTCGCCCTGCGCAATCGCGGAGCCCAGGCCCCAGGTCGCGCTGATGAGCATCTGACCCTCGGCGGTCTCGCTCAAGCCGCCGCCCGACGCACGCGCCGCGACGGTGGGCTGGATCAGCACCGCCATGGCGGTGCCGGCCGGGCTGAGGTCGTGGTTGTCCATGTAGCGACGCGCGTTGGACGTCCACAATGCGGCCCAGCAGGCGCGCACGACGGTGAGGAACTCCGCCTCGTCGGTAATGCCAAGGAAGCTCTCGAACTGGCCGGCG
This sequence comes from Hyphomicrobiales bacterium, assembly GCA_009377695.1. GTDB lineage: Bacteria > Pseudomonadota > Alphaproteobacteria > Rhizobiales > Xanthobacteraceae > VAZQ01. The sequence continues at coordinate 28,378 of WHTP01000022.1, read as the reverse complement.
AAATTGGCGTCTTCGCGATCCTCGATCAGCGCCGAGGAGCGGATCGCACCCGGCTGCTCGCTGGCGGCACGCTGCTCGCGCCAAGCGGCCATCAGCGGCTCGAGAATCGCCGGCGCGATCGGTTCTTCGTAGAGCTTGAGCCTGATCTCAACCGAAAGCCTGCGCTGCTGCGGCTGCGCGGCCGCCGGGAAGCTTGCAACGAGATCGCCGATCTCAAGGTGTGCAACCTGATGCCGATAGGCGTCGGCGGTCAGGCAGAATCCACCCGGCGTCGGCAAGCCCGCACGCGCGAGCGCGGCGAGGTTCGCCGCCTTGGGCCCGACCACGCCGGGATCGGTGGCGCCAAGCGCGTCGAGCGAAATGACAAAGGCGCTCATCAATCGCCTCCCAGGCTCATGCTGACTGCGGTCGTTCGCGCGACGTTCCACCACCCCCGCCTTGCGCCGACGGCGCGACATCAGGAGCGAGGATCTTCTTGATGCGACGGCGCTTGTCGGCGGCCTGCTCGAGCCGTCCAGCCCGCCGCGTCTGCCCCACCTCATGCAGCCACTGACCACACCATTGAACGGAATCATGCACCGGGTCGGCGCCAGGCCGATACGGCTCGAAGCGCGTCGGCGCGAACGCAAGGCTGTTGGGATCGAGCAAGCGGTAAAGGACTTCCCAATTGCCGCCGCCGGTGTCGAGCCCCTTGAACCAGTCCTGGCCGAAATTGAGCTTGCGGTTGCTGACGGCATCGAACCGAAAGAAGCAGAATCCTGCCCAGAGGAACCAGCGGTCTCCTTGCGTCCGAAGCGCGCCGTAGACCGGCTGCTGGCGAAGCGTCGCGAACGGATCGTCAGGTGCGGTCGGAAACACATCGTCGTCAAGGAATCCGAACGCCTCCGGTGCGCCCGGCCGGATAACGTTCCGCCACGTCCAGTCGAGCGCCAACCCATGCGAGCGGCTGCCTTCCCCCGACGAAAGGGGCCGGGGCAATCGAACATAGGGAACGGCGTGCCGAAGCGCGACGGCGGCGACCTCGCGCGCCAGGGTGTCGTCCGACGAGTTGTCGGCGATCACGTAGAACGCGTGAGGCACGAATTGAGCCACTGCCGACGCCTGCATGTCGATCACTTCGGAATCGTCATAGGCGATGGTCACAAGAACGCGCCGCCCGCGGATGCGCCGCGGCAACGAGGTGTCGCCGCCGCGCTGACGGCGGCGAACGTGAATCTCGCGCGTCGCATCGTAGCGCAGTGTCTTTATGCCATGGGAGACAGGGCGAAGCCGCCTCCAATCATCCCACCCGTATTCGTGGAGTGGCCTCACGATCTGGCGTCCGTATTGCCGTCCGGGCCGCGCCGCAAGCAGCGCGGACCTGTCACTTCACGTGATCCGCATAGCCGGTGATCGGATCGACCACGGTGATCTGCTTCACCGGGAAGTTCGAAACGATTTCGATCTCGTTGTCGTGCACGATCAGCATCTCTTCGATGCGCACGCCGTAGCGGAAGCGCTTGCCGTGCTGCGTTTCGAGCGCAAACGTCATGCCCGGCTGGATCTCGATCGGATGATCGAGCGACCAGATGCGTGAGATCACCGGCGGATCGTATTGCGCCAGGCCGAGACCGTGACCCCACAGATTGGCGGCGGCCTGATCCTCGTCCTCGTAGCCCCAGGTCTCCATCGCCGACGGCCATTTCAGGGCGATGTCGCGCGTGGTGGCGCCGGCCTTCACCGCGCCGATCGAGTCGTAGAGCCAGCCAAGCGCCGTCTCGTAGGTGTCCTTCTGCTCCTGCGAGGGCTCCTTGCCGACGCAATAAGTGCGGTAATAGCAGGACTTGTAGCCGTTCCATGTCAGCGCGGCCAAATCCATGAACACAATGTCGCCGGGCTGGATGATGCGGTCGGAGAAATTGCGCCAGTTCGGCCAGGTGTTGGGGCCGGACGACACGATGACGTCCTCGACGTCCTCCATGCCGGGGATGTCGTAGAGATACTTCATCAGGTGCGCCGTGACCTGGTTCTCGGTGACGCCGGGACGCAGGAACTTCATGCACTCCCAGTGGGTCGCGTCGCCGATCGCGCCGACGATGCGGAAACATTCCTGCTCGTCGACATTCTTGACCGCGCGCGCTTCCATCATCGGGGTCATGCCGTCGACCCAGGTGATATTGTTCTCCCTGAAGATGTTGATCATGTTGATGTCGATGAAATCGACACCGAGCTTCTGGCCGGCGACGCCGTGCCGCGCCATCTCTTCCAGCACCGCCTTGGTGAACTTGTTCACCTGCTGGGTCGAGGCCGGCCCGGCCGCGCCTTTGATCCAGGCAAAGGAGTGTCGGACGTTCTCTTTCGGAAGCCATGGTGAATGCCGTTCGATCTGGAAGCCGAGATCGCCCTGCTCGAACAGGATCGGTGCGCCGTCGCCGCAAAGCATCGCATAACGCAGCCCGGGCTTGAGCCGGTTCCAGCCGGGCGTGAGCGTGCCGGTGAGGTAGCGCACGTTCTCGTCATACATGCAGAGCATGGCGCCGAGCCCGTGCTTCTTCATCATTTCACGTGCCCGCTCAGTGCGGTACGTGCGCATCCGGTCCCAGTTGACTCGCTGCTGCCAATCCAGGCCGACAAGGCCGAAATTTGCTCCCATGACGTCACCCCTCCCCGCACCGGCCGGCGGTCCCGGCCGCGGCTGTTGATGAGGGAATGCTAGCGCGGGTGGCGGCGCCAAACAAAATAATATAATCTGGGCTGACGCATCATATTTTCTAATGTCAAACACCTCACTCCGCCAGGTCCGTGCCGTCATCGCCGTGTGCGAGGAAGGCTCGTTCACGCGCGCCGCCGGCCGCGAGAACGCGACGCAATCCGGCATTTCCCAGCACGTCGCCGCGGTCGAGCGCGCGCTTGGCGTTAAGCTGTTCGAGCGCTCGGCCAATGGCGTGACGCCGACGCCGGCGGGGCTGCGCTACTACAAGCGCTGCGTCGCCGCGGTCGGCCAGCTCGAGAGCGCTCGCGAAGAGGCGCGCGACCTGTCTGGCCGCGTCAGCGGCGATCTTCGCATCGGGCTGATGCCGACCTTCACCCGCGCGGTACTGGCGCCGACGCTGAAGGATTTCGTGCCGCGCCATCCCGAGGTGCGGCTGCACATCGTCGAAGGCTATAGCAGCGTGCTGACCGAGATGGTGCACACCGAAGAGCTCGACTTTGCGGTGGTGCCTGCCTTCGAGGGCCGGATCGGGCTCCGCTCGCGCCTCCTCGTGCGCGACCGTGAGATGCTGCTGTCGGGTTCTGGCCGCGGCTTGACGCCGCTGGCGCCGGTGCGGCTCAAGGACTGCCAGCCGTTCAAGGTCGTGGTGCCTGGTCCCGACAATATACGTCGGCGCAACCTCGACACCTACTTCCAGACCCACGGCGTCGAGGTCGAGGCCATGCTCGAGATGGATGCCATGATCGGCACGCTCGAATTTGTCGCGCGCTCCGACTGGATGACCGTCCTGCCAAGCCTGATTTCGGTGAACGACATCAGTAGCGGCGGTCTCGTCGTCAATCCGATCGCGGACCCGCCGCTCTATGCGGAGTTCGTGGTGATTGAGCCGTCGCGTCGTCCGTTAAGCGGGCAGGCGCGGCTGTTCCTCGAACGTTTCGAGGCCGAGATTGCGTTTATCCATCGGGTCTGGAGCCAGGCCTTTGCGGCCAAGCGCGCGCGTGCGACGCGCTGAGCATCCGTCACCGGTGGATGCCGACTCTCGCGAACAACGCCTTCAGCCGATCCGCGACGAACGCATGGCCCTTCGGCGTCCAGTGATCGCCGTCGCCCGCATAGTGCTCGGCGCTGTCGAAGGACAGGTGCGGAATATCCTGTGACTGCAGGAACATCTCCATCGGCGGCTCACGGCGCTGCAGCCCGACCACAAAGCGCGCGCCGCGCTTCTCGATGAAATCGCGCATCATCCGAACCAGTCGCTCAGTCGGGTCCGTCACCTGCACTGTCGGATGCCGAAGCTCGACGAAAGCGGATACCGCGACGCGCGCAACCCAGGAATGGCGCGCAATGGGATTGTCGGTGAAAAAGCGATGGCGCGATCGCGGGACTGGCTGCCCGTAAAATCGCCACACCCCGTTCGGCGCCTCGGCGAGATAGGGTTTGTAGTAGCCGTCGTAGCGGGCGTTGGTGCTGTTATCGCGCTGGTCATTATCGACGCAATAGATCAGCACGACCATGTCCGGCTTGATGCGGTCCCAGAGCCGCCGCAGCAGCAGATATTGCTGGTCGGTGCCGTAGCCCGACACGCCGGCATTGACGATGCTTTGCTCCGGCAGCTCCTGGCGCAGCCGATCGGTGAAGCGCTCGTTCGCCTCGACGTCGTAGCCCCAGACGAAGGAGTCGCCGAGGAAGAGTATCGTCTTCTTTCCCGTGCGGTCGGGCTCGATGTCCCGCAAGCCGAGGCTGTTGTGCGCGATCGTGATCGTGCGCTGGCCGACGAAGGTCGCCTTGGAATTCGGGATGGGAGACCAGCCGAGCTCGGGGTCGTAGTTGTAAGCGATGCTGTAGCCGGGGCGCTGCCCCTCGCGCAGGAAGCGCAGGTCGACGGCTCGCAACGCGATCTCGCACACGACCAGAACGGCAATGACCAGGCCAATCTGGATTGCGATATCACGGAATAGTCGGCGGCGGCGCGCCTTGATCGATGTCGGAGCTTGCGTTGGTCGTGCGGGCGTCACTTCTTGCTGCCGCCGGGGTCAGCCTTCAGCCCAGCCGCCTCGATGCCGGCGATGGCGCAGGTCTCATCATTGTCGGCGGTATCGCCGGAGATGCCGACCGCGCCGATGATGTCACCATCCGCATCGCGGATCAGCACGCCGCCGGGATTGGTGACCATGCGGCCGCCGCTCGCCGCCGCTAGCATGGTGAAGAACTGCGGCGTGTTGGCCGCTCGCTCCGCCAGCGTGCGCGATCCGAAGCCCATGCCGAGCGCGCCCCAGGCTTTGCCGAAGGCGATGTCGAAGCGGAGAATCCCCGACTTGTCCTCGCGCTTGAAGGCGACGAGATGCCCGCCGGGATCGAGCACCGCGACCGAGAGTGGCTGAAATTTCTTGTCACGGCCGGTCTTGATGGCGACGTCGACGATGGTCGAAGCCTGCGCGAGCGTAAGCGATTGCATGGTAACTCCCGATTTTGATGGCGTGAACAGTGGTTGAAGCGGCGCCGCTACCGCTTGCGGCTCGACCAGTAGACCGTGACCGCGGCGCCGTCGCGCGGACCCCAGCCGGCGCGGCTGGCTTCTTCGAAGCAATCGGCGGCGCGCTGAACCAGGGGCAGTTCCATTCCACGCGACTTGCCCTCGGCGGCCATGGTGCGGAGATCTTTGAGACCTGAATCGATGGTGAAGGTCGCGCCGGCGGCGCCTTCGCCGCCGGCAAGGATAGCAGCGATCACCGGTGCGCGCGCCTTGAACGCGTTGGTGGTGGCGGAGATATCGCTGAACAGGTTGACCAGTTGCTCCGGCTTCATGCCGATGTCACGGCAGAGCGCAAAGGCTTCACCGAATGCCTGCCAGGAGACCATCAACGGCAGGTTGATCGCGAGCTTGACCGACGCGGCCGCGCCGACTGGTCCGCAATGCTCGATGCGGCGGCACATCTGCTGCAGCAACGGACGCGAGCGGTTGGCGTCAGCCGGCTCCGCGCCCATGAGGCCGATGAGCTGTCCTTGCCGCGCCGGTCCGGTGCTGCCGCCGACCGGACATTCGACAAAGGCCGTGCCCTTGGCGCGCACCTTCGCCGCCAACGCCACCTCGGTCGCCGGCTGCACCGTGCTCATCTCGATGAAGAGCTTGCCGGCGACGTCGCCTGTGAGGAGCCCGGACGCGCCGGTGTAGACGGTATCGATCGCAGCGGCATCGGTGAGGATCGTGATGATGGTCTCGGACTTGGCCGCAAGCTCGGCCGGGGTGGCGGCGACGGTGGCGCCGGCGTCCGCCAGCGGCTTGGTCTTGTCGGCCGACCGATTCCAGATCGTGACCGTGTGCCCGAGCTCCATCAACCTCATGGCGATGGCCGCGCCCATCTTGCCGACGCCTGCGATACCAATATTCATGTGACGCTTCCCCGCTTGCAATTGGTGGCTGACGATACGCGATCCCTCGGGGCCGTTCCACAGCTTTGCCGTTGCGCCAAGTCTGCCAATAAGTCTGCCAATACATCGTCGCATCGCGATTGGCGCATGACGATGGCGAAAAGTCCGTGTAGCGTCCGCGACGATTCAAGGGGGAGTCGAATGGCAAGAGCGAAGGGAACGGTTGGCGTCATCGGACTCGGTATCATGGGCGGCTCGTTCGCGCGCAACCTGGTGTCGGCGGGTTGGCGCGTGATCGGCCACGATATCGATTCGAAGGCGCGGCGCGCGGCAGCACGAGCGGGCGTCGAACTCGCCAACGACATCGGCGACCTCGCCGCCAAGGCGCCGGTCATCATCACGAGCCTGCCCCATCCGGATGCGCTGCATGACGTGGTTGCGGCGATCGTCGCCGCGAAGGTGAAGCCGCGCGTGCTGGCCGAGGCGAGCACCTTCACGCTTGACGACAAGATCAAGGCCGAGAAGGCCCTGCGCAAGGCGGGCCACACCATGCTCGACTGCCCGATCAGCGGCACCGGCTCGCAGGCGAAGGTCAAGGACATCGTCGTCTACGCCAGCGGTGACACCCGCGCGATCCGCAAGCTCAAGCCGGTGTTCGCAGGGTTTTCACGCGGCGTGCACGACCTCGGTGCGTTCGGCAATTCGAGCCGGATGAAATATGTCGCCAACCTCTTGGTCGCAATCCACAACGTCGCGACCGCCGAGGCGATGGTGCTCGGCATGAAAGCCGGGCTCGACCCGAAGATGATCTTCGAGACGATCAAGTCGGGCGCCGGCAACTCGCGGGTGTTCGAGCTGCGCGGCCCGATGATGGTCACGTCCAAATACGACGACGCCACCATGAAGATCAAGATCTGGCAGAAGGACATGCAGGTGATCGGCGATTTCGCCAAGGCCATCGGCTGCCCGACGCCGCTGTTCACGGCGACCGAAGGCATCTACGACACCGCGCTGAACTCCGGCTATGCCATGCAGGACACCGCCGCGGTTTGCGCGGTGCTCGAAAAAACGGCCGGCGTGAAGCGGGGTGGGAAGAAGCGCAAGTAGCGGGCACCTGCGCGTATCCCGGACGCCATAAGCGCGTTCACGCGCGTCTTCGACGCGCTATGGCAGCACGAAGTGATGCGCCGCTGATCCGGGACCCCGGTTGCTTTCAAGAACAGAAAACCGGGGCCCCGGTTCTGCAGCGCACCGGCTACGCGCTGCGCTGCGCCCGGGGCACGAGATGTCCGCTCAACCGCTCAATCGTCCGTCCTTCAAAAAATCCAGCACCGCAATCTCCGACATCACTGTCTCTGGCCCGTGATGCCGTTCAGCCGCGGCCAGAGCCACAGGCGACAGCAGATGCGGCTGCAAATAGCCGCCAAGCTCGCGGCCACGCTGCATGATGCGGCGGTTGACCGGCAGCCGCTCGCGCTGGAACGCGGCAAGCGCCGCGGCGACATCGTCGTGCACGCGCAGCGCGTTCGCGAGCGCCATCGCATCCTCCGCCGCCTTGGTGACCCCGGCGGCGACATGCGGCCGCGCCAGAAACGCAGCATCGCCGACAATGGCGACGCGGCCCACCACCATGTGCGGCGTTTCGACATCGAAGATCGGCTGCAGGAACGGTAGCGGGGCAAGCCGCACCACCGCATCGAGCTGCGGCGCGAGCAGCGTACGTGACGCCTCGCGCAGCGAGGCGATGACCTCCGTCCGCACCAGCGGCGGCGGGATGCCGAGAGCATGGAAGCGTCCGCTCGCGTCCGTCAGCAGCTGCCGCAGCTCGCTTGATTCCTCAGCCGGACGGTACCAGACGAAATTGCAGCGGCGATGCCCGGGACGCAGATCGTTATCGCGGCCCGCGACCGGATAGCAGATGAACTGCTCGTTCGGCGGCAATCCGAACACCATGGCCTCGAACACATCCGCATGCACCGGCGCCGGCAGCGCATCCTCGTCCACCAGGCCGCGCCAGCCCACGTAACCGGCATAGACCGGCTTCACCGCGGGCAGCACATCGGCGCGCACATTGGAGCGGAAGCCATCGGCGCCGACCAGAAGATCGCCTTCGGCGGACGTGCCGTCGGCAAAATGCGCCACCACGCGATCGCCCGCATCATCGATGCACTGCAACTCCTTGCCGATATGGTAACGCTCGTCCGGACACTGCTCCCGCAACATGCGGAACACGCGGTCCCAGGACGTCGACGTCTGCGGGCAGACGAGCTCCCCGGCGAGGACGCCGGTTCGATCGAGCGTCCGGCGCATCGTGATCTCGACGCCAAAATCCTCGCTCGGATCGCAGCCGGCCGCACGCAACACTGTGCGCAGCTCCGCATGGGTAACGATCCCGGCGCCGCGTCCGATCAGCCCGACGTCGACGCGCTCATAGATATCGGCGTCCCATCCCGCGCGCCGCAGCAGGATGGCCGCGAACAGGCCGCTCATGGAACCGCCGATCACCAGCGCGCGCCGGGGTTTCGATGCGTTCACGGCTGCGTGGTCCCTGCGATCCGATGCTGAAATATCATGCCGAAAATGCCGCGCCGCTGTTGACGATGCGCGGTTGCCCCCTCGCGCGTCCCTCGGTAGCATCGCCGCAACGATACAAGGCTCATCACGGCCGTTCTCACGGAGGGAACCATGGACCAGGGTAACATCGACAGGCGCCATTTCGACAGGCGCGATTTCATGCTGGGCTCGGCCGCCGCGGTCGCGACGTTTGCCGCCGGCTCCGCCGCCGCTCAGGACGTCTATCCTTCGCGGCCGGTGACGTTCATCAATCCGTTTCCGCCGGGCGGCGCGACTGATGTCGTCGGCCGTCCGTTCGCCGCCGCGATCGAGCCGCTCCTCAAGCAGCCGGCGGTGGTCGAGAACAAACCAGGGGCTGCCGGCGCGGTCGGCGGACAGTTCGTGGCCTCGGCGAGGCCCGACGGCTACACGCTGCTGCTGCACATCGTTTCGATCTCCGGCTTTGCCGAGGTCGACAAGCTGTTCGGCCGCGAACCCAAATTCACGCGCGAGAGCTTCAGCCCCATCGCGCGCTTTACCGAAGGGCCGATGGTGCTCGTCGTCAATGACAAGCAGCCGTATAACAATCTGAAGGAGTTGGTCGACGACGCCAAGAAGCGCCCGAACGGGATCATCTTCAGCTCGTCGGGACTCTACGGCGCGCTGCATCTGCCGACCGCACTGTTCATGCAGGCGGCGGGCATCCAGATGCGTCACCTCCCGACCGCCGGCGGCGGGCCGGCGCTGAATGCGATCCTCGGCAACAATTCGCAGGTTCTGGTGTCGTCGATCGCGGCAGCCAATGCGCAAGCCAAGGCCGGCAAGCTCAAGGCGCTTGCCTGCTTCTCGGCGAAGCGCGCCGCGTCGATGCCCGACGTGCCGACGCTGAAGGAGCTCGGCTACGATGTCGAGTTCTCGCTCTGGGTCGGGCTGTTTGCGCCCAAAGGTACGCCCGATGCGATCGTGAAGCGGCTGCGCGCGGACGCCAAGCAGGCGGTGGCCGCGCCAGCCTTCGGCAAGGCGATCAACAATCTTGGCGACGTGGTCGCCTATCTCGATCAACCAGAATTTGCGAAATTCTGGAACGAGGATGCGAAGCGCGTCGAAGCGGCGGTGAAATCGATCGGCAAGGTGTCGGGCTAGGCTGCGTAATTTTGCCCTTGCACCGTTCAGGAATGTAAGGGACGCAGAGCGCTTCCGCTCCCCTCCCCCCGCGAAGCGGCGGGGAGGGGTCTGGGGTGGGGGGCCGCCGTGGCAATCGAACACAACCATCGCAAGTTTGATAGGCGCGTGCCGCGCGCACGCAAACTTCGCCGCGACATGACGATGGCGGAGCGAAAGCTATGGTGGCACCTCCGTCGCCTCGCTCCTGAGCGGTCACACTTTCGCAGGCAGGCAACGATCGGCCCTTATTTCACCGACTTCGCCTGTCACAATCTGCGGCTCATCATTGAGCTCGACGGCGGGCAGCATGGACATGCAAATCAAGTGGCCGCCGATGAAGTCCGAACCAAGTTTCTCGTTTCACGCGGCTATCGCGTACTGCGGTTCTGGAACAATGATGTGCTGAGTAACATCGATGGCGTGCTGACTGTCGTTCAATCCGCATTGGACGACGCGGTGACGAAGCACCCCCCACCCCCAACCCCTCCCCGCCACTCCGCTTCGCTCCGCGGGGGGAGGGGCCAACCCGCGGCACCGACTTATAAAACAACGACTGCTGGGGAACGTGGGCAGCACCGCTCAAAGGGCGCGAGGAATCCTTCATGACCCTCCGCTCCGATCACGTTGCTGGCATCTTCTTCGTTGCGCTCGGCCTGCTCGTGTTCGCGTTGAGCGGCGACCTGCCGTTCGGCACCCTTTCGTCGCCCGGTGCCGGCATGATGCCCAAGCTGATGGCCGGGCTGATGATCGCGTTTGCGGTGATGATCATCATTACTGCCAACACCAGCCGGCCGTTCATCGAGATCGACTGGAGCGACCGCTGGCATGCGATCCTGGTGGCGTCGACCACCGCGATCGCTATCTTTGCGTATCAAAAGGTCGGCTTCCTCATCACCATGTCATTCCTCGTGTTCACGCTGCTGGTCTTGGTCGAGCGCCGCAACGCGCTGATCGCCGCCGTCTACAGCATCGCCCTGACGCTGTTCGCCTACTGGCTGTTCGGCAAGGCGCTCAAGGCGCCGCTCGAACGCGGCTTCCTCTGGTTCTGAACCGTGGAGGACGTTCTCAACAGTCTCCTGCTTGGCTTTTCGGTCGCGTTGCGGCCGGACGTGCTGTGGTTCGCGTTCATTGGCTGCTTGGTCGGCACGCTGGTCGGCATGCTGCCCGGCCTCGGCCCGCTCGCCGGCATCTCGATCCTGCTGCCACTGACCTTCGGACTCGATGCCACCCGCGCGATCGTGATGCTCGCCGGCATCTATTACGGCTCGCAATATGGCGGCTCGACCACGTCGATCCTGCTGCGCATCCCGGGCGAAGCCGCCTCGGTGATGACCTGCATCGACGGCAACGCCATGGCGAAGAAGGGCCGGGCCGGCGCAGCGCTCTGCATTGCGGGCATGGGCTCGTTCATCGCCGGCACTTTCGGCGTCATCATGCTCACGCTGTTGGCGCCGCCGCTCGCCGCCTTCGCGCTCGGCTTCGGCCCGCCCGAATACACCGCGCTGCTCGTGCTCGGGCTGATCTTCCTCGCCTACATGTCGACGACGTCGCTGATCCGGACCCTGCTGATGGCGTCGCTCGGGCTCGTGCTCGGCACTGTCGGCATCGACGTGATGACAGGCCACTTCCGCTTCGCCTTCGGGATTTCCGAGCTGGGCGACGGCATCGGCATCGTGCCGGTCGCGGTCGGATTGTTTGGGCTCGGCGAACTGCTCGCGACGCCCAGCCGACAGGTCAAAGGCGGCGTGACCGCCCCGCGACTGCGCGAACTCCTGCCGACCCGCCAGGAATGGCGCGAGTCGGCGCTGCCCATCGCGCGCGGCTCGGTGCTGGGATTTTTCATCGGCATCATCCCGGGCTCCGCGCACATCATCTCGAGCTTCATCTCTTATGCGCTCGAGCGGCGGCTGTCGCGGCAGCCCGACGAGTTCGGCAAGGGCGCGGTGGCGGGCGTGGCTGGGCCGGAAGCCGCCAACAACGCCGCCTCGACCGGCGCCTTCGTGCCGATGCTCGCGCTTGGGCTGCCGACCGGACCGGTCATTGCGGTGCTGATGGCAGCGCTGCTGATCCATGGCATCCCGCCGGGGCCGACTCTGGTCAACGACCATCCCGATGTGTTCTGGGGCTTCGTTGCGTCCATGTATGTCGGCAACGTGATGCTGCTGCTGCTCAACCTGCCGCTGGTCGGCGTATTCGTGAATCTGCTGCGGATCCCCTACGCGTATCTCTACCCGATGATCATCATGTTCTGCGTGATCGGCGTCTACGAGGTCAACCACTCGATCATCGACGTCTGGATCATGCTGATTTTCGGCATCGTCGGCTATGGGCTAAAGAAATTCGGCTTCGATCCCGCACCGCTGGTGCTCGGGCTCGTCATCGCGCCGATCTTCGAGATGTCGCTGCGCCAATCGCTGATCATGTCGAACGGCACCTGGCACATCTTCCTGGAGCGGCCGATCGCACTTACGCTGCTGTTGGTGAGCGTCGGACTGCTCGCGCTGGCGGCGATCTCGGCGGCCACGCGCGACTGGCGCGGCAAGTTGGCGGAAGCGGAGAAAACAAGCGAATAGGGAGTGGTGAGCAGCGAATAGTCGGTCAGTCGATACCTTGCTATTCGCTTTCGCTATTCGCCAATCCTCACGCCCACAGGCGCTCTTTCTCCAGGCCCTTGTACATGTCCGCGACGAATTCGCCATAGCCATTGAACAACAGCGTCGGCTTGCGCTCGTTGGTGCCGATGATCTCCTCCGTCGCCTGGCTCCAGCGCGGATGCGCGACCTGCGGATTGACGTTCGCCCAGAAGCCGTATTCGGAGGCCTGCAATGCTTCCCAATAGCTCTTCGGCCGCTGGTCGGTGAAGGTGAACTTCACGATCGACTTGATCGATTTGAAGCCATACTTCCACGGTGCCGCCAGCCGGATCGGTGCGCCCATCTGCTTCACCACCTTGCCGTACGCGCCGGTCACCATGAAGGTCAATTCGTTGGTCGCCTCCGCCATGGTCAGCCCTTCCACATAGGGCCACGGATACCAGCGCTGGCGCTGCGCCGGCGCGGTCGAGGGGTCCATGAAGGTTTCCATCCGCACGTATTTCGCCGACGACAGCGGACGCGCAAGCTCCACCAGCTTGGCCATCGGGAAGCCCGTCCATGGCACCGCCATCGACCAGGCCTCGACGCAGCGCATGCGGTAGAGGCGCTCCTCGAGTTGGACCTTCTTGAGCAGATCGTCGATATCGATCACCTGCTCCTTCTCGACCATGCCGTCGAGCTTGATCTGCCAGGGCCGAAGCTTCAGCGCCTGCGCGGCGCGGGCGATCTGCTTGGTCGAGCCGAACTCGTAGAAATTGTTGTAGTTGGTGTTGATCTTCTCGTCGGTCACCGGCCGGTCCAGCACGTATTTGTCGTTGCGCTTGGCCGGATAGAGATGCGCGCTCGGATCCGGCAGGTCGGCAATACGCTGCGCTGCGGCAAGCTCCGGCGTCATGGCCAGCGCGACGGCGCCGGTCCCGGCCAGGAATGTGCGGCGGTTCAGGAAGATATGCTCGGGAGTGGCTTCCCGTTCGGAAATTTCCCAGCCACGGCGGCGGATGACATGCATGGTCGGCCCTCCGGTCGGTCTCATTAAGACGTACGAGCCCATGCGATCACTCGCAAGTCACAGATGCGGGATAGGACCGTGAAACGCGGCCTGGCGGCCGCCCGCGCGCCCTATCGCGTTGATTCAGACTTCAACAGCGGACTACGCCGCCGCGGCCGATTTGCGTGCGGTGATGATTTGATCGGCGGTGCGGCCGGTCAGCTCCGCCATATGATCGAACTTGAACGTGAAACTGCCGACCCCGGAGGTCGCCGAGCGCACCTCGATGATGAGATTGCCGATCTCCGCCTCCGGCATCTGCACCTTCACGACGTCCCAGCCGTTCCAGCCGTCGCGGGTGTCAAAGCCGAGGATCTGGCCGCGATGGCCCGACATCAGCGCGTTCATCTTCGCAGTCGCGTCGGACGGACACACGATGTCGACGTGATAGATCGGTTCGAGCAGCACCGGCTGGCACTGCGGGAGCCCTTCATTCATGGCGAGCCGGCCGGCTAACTGGAACGCCATGTCGGACGAATCGACCGTGTGATAGGAGCCGTCGACGAGCTTCACTGAGACATCGACAACAGGGAAGCCGAGCGGACCGTGCTTGAGCGCGTCCTGCACGCCCTCTTCCACCGAGGGGATGAAATTGCGCGGCACCACGCCGCCCTTGATCGCCTCCTCGAAAGTGAAGCCGGCGCCGCGCGGCAACGGCTTGATATCGACGACCACGTCGCCGTACTGGCCGTAACCGCCGGACTGCTTCTTGTGGCGGCCGCGCTGCTGGATCGGCCTCTTGATGGTCTCGCGATAGCCGACGCTCGGCTTGCCGGTGTTGATCGCCACGCCGAACCGATCGGCCAGACGTTCGGTCGCGACGCGCAGATGCATCTCGCCCTGTCCCCAGACGACAACCTCGTGCATCTCGGGATTGTGGACCACGGTGATCGAGGGGTCCTCTTCCAGCAGCTTGTGCAAGGCCTGCCCGAGCTTGACGTCGTCCTTGCGCTCCCTGGCATAGACCGCGATGGCGAGCACCGGCGGACAGGGTGTGATGGTCATCAGCGCCGGATGCGCCTGCTTGCCAGCGGTGATGGTGTCGCCGGTCATGGCCTGATCGAGCTTGGCGAGCGCGACGCTCTCGCCGAGGCTGGCCGGGCCGCGCTTTTCGGTGGCCTGCCCCATCAGCTTGAACACGCCGGCCACGCGGCCGGCTTCATGATCGGGTGTCAGGAACGTCATGCCATCCGAGATCTGGCCATTGAGCACGCGCACGATCGACATCTTGCCGCCGTGCGCGGTATGCAGCGTCTTGAACACATAGGCGAGCGGATCGCCGCCGGCCTTCACGCCGAGCCGCTTGGCGGTCGTTGCAATGTCGGGCGCTTCGTGGCGTAGCGCCTTCATCAGGCGCAGCACGCCGTTGGTGCGGGTCGCTGACCCGATCAGCACCGGACAGACCAGGCTGTCACGCAGTTCCTTCGAGAGATCGTCGAAGACCTTGTCCTTGGGAGGCTCGATATCGCCGAGGAGTTGCTCCATCAGCTCGTCGTCGTGGTCGGCAAGCGTCTCAAGCATGGAGAAGCGGGCGGTCTTTTCCCGGTCGATGATGTCGCCCGCCAGCGGCACGACTTCGGAAGCGGTGTGCTCCTTGTAGACAAAGGCGCGCTCGAGCGCGAGATCGACGAAGCCGTTGATGATATCGCCGTTGAAGGTCGGAATCTGGCGCAAAAGCAGCTTCGATCGCGACGCCGGCTGCAACAGCAGGAGCGCATCGTGAATGGTGGAATCCGCCTTGTCGATCTTGTTCAGGAAAAGGAAGCGCGGAATCTTGTGGTCCTCGAGTTCACGCAGGATCAGCTGAAGCTGCGGGATCTTCTTTTCATCCATCTCGCAGACGACAACGGCGGCGTCGACCGCCGGCAGCGCCGTGCGCATGTCATGGATGAACTCGACCGAGCCGGGGCAGTCGACGAACGTGAAGCTCTCGCCCATGAAGCTCGTGGTCGCGACCGAGAGCTCGACAGTCATGCGATGGTCGCGCGCCTCCTTGCTGGCGTCGCCGACCGACGTTCCTGCGTCGACGCTGCCTTGGCGCTGGATCGCGCCAGTGCGCGCAAGGATGGCTTCGAGGAGAGTGGTCTTGCCGCTTTGGAACGGGCCTACCAGCGCGATGCACCGGGGGCCCGTGGCTCGTGTGCCGTTCTGTGCCATTTCCGCCTCCCAAGCTGTGGCTCTTATCGGGGCCGGAAACGTATCGTTTCAAAGTCGCAGGGGGATTGGCAAGGGGCGATAGATCGCATTGGAACCTTTGCAGGGCTCACTGCAGAAGTAATAGCTTTGTCGATGAAAATGCGACTGGTATTCTCGCAACATCAACAAAACGGCCGCCGTGCGGCGGCCGTTTCGCCGAAAACAAAGTCGGTATTGTGTTTAGCGACATTGTGCTTAGCGACGTTGTGTCTAGCGGCCTGGGCGCAGGCGCAGATCGGCGACGCCGACCGCAAGATTGAGCCCAACCTGCCCACTGACCGACAACGGCTGCAACGCGACCTGCCGGTTGGAGCCGCCGATGAGCACGTTCGCACCGAGACCGACCGCGACCGTCGCCTCACCGGTCGCGCCGACGTAGTCGCCGGCCAGCACGCCCGGCCGCGGTCCGGCGTAATCGGCGAACACCCCCCACATCATGTGGCCGCCGCCGGTCGCGCCGATATCGAGCCCGAACCGCGAAATCGTCCCGCTATAGACCTCCGGCTGGCCGCCGTCCGGCGCGAACGTGCAGGTCACGGAGCGCTGCGAGCCGATGATGAAGCCGATGCCGGCGGACACATCGCAATTGAGCACGCCGGTCCTGACCCGCTGCGCCGCGGCGGGTTCGAGCGCCGCGAATACGAGCAGCAGCGCAGCAGCAACGATAACTTTGCGAAACATGATAGTCCCCTCTCACGCACGGTCTCGCAGCGCCAGATGACCCGGCAGGGCCCTGGCCCGGAACCACTTACCTCACTGTAGCGGATAACCGCCCGGAAGTCGCAACTCCCGGGCGAGCCTTATTTCAACAGGCCTTCGTTCAACGGCTTATTTCAAATTGCCGCAAAAGCGCTGGATGCGGCGGCAGGCCTCTTCAAGGTCCGAGGTTTTAACTGCGTAAGAGATACGGAACGCCGGGCCGAGCCCGAACGCCGACCCATGCACCACCGCGACCCCCTCCGCCTCCAGCAGCTCGGTGACGAAATCCTCGTCGGTCTTCAGCGTCTTGCCGGTCGACGCGGTCTTGCCGATCGTCCCGGCACAGGACGGATAGACGTAGAACGCACCCTCCGGCGTCGGACACTTGATGCCGTTGGCCTGATTGAGCATCGACACCGCGAGGTCGCGACGCTCCTTGAAAATCTTGTTGTGCTTCGGGATGAAATCCTGCGGCCCGTTGAGCGCCTCGACCGCGGCCCATTGCGACACCGCCGCCGGATTGGTGGTCGACTGAGACTGGATCATCGCTATTGCCTTGATCAAGGGCTCCGGCCCGCCGGCATAGCCGATGCGCCAGCCAGTCATGCAATAGGCCTTTGAGGTGCCGTTGATCGTCAGCGTGCGATCATAGAGCGACGGCTCGATCTGCGCCGGCGTCGAGAATTTGAAGTTGTCATAGACGAGGTGCTCATACATATCATCGGTCATGACATGCACGTGCGGATGCTTCACCAGCACCTCCGTCAACGCCTTCAGCTCGGCGCGGGAATAGGCGGCGCCGGTCGGGTTCGACGGCGAGTTGAGCAGGAACCACTTGGTCTTCGGCGTGATGGCGCGCTCCAGCGCCGCCGCGTCGATCTTGAAGCCGTTCTCCATGGTGCCGACGACGGGCACCGGCGTGCCGCCGGCGAGCAACACCATGTCAGGATAGCTCACCCAATACGGCGCCGGGATGATCACCTCGTCGCCCGGATTGAGCGTTGCCATGAACGCGTTGTAGAGCACTTGCTTGCCGCCTGCGCCGACCGTGATCTGCGAGGTCTTGTAGTCGAGGCCGTTCTCGCGCTTGAACTTGCGCGCCACCGCTTCCTTCAATTCGGCGAGCCCGTCGACCTGCGTGTACTTCGCCGCCTTGCCGGCCTTGATCGCCTCGATCGCGGCCTGCTTGATGTTGTCAGGCGTGTCGAAGTCCGGCTCGCCAGCCCCGAGCCCAATGACGTCCCGCCCGGCCGCTTTGAGCGCGCGCGCTTTGTCCGTCACGGCAATTGTCGGTGACGGCTTGATGCGCTTGAGTTGCTCGGCGAGGAAGGCCATCGTTGTCTCCTTTTCTGTGGCCCGTTTTTTGTGGCCCGTTGCGGACGGCCATCTCCTAAGACCCCTGACTTTGTGGGGCAAGGGCAAGAGGCCGTCCCGACGGCGGAATCTCTCCTGACTGTGGCGCCGATTTGGGGCTTTTTCCGACCAGGGCGTGTTTGCGGAACACTGGCTTAACCGCCGGTCAATCCCAGCCTGATATCGGCCTGAATTCGTGGCGGCTTCGGGCGGCCCTCAACCACCCGGCGTCATCTTGGAGTTGCTCCGCCGATGCGCAGCATCATCAATTCTTTGCGAACCGGCGACTGGCTGACGCGCGAGCGGATCATCCTCATCCCGTTTGCCGTGCTGTTTGCTTCCGTGGTCGCCGCCGCGGCCGTGATTGCGACGCTGGACGGCTATCTCGATTCGCGCGGCCACCCGATCGGAACCGACTTTTCGAACGTCTATGCCGCCGGGACCTTCGTCCTCGAAGGCCGGCCGGACGCACCCTACGACAACGGCCTGCAGCACGACCGCGAACGGGAACTCCTCGGCGACAAGGTGCCGTTCTATGGCTGGCACTATCCTCCGTTCTTCCTGTTCATTGCCGCCCTGCTCGCGCTGATGCCTTATGGCCTCGCGCTGACAGTCTGGCAGTTGACGACGTTCCTGCTCTATCTCGTCTCCATCCGCGCGGTCCTGTCGTTCTGCGCCCAACAGCCGAACGCCCCGCCGAACCAGGAAACCATCGATCCGTTGTGGCTGCTGCTCGCGGCTGCGTTCCCGGCCGTGCTCGTTAATCTCGGGCACGGGCACAACGGCTTCCTCACCGCCGCATTGATGGGCGGTGCGCTGGTTCTACTCGACCGACGTCCGGCGCTGGCCGGCATCCTGTTCGGATTGCTGAGCTACAAGCCGCAATTCGGTCTCATGATCCCCTTGGTGCTCGCAGCCACCCATCGCTGGCGCGCCTTCGGCTTTGCGGCGATGACGGTCGCCGCGCTCGCCATCGCGACGACCGTCGTGTTCGGACCGAAGGTCTGGGACGCGTTCCTGACCTCGACGCACTTTAGCCGCGTCGTCGTCCTGGAAGCCGGAGATACCGGCTTTCACAAGATTCAGAGTGTGTTTTCATGGATCCGGATGTGGGGCGGATCGGTCGGCGTGGCCTATGCCTTGCAAGGCGTCGTCATGCTCGCCTTGTGCGCCACCGTCGTCTGGCTGTGGCGCAGCGACCGCCCCTATCCGGTCAAGGCCGGCGCACTGATCATCGCATCACTGCTCTCGACACCCTACGCCCTCGACTACGACATGATGGCGCTGGCGCCCGCGATCGCATTCCTGGCGATGGACGGCATGCAGCGCGGATTTGGCGCCGGGCAGAAAACCGCGCTGGCCGTGCTTTGGATGGTGCCGATCGCCGCCCGAAGCATCGCCGACGTGACGTTCTTGCCGGTCGGCGTATGGGCGATGCTCGCTGCCTTGATTCTGTCGATTCGTTGTCGCGCTAGTGTCCCGAATCCGAAGTTCGCTCGATTTTTGCGGCACGTTCGTTAGCGAACTTCGGATTCAAGGGACACCAGCACTTCGACAGCGTGCTTTGGTTCAGAATTTCGCTCACAACCCCGCCGCAAGCATAGCGAACTTCTGAACCGCCACACTATTGACCAATCAGTGCCGATGGTCGCGACACAGAGCACAACACACTCGCGCGCCGTCTAAACAAGAATAACTCCACACTGCTTTGCTGCAGCGCGAAAGAAATCTCTCCGCTGCTGTCGGGTTCGTGAATTGACACGACACGGCTGTTCTCGTGTCATAGTCTCACAATCGGGTGGGAATACAGTTTCAACGATTGGACCGGACTGCCGAGCACGAGATGCAGACGCTCTATTCCATGCAGCGATCGGGAAACAGCTACAAGGTGAGGCTTGCCCTCGCCCAGCTCGGCGTGCCGTATCGTCTGGTCGAGGTCGACATCCTCAAAGGCGAGAGTCACACGCCCGAGTTCCTGCAGATGAATCCGAACGGCCAGGTGCCGCTGCTCGAAGTGGCGCCCGGACGCCATATTGCGGAATCGAACGCCATTCTCTGGTACGTCGCCGGCGGCACGCCGCTTGCGCCGGAGAATCGCATCGATCGCGCCGAAGCGCTGCAGTGGATGTTCTTCGAACAGCACAGCCTGGAGCCTAACCTTGGCGCCGCCTATTTCTGGCTGGTGCTGGTGAAGGGCGGGCGCGAACTGCAGCGTCACGCGTTCGAGGAGTGGATGGAGGAAGGCTACCGCTCGCTGCGCGTGATGGAGAACCATCTCAAGCGCAACGACTACTTCGCCGCCGGGCGCTACACGATTGCGGACATCGCGCTCTATGCCTACACGCATCTGGCGCATCTGTCCGACTATGATCTCGGCACCTTCCCGGCAATCCGAGACTGGCTGGATCGTGTGGCCGCGCAGCCCGGTCATGTTCCCATGGACTTGCAGCCGACCGTGCTCGAAGTTGCACAATGACAGTGGCTGTTCGCCGACGAGATCAAACATCTCGTCGTCATGCCCCGTTGAGCATTCACGTCTTATCCAAGAGAAGAGGTGGTTGGCCGGAACAAACGGGCGATTGCTCCCGTCCTTGAGGGCTATGCCCGGCCATGACGCGGCCAGAGCTCGGATCGCCGCATCGACGTTGTTGTAAGCGTAGAGCACACGTGTCGCTTTCGAGTCACATGTTGTGAGAAAAGGTCGCGCCGCCTGTCTGGATTAACCCATCGTTAACCCAATTCACGAAATCGCCGTTATTCGTCGACGCCTTCGCCAAAGTCCCGACGAACGGAAGCCGGCATCAGCCGCAATCTTTGCGAGAAGGACGATACTGATTCGATTCGCGGGAGCGTGAAATGACCAAGCATGAGAGCGCGGCGCCTCGCTGCTGCGCCCTCGAGTCGGCGGCGTCGCCCGAGCGACCCGTTGCCTTGGTGGAATTGATCACAACTCTGTTGCTCGCCTTGTCGACAGTCGTCGCGGCCACCGCGGTGTCGATCGGGATCGCGCGCGCTGAGATGTTCGGCCTTCGCGCCGATGGCGACCCGTCGTCATTGGCGATCGGGCTACTCATTGGGTTGCTGTTGTTGGCGATTGGTGGGCTGACGGCCATCATGGCGGACGGCCCCAAGGGGAAAGCGTGAGTTCGTTCGCGTCGTTTTTGATCTCCGGCCAGTGTCCCGAATCCGAAGTTCGCACAGTCGTGCTGCGAGTGCTCCTGCGAACCTATTCGGGCGAACTTCTGAACCGCCACACTGGTGTTGGAATCCTCCCGGACGGTGCATAGTTGATCGGTCGCACCGCCTTGCGCCGCTCGAGGAGACCCTCCATGAGATTGCCGGCCGCCGTCGCAGCACCGCTGTTACTTGTTGTGAGTGCGATTCCGTCAGACGGTCAGCGTCGGCCATCCACCTCACCGCCGGCCGACAATCTGACGGTCGAGACCGTCGCCAGCGGCTTGTCCTTTCCCTGGGCGATCGCCTTTCTCCCGAACGGACGGATGCTCGTCACCGAGCGCCCCGGCCGGATGCGCATCGTGGCCAAAGGCGGCAACCTCTCGCCGCCGGTCGCGGGCGTTCCGCCGGTGTTCGCGCGCAGCCAGGGCGGATTGCACGATGTCATCGTCGATCGTGATTTCGCGAACAACGGCACAATCTATTTCTGCTTCGCGATGCCGGCCGGCGGTGGCGCCCAGACCGCGATGGCGCGCGCGAAGCTCGTCGATGGCGATCCGCCGCGACTCGACAACGTCAAAGTGATCTTCCAGCAGGAAGGACCGCCATCGAGCGGCAATCACTTCGGCTGCCGCATCGTGCAGGCGCGTGACGGCAACCTGTTCCTGACCACCGGCGACCATTTCCGTTTTCGCGACGAGGCGCAGAATCTCGGCAATCATCTCGGCAAGCTGATCCGCATCACGCCGGACGGCGCGGCCCCGCCGGATAATCCGTTCGTCAAGCGTGCGGGCGCGAAGCCCGAGATCTGGAGCTACGGCCATCGCAACATGCAGGGCGCAACGCTTCATCCTCAGAGCGGCAAGCTGTGGACGCACGAACATGGTGCGCGCGGCGGCGACGAGATCAATATTCCGGAGGCCGGCAAGAACTACGGCTGGCCGGTCATCACCTATGGCATCGACTATTCCGGCGCGAAGATCGGCGTCGGCACCCAACGGGCAGGCATGGAGCAGCCGATCAAACATTGGATGCCGTCGATCGCGCCGTCCGGCATGGCGTTCTACACCGGCGACCTGTTTCCGAATTGGCGCAACAACAGCCTGTTCGTCGGTGCACTCGCCGGGCGGATGCTGGTCCGGCTCGAAGTCGACGGCGAGAAGGTCGGCAAGGAGGAACGCCTCCTGCAAAATCTGCGCGAGCGCATCCGCGACGTGCGGCAAGGTCCCGACGGCGCGCTCTATCTCGCGACCGACAATTCCAATGGCCGCATCCTGCGCGTTTCGCCGGGGGCGTAGCGGCCGATCAGACGCCTTGAAGCACGTACCACCACATCGGCAGGGTAAGAAACGACACGATAATGCCAATGCCGACCAGCAACGTGATCAGGGGCGGATTGAGCCCGTGCTGGATGGCGATAATCGCCGCCCCAATCTGCGGCCCCATCGCCGACTCGAAAATTGCAATCTGAACGACGTCGCCGCGCGCGCCGAGCAGTCTCACGTACAGCAGCATGAGAAGCAGCGGGCCGATCAGCAGCTTGAACGCAAGCCCGAACACCAGCGCCGTCTTCGTGCCGTCGAGCTGGCTGAGGCGCAACTGATATCCGACCGACACCAGCGCAAGTGGCACCAGCGTATCGCCCAACCGGCGCAAGACATCCGTGAGCCATTGTGGGTATTCGAACGGCAGCAGGAGAAGCGCTGCAATCAGCGCCATGAACGGCGGGAAGGTCGCAATGCGCTTGGCGATGTCTCGGCCCGAGACCGCCCCGGTCGAATAGAGGGCGGCGATCGCAATACCTGCCGTGCTGAGCACCATGTAGGTGCCCAATTGATCGATCAGGATGCCGATCGCCAGCCCGCCCGCACCATAGAAGGCTTCGATCATCGGCAAGCCAACGAAGGATGTGTTGCCGAGCCCGCTTGAGAGCATCAGGCCGCCGGTAGTCTGCGGCGTGAAGCGCATCGCTCTAGCGATCGACCAGAAGAAGACGGCTCCCGCCGCAAACAGCAGCCAGGGCATTGCAATCGCGTAGACCAGACCCGGCCCGAATGTAATGCCGCGAATGTGCAGCAAGGTCAGCGCCGGGAGCGACACATAAATGACGAACGTATTGAGGACGCCATGCGCGTTCTCAGGCAGGCGCCCGAATCTCCGCAACATCATCCCGATCCCGATGCAGAGAAATAGCAGGACGACGTTGCTCATGTCGGATTTTTCCTGGGCGCGGTCAGCACGGCCGCCAAAACGTGCGTGTTTGACAGCTCGGCATGACCGGTTACGGTTCTGAAGCGATCGTGAAGCGCATCGCTGCCTGGCTTCGGGTCCGCTCCGTCTGCTCGCGCCAGCAGGTTTCGGCCTCTTCGCGTTCGCCGAACGGACCAAATACGGACTGGGTCCCATTCACCAGCCGATCGAATGTCAGGGTTTCGTATTTTCCGCCGACAACCCAATACTTGCGGCGCGCGGCCGGCATCGCATCAATGGCGTTGAACATTGCGTCCTCCAGCTTGAACGGTTGGATCACTCGACCGCAGCCAAATGCCGGCTATGTCCGAACTGCTTTGTTTCCGTGGATCCGGCCATTGCGGTCGTCGACGTGCCCGCGCCCGACACCACGATGTTCACGAGATCGAAATAGCCGGTCCCAACCTCTCGCTGATGCCGAGTTGCCGTGTAGCCCTTGGCCTCGGATGCGAACTCGGCAGCCTGAAGCTCGGCATAGGCCGACATCCCGCGCTCCCGGTAGCTGCGCGCGAGCTCGAACATTCCGTGGTTGAGGCTGTGGAAGCCCGCAAGCGTGATGAACTGGAACTTGTATCCCATGGCGGCCAGCTCGCTTTGGAAGCCGGCGATGGTCGAATCGTCCAAGTGAGCGCGCCAGTTGAAGGACGGCGAGCAGTTGTACGCCAGGAGCTTGCCCGGAAACTGGTGATGAATGGCCGCTGCGAATGCGCGCGCCTCGTCAAGATTGGGGCGGGAGGTTTCCCACCAGAGAAGGTCCGCATAGCGCGCGAAGGCGAGACCGCGCTTGATGCAGTGCGCGAGGCCGGTTCCCGGCTTGAGACCATAAAAGCCCTCGGGTGTGCGCTGTCCGCTCAGAAATTCCTGATCGCGCGGATCGATGTCGGAGGTGATGAGCGTTGCGCTCTCCGCGTCGGTGCGCGCCACCACGAGTGTGGGCACGCCGCAGACGTCTGCGGCTAGACGCGCTGCAACGAGATTGCGCTCATGCGCCGCAGTGGGGATCAGCACTTTGCCGCCGAGGTGACCGCATTTCTTCTCAGACGACAGTTGATCCTCGAAATGCACACCCGCGACGCCCGCCTCGATGTAAGCCTTCATGATCTCGTGCGTGTTCAGCGGTCCGCCAAAACCGGCCTCCGCGTCGGCGACGATCGGCGCCAGCCAGTACGACTGCCGGCCGTCTTCGGCATGTTCGATCTGATCGGCCCGCTGCAAGGTGCTGTTGATGCGCCTGCACAGATCGGGCCCCGAGTTGGATGGATAGAGACTCTGATCGGGATACATCGCGCCGGCCAGGTTGCCGTCCGCGGCTACCTGCCAACCTGAGAGGTAGATGGCCTCGAGCCCGGCCTTGACCATCTGCATCGCCTGGTTGCCCGACGCGGCGCCGAGCGCTGCTACGTAGGACTCGTTGTGAAGAAGGTGCCAGAGGCGGTTGGCGCCCTTATCGGCCAGCGTATATGCGATCCGAAATGATCCGCGCAGCCGCAACACGTCGTCCGCGCCGTAGAGCCGATGGATTCCGACAAAACGCCCTTTCGGTGCAGATGGCACGAGATCGTCGAACGTCAGCATCTGTCGTTCCTGCCAGTTGATCGAGCGAATGGCTTCACGCGAGCGGTGCGATCTTTGTCGTCTCAATCGGACGCGGTAAATCAGCCAGACGTATCGAATGATGCGCCGAATGGACCGGTCAGATGCCGCTTGCCGGCGTGCCCGGATATGCGGGGAGCCGATGGTCTTCGGAACGAAGTATGCTCGCCAATGGCGTCGTCGGGGGCGGCGTGCTGGCAGAACCCGCTGCACTGGCACCAGCAAACGACTATAGAAAGGTCCCGCCACATCCTATATTTGCAGCAGATGTTTTCGCGCTTTGAACGATTCCTGAAACCGACGGCAACGCCGGAGCAGCCCGAGCCGCCGGCCGGGCTGCTCGGGTTCCTGTGGCATTTTGCGCGGCAGGCCAAGCCGCTATTCATCGCGCTGTTCGTGATCGAGTTCTTCGTAGCGCTGACCGACGCGGCGGTTCCCTGGTTCATGGGCCGCATCGTCACTTACGTGTCGCAGATCCCGCCCGACCGGTTCCTTGTCGAAACCTGGCCGTGGCTCCTCGGGATGCTGCTGATCGTCGTGGTGGCGCGGCCGGGCGTTGCGCTCGCGCGCTACCTCATCACCAATCAGGCGATTGCGGCACCGTTCTCGAGCCTGATCCGCTGGCAGGCGCATTGGCACGTCGTGCGCCAGAGCTGGTCGTTCTTCCAGAACGACTTCGCCGGCCGTATCTCCAATCGCGTGATGCAGACCGGCCCCGCCGTGCGGCACACGCTGGTCTCTTCGGTGACCGCGGTCTGGTACGTGCTGATCTACGGCATCACAGCCGTCGTGATGACGGCCGCCGCCGATGCCTGGCTCACCGTCCCGATCTTTGCCTGGTTCGCCGGCTACATCGCGCTGCTCTGGTACTTCGTGCCGCGCATGCGCGACCGCTCCAAGATCAATTCCGAGGCGCGCTCGGCGCTGATGGGCCGCATCGTCGATAGCTACACCAATATCCTGACGGTGAAGCTGTTTGCGCGGCCGCGCGACGAGGACAACTACGTGCGCGACGCCGTTGACCGCCACGTCGATGTTTTCCTCGCCGCGCAGCGCCTGCTGACGATGTTCGGCGCGATCCTCAACCTGCTCAATGCGCTGTTGATCGCCGGCGCCGGCGCAATGGCGTTGCTGCTCTGGCAGAGGGGAATGGTCGAGATCGGTGCCATCGCGATGGTGCTGCCGCTCACGCTGCAGCTCACCAACATGTCGCGCCAGATCGCGGTGCAGATCACCGACCTCTTCGAGGAGGTCGGCATTGTGCAGGAAGGCATGATGACGATCGCGCGGCCGTTGCAGCTCGTCGATCCTCCCGGCGCCAAGCCGCTTGTCGTGAAGGACGGAGGCATCGCGTTCGAAAACGTGCGCTTCGGCTATGGCCGCGAAACAGGAGTCCTCGACCAGTTCTCGCTCGCCGTGCGCCCGGGCGAAAAGATCGGCCTCGTCGGTCGCTCCGGCGCCGGCAAGTCGACGGTGGTCAACCTGCTGTTGCGCTTCTTCGATCTGGAAGAAGGCCGCATCCTGATCGACGGCCAGGACATCGCGAAGGCCACGCAGGAATCGCTGCGCGCGCAGATTTCGGTGGTGACGCAAGATACGTCATTGCTGCACCGGTCGATTCGCGAGAACATTCGCTATGGCAGGCCGGACGCGACGGAACCCGAAGTCCTTAGCGCCGCGCGCATGGCGCATGCGGACGAGTTCATCGGCGCGCAGGAGGATTGGCGCGGCCGGCGTGGCTACGACGCGCAGGTCGGCGAGCGCGGCGTGAAGCTGTCCGGCGGACAACGCCAGCGCATCGCGATTGCGCGCGTGATCCTGAAAAACGCCCCGATCCTGGTGCTCGACGAGGCGACCTCCGCGCTCGACAGCGAAGTTGAGGCGGCGATTCAGGAAAGTCTCAGCACGCTGATGGAAGGCAAGACCGTGATCGCCATCGCGCACCGGCTCTCGACCATCGCGCGCATGGACCGCCTGATCGTGCTCGATCACGGTCGCATCGTCGAACAAGGCACGCATGACCAGTTGCTGCGGCACAACGGCCACTACGCCGCCCTGTGGCGGCGCCAGTCCGGCGGGTTCCTCGTCGACACCGGTGATACGCCGCAAGCGGCGGAATGATACGCGGTAGCAAGGTGACGCCTGCTTGCGAGCCGTTACCCATGGAGGCGACCGGCTGAATTGCCTATCATTCGCCGCAAGTGTCCCGATTCCGAAGTTCGTCCCATTTCGCGGCGGCCACTTATACGAACTTCGGAATCGAAGGACACTAGCAACTCTTTGAATCTAGTGTGGCTTTGGTTCAGAAGTCCGCATGACGGATTCGCCGCGAGAATGATGCGGACTTCTGAACCGCCACACTAGGGCAGCCTGACGTTCCATTCAACGCGAGCGAGGCCGCTCATCGGGAGGAAAGTCATGATCAGCCGCCGCACATTCACAGCATTGCTCGCCGGCACGGCCGCCGCGCCTGGCATTGCCTGGAGCCAGACAATGAACCAGACAATGCAGAAGTCGGTGTTTTACGGCAGCGTCGGGCCGGAGCTCACCCTTTACGACATCGATGTCGAAGGCGCTGCGCTCGCCAGGCGCGGCACGGTGTCCACGCCGGGCGCCAACGTCCAATACGTCTGGCCGCATCCGTCCAAGCGATATCTCTATGTCGTGTCGAGCGACGGAGGACCGGGCACGATCCCAGGCACCAAGCATGTAGCGCACAGCTTCCACATCGATCCGGCCTCCGGAGCGATCACGCCGTTCGGCGAGCCGGCGGCGCTGCCCTCGCGGCCGATCCATTGCAGCGTCGACGCCGCCGGCGAATTCCTGCTGACGGCGTACAACATCCCGAGCAACATCACGGTGCACCGCATCAAGTCGGACGGCGCGATCGGCGATCTCGTTCCGCAGCCGGCGAAGCCGGACGCCGGCATCTTTGCGCACCAGATTCTCACGACTCCGGGAAACCAGAGCGCGATCCTGGTGGCGCGCGGCAACAACGCCGAACCCAGCAAGCCCGAGGATCCGGGCGCGCTGAAAGTCTACAGATTCAAGAACGGTATCCTGACAAACCTTGCTTCCGTGCAACCCGGCGACGGCCTCGGCTTCGGGCCGCGCCATATTGATTTCCACCCCACGCAGCCATGGGTGTTCGTCTCGGTCGAGCGCCAGAGTCAGCTTTATGTCTACAGACTGCAGCAGCCCGATCACTCGCTCGCCCGCGATCCCATGTATGTGAAGAACACGCTCGCCGGCCGCGACAACGCGCCACCTCCGCAAGCCGCCGGCGCCATCCATGTGCACCCGAACGGCCGGCTCGTCTATGTGACCAACCGCAATTCCGGAACGAGGGAATTCGAAGGCAAGCGCGTGTCCAGCGGCGGCGAGAACAATGTCGCAGTGTTCTCGATCGATCCGAAAAGCGGCGAGCCGACATTGATCCAGAACGCCGACGCGCCCACGATCCACCTGCGCACGTTCGCCATCGATCCGAGCGGACGCCTGCTGGTGGCCGCGAGCATCCAACCGATGCTCATCCGCGACGGCAATGCCGTTCGCACGTTGACCGCCGGCATCGTGGTCTATCGCATCGGCAGCGACGGGAAGCTCGAATTCGTGCGCAAGTATGATGTCGACACCGGCAAGTTCTTGCAGTTCTGGACCGGTATCGTGACGCTGGCGTAGGACCTCAACCGG
>WHTP01000205.1 GCA_009377695.1 Hyphomicrobiales bacterium | reverse complement strand
GCGTCGCCCCAAGGCCGAAAGATAGTAGGTCTACACTACACGCCGATCTCGCAAACTCGCCATTGATCCGACTCGGTTTTTGCCCCCTTCGCACCCCGAAAAACGAGCAAATCGCCGCGAATCGTGAAAGATGGGCTAGTGCCCCGAATCTGAGTATGGCGGTCTTTTGAACCGCCACACTAGCCGAATCCGTTACGGCCTGCCGGTATCAGGTTTTATCACGGGTTACGGCCACTGCCAGCTTTCGGCGCGGTGCTGCCGGTCGCTTCCATGGGGGCGACCCGCTTGCGGGTATTTTTCAGCTCTTCCCGGAGACGCTTGCTGTCGGCCTCCGTGAGCGCGCTATCCTGCCGTGGCGGAGGCATGTCATGCACCAAGGGGAACGGTGCCGGGGTCGCCGGCCGTTGAGGCACCCCCTCCGGCAACCCGCCCATCGACGTCGGGATGTTGTCGACGACGGACGAGCAGCCAACGAGCGCCGCGGCGACGAGCAGCACCGCCGCAACCAGTCCGAGCCCCTTCGATTGGGATGTTGCTGTCATTGACCAGTGCCGGGCGTCATGACGCGGTCACCCCCACGTCGCACAACATCCGTCCGGCATCCCCCAAACTTACAAGCAGGTCCACTTACAAGCCTGTGTAATCACAACTTATTTTGCGATCACACGGCGCACCCCCATATGAGACTAATATGACGAAACGAAGGTTAGGAATACCACGGGTTAACGGCGGACTGACGGGGCCTTGGGAATCGGCAAGAATGGCGGCTGGAAAGGCCGGCCGCCGACCGGAATCCGGCCCGCGCGCAACGGAAAGCTATCGAGGCGGCACGTGCAAGCTCCATTGGAACCCGGGATGGGCAAATCCACCGACTGGGAGGAGTTGGCCAACAATCTCGCCCGAATGATTGAACAGGGCGGCAAGGCGCTGGCCGCCTACCTCAAGCCCCGCGAGGAAGGCCGGAAAGAAACCGAGCATGCGGAATTCGTCGACATGGTGAGGACGCTGGGTCAGGTCTCCGAATACTGGCTGACCGACCCACAGCGCACGTTCGAGCTTCAGTCGTCGATCGGCAAGAGCTATCTCGATCTCTGGGCGCACGCGGCCCGGCGCATGGCCGGCGAACTCTCCAAGCCGGTTGCGAAACCGGATCCACGCGACAAGCGCTTCAGCGACCCCGAGTGGTCGTCGAACCAGTTCTTTGATTTCCTGAAGCAGGCTTATCTTCTGACGGTTTAATTCAGCGACCGCCTCGTCAAGGATGCCAAGGGACTCGATCCGCTGACCCGGCAGAAGGCCGAGTTCTACCTGCGCCAGATCGTCAACGCGATCGCGCCCTCCAACTTCGTGCTCACCAATCCGGAGCTTCTGCGCGACACACTCGAGTCGAAGGGCGAGAACCTGGCGCGCGGCATGCACATGCTGGCGGAGGATATCCGGGCCGGCGGCGGTGACCTGCGCATCCGGCAGACCGACACGTCATATTTCGAAGTCGGCCGCAATCTCGCGTCCACGCCCGGCAAGGTGATCTTCGAAAACGACCTGATGCAGCTGATCCAATATGCGCCGGCAACCGAGAGGGTGCTCAAGGTGCCGATGCTGATCGTGCCGCCATGGATCAACAAGTTCTACGTGCTCGACCTCGCGCCGGACAAATCCTTCATCAAGTGGTGCGTGGATCAGGGGCTGACGGTGTTTGTCATCTCCTGGGTCAATCCCGACAGGCCGTTGGCCAGGAAGACCTTTGACGATTACATGCGCGAGGGCCCCCTCGCAGCCCTGGACGCCATCAAGCGGGCGACCGGAGAGAGCAAGATGCATGCAGCCGGCTATTGCGTCGGCGGCACCTTGCTCGCCGTCACGCTTGCCCACATGGCGGCCACGAAAGATCGACGGGTCGTGTCGTCGACGTTCTTCGCAAGCCAGGTGGACTTTACCTATTCCGGCGACCTCAAGGTGTTTGCCGACGAAGATCAGATCACGGCGCTCGAAAAGCAAATGGCCGAGCGCGGCTATCTCGACAGCAGCAAGATGGCCAACACGTTCAACCTCATGCGCTCGAACGACCTGATCTGGCCCTACATCATCAACAATTACTTCAAGGGTAAGGCGCCGCCGCCGTTCGACCTCCTCTACTGGAACGCAGACGCGACCCGCATGCCGCCAGCGAACCACTCGTTTTATCTGCGCAATTGCTACCTCAAGAACAAGCTCGCGCGCGGCGAGATGGAGATCGCCGGCAAGACGCTCGATCTCAGGAAGGTGAAGGTGCCGATCTACAATCTCGGCACGCGCGAGGACCACATCGCGCCGGCCAAGTCGGTCTTCTACGGCTCGAAATTTTTCGGTGGGCCGGTACGCTTCGTGCTGTCCGGCTCCGGTCATATCGCCGGCGTGATCAATCCGCCTGACAAGCAGAAGTATCAGTACTGGACCGGGCCGAAGCCCACCGGCGCCGACATTGACAAATGGCGCGCCAAGGCGACCGAGCACACCGGCTCCTGGTGGCCGGACTGGCTCGACTGGCTCAAGGGTCACAACGCGCAGGACGTGCCTGCCCGCACGCCCGGCAGCGGCAAGCTCAAGCCGATCGAAGACGCTCCGGGTCGCTACGTGAAGGTACGGGATTGACCCTTGCGGTGCGCACGTGGCCGAATTGTCCAACGTTCGCCGCGCCCAGCCGCTCAATTGCGCTTGCGCCATCTCTCAACCGGTGGGACTGTAAACGCTGCTGAGGGACCGCCCGGGGGGCGTCATGGGCCGCAGGTTTTTGATCGTCCTGATCAAGCCGTCGCACTACGACGCCAACGGCTATGTCATCCAATGGTACCGCTCGAGCATCCCGTCCAACAGCCTCGCCAGCGTCTACGGCCTGCTAGCCGAGGCCGCCGCAGCCAAGGTGCTGGGACCTGACGTCGACATCGAGATCGATGCCTGCGACGAGTGCAACACCGTTGTCGATATCAAGCGCATCATCCGCGCGATCCGCCGCGCGGGCAGCGGCTTTGTCGGCCTCGTTGGCGTGCAATCCAATCAGTTTCCGCGCGCGTTCGACATCGCACGCCAAATCCGCGCCGCCGACATTTCGGTTGTGATCGGCGGATTCCATGTGAGCGGCTGCCTCTCGATGCTGCCGGAGCTGCCTCCCGACCTGAAGGAGGCACAGGCCCTCGGCATCAGCTTCTTTGCCGGCGAAGCTGAAGGCCGCATGGCGGGCCTGCTGAAGGACATCGATACCGGCCAGCTCAAGCCGGTGTACAACTATCTCAGCGCCATGCCCGACATGACCGCGGCGACGCTGCCCATCCTGCCGGCACACCTCGTCGGACGCATCGCCGGAACCTATGCCAGCTTCGACGCCGGACGCGGCTGTCCGTTCCAATGCAGCTTCTGCACTATCATCAATGTGCAAGGCCGCAAGTCTCGCTATCGCACGCCGGACGATGTGGAAGGGATCGTACGCGCCAACGCGGCGCTGGGCATCAGCCGGTTCTTCGTCACCGACGACAACTTCGCCCGTAACAAGAACTGGGAAGCCATTCTTGACCGGCTGATCGAGCTGCGGCAAGTCCATGGCCTTCAAATCCGGCTGCTGTTGCAGGTCGATACGCTGTGCCACCGCATCCCGGGCTTCATCGAGAAGGCTGCGCGCGCGGGCTGCACGACCGTGTTCATCGGGCTCGAGAACATCAACCCGGAATCCCTCTTGGGCACCAAGAAGCGCCAGAACAAGATTTGGGAATACCGGGAAATGCTGCAGGCGTGGCGGAAGCAGCGGGTGCTGACCTATGCCGGATACATCCTGGGTTTCCCAACCGACACGCCGGACTCGATCGCGCGCGATATCGAGATCATCAAGAGCGAACTGCCGATCGACATTCTGGAGTTCTTCTGCCTGACGCCGCTCCCCGGCTCCGAAGATCACCAGAAGCTCGCGGCCAAAGGGGTGCCGATGGACCCCGACATGAACAAGTACGACCTCGAACATGTCTGTACCGGCCATGCGCAGATGTCCAAGGAGCAATGGCAGCAGTGCTATCGCG
This sequence comes from Hyphomicrobiales bacterium, assembly GCA_009377695.1. GTDB lineage: Bacteria > Pseudomonadota > Alphaproteobacteria > Rhizobiales > Xanthobacteraceae > VAZQ01. Next base: position 1,535 of record WHTP01000205.1, on the reverse strand, counting down.
ACGCCTGGAAGCACTATTACACGCCCAAGCACGTGGAAACGATCCTGCGCCGCGCCCATGCGAGCTACATCTCGATGTCGAAGGTCGGGAACGCGCTGACATTCTTCTCGGGATCGATCGACATCGAGGATGTCCACCCGCTGCAGGTCGGCATCGTCCGGCGCAAGATCCGCACCCACCGCCGTTTCGGAATGCCGCTCGAAAACCCGCTGATCTTCTATCCCAAGCGTGGCTATGAATTGCTGCGCGCATTGCGGCAATGGCTGATGCTCGTGCTGCGATACCGCAACATGCGCAAGCGCATCGCCATCGACCCGTCATCGCGCAGCTACACGGACGAAGCGCTGCAGCCGCTGGCGGCTGATCATACGGACCATTTCGTCGAGATCTATGCCGACAAGATTCCAAAGACCCACGGCGCGCCGGCGCAGCGCGCTGCGGCTGCTGCAGCCGCCGGAGCTTAGCTGTCCGCTTTCGGACTCGCGTCCAGCCTACGGAAACAACGCCACCTGCTCCAGCCCGGTTGTTTCCGGATAGCCGAGCATCACGTTCATGTTCTGCACCGCCTGGCCCGACGCGCCCTTCACGAGGTTGTCGAGGGCGGAGCCGATGATGACGCGGCCGGGGATGCGGTCCTTGGTGACGCCGATGAACGTCATGTTGGAGCCGCGCACGTGGCGGGTCTGAGGCATCTGACCGAACGGCAGGACGTGCACAAACGGCTGGTTCGCGTACCAGCTCAAGAGGATGCCGTGGAGCTCTTCCGCCGAAGCGCTCGCGCTCCTGACATAGATCGTCGAGAGGATACCGCGGTTCATCGGCATCAGATGCGGCGTGAAGCTGACCACGACGTCGCGGCCCGCAGCCTTTGAGAATTCCTGGTCGAGCTCCGCCATATGCCGGTGATGTCCGGCGCCATAGGCATGGATGCCCTCGGAGACTTCCGAGAACAGCATCTCCTCCTTGGCCGACCGTCCCGCTCCGGTCATGCCGGACTTGGCGTCGACCACAATCTCATCGGGATCGATGGCGTTCGCGCGCAGCAACGGGATGAGCGGAAGCTGCGCGCACGTGGTGTAGCATCCCGGATTGGCGACCAGATGCGCGCGCTTGATCTCGTCGCGATAGACTTCGACCAGCCCGTAGATCGCCTGGCCTTGGAGGTCCGGCGCGTGATGCTCATGGCCGTACCAGCGCGCGTAGCTTTTAAGGTCCGCGAGCCGGAAGTCGGCCGACAGGTCGATCACCTTAACCGCCGGTACCGCCGCCAACACCTGCTTGACCACCTTTTGCGTGGTCGCGTGCGGCAAGGCGCAAAAGATCACGTCGAGTCCAGCACCGACCCAATCGACACTCTCGATCGATTGCAGCTTCGGCAGGATATAGGGCGAGAATTGTGGAAATACCGCCGCCATCTCCTGCCCGGCCCGGCGGTCGGCCGTGAGCAGCGCGATGTCGGCATAAGGATGCCGCAGCAGCAGGCGCACCAGCTCCGACCCGGTGTAGCCGGAGGCGCCGAGCACCCCGATCTTCGC
>WHTP01000122.1 GCA_009377695.1 Hyphomicrobiales bacterium | reverse complement strand
TTCGGTTGCGCGATCGCCGGTGTCGCCGACATCACGATCGCAGCCGAGAGCGCGACCTTCTCGATTCCGGAGATGGCGCATCGCATCTTGCCGACCATGGTGATGTCGGCGCTGATGGACCGCGTGCCGCGCAAGGAGTTGACCTACCTCGTCTACTCGACGGCGGTGATCAGCGCGGCCCGCGCGCGCGAATGTGGCCTGGTGAGCGAGCTCGTGCCGGATGCCAAGCTCGACGAGTTCGTCGAAGCGCTGTGCAAGACCATCCTCAACGCACCCAATCCAGCGACCGAGGGCGCCAAGGAATTCCTGCGCCGCGCCTTCACCATGGATGTCCCAAGCGCGATCGACTACGCGCGCAACATCCATGCGACGGTGAATTCATCCAGCGAGATGCGGAAGTAGTACTGCAGAGCTGTAGCCCGGATGAGCGAAGCGATATTCGGGATCTTGGTCCCGCATATCGCCATGGCGCGTGAACACGCCTATGGCTCATGGGCTACGACCGGAGCGGCAGCGGCTGCTCCTCGAGCATCGCGATGATCGCCGCCCGCGTGGTCTCCGGGTCGAGACCGTGGCGGACCACGAGGTCGCGGCAATCCGCCGCGATCGCGTCGACGTCGTTCATGATCTTGAGGCGCTTGTAGTGGTCGTCACGGTGCAGCCCCATGCTCGCGCCGACGATCTCCAGCATGTTCATGATCCGGAACGGCCGCACCGATTCATGCGCGCAAAGTTCACGATGGTCGGCGTGATAGACCGCGACCAGCGCGTCGATGCCCGCCGCCTCGGCGGCATCGAGCTCCTTCTGCTGCAATTCGCGTCGCAGCGCCGGCAGCGCCCGGAAATAATTGCTCATGGCGCCAATGGCGGGTTGCTCGAGATCGACCAGCTCGACGCCTGGTACGGCGCGCAGGATATCCTCGGCGGCCTCGACAACGCCGTGGACACCGGGATGCTTGTGCAGCGCCACGCGCATCGGAACGCGTTTGCGCAAGTGAGGACGCAGCCGGTCGAGATTGCCGCACAGGTAGAGCATGAACGGCGTCATCTCGAATGGCTTTGCGCCGCGCACCTTCTCGACCGTCGGCAGTGTCGTCTCGGTGAATTGCACGTGGCAGCTCGGACACCACGACACCACCTGGCCGGACTTGCTGCTGGCGAGCTTGTCGAGCGTGTTCGTCGCGAAGCGACCGGAGGTTTCCACATCCCCGGTGCGCATCTGCACCACGCCGCAGCAATGGCTCGGTCCGCCCATCACCTGGTAGGTGGCGCCGATCGTGTCCATGATATCAAGGGCAAGCAACGCAATATGCGGCGTCTTGAGCACATTGCAACCGGTGTAGAAGACGAAGTCCGGCCGCGCGTCGATGCTCGACGCACCGCCCGACTTCTGGCCAAGTCGCGCCAGCAACTCGTCGTCAAGCTGGAGCCGCGAGATTTGCGTGACGTCGCGCGCGACCTTGCGGAAGTTGTCGACACCGGTCTTGCGCTGCGCGCGCGCATCGCTTTCCGCACGCGCCATGGTCGTTCGCGTCATCGCCAAAAGGAAACGCGGGTTGACCCCATAATCGCAGGCCTTGATGCATTCGCCGGAGAGCACGCAGGCGTTTGCCCATTTGCGCGCGGCCTCGTTGCCTTCGCCAAGCCGCAGGATGTCGAGGATGCCGGCGATCACCTCGCTCGGCTCCGCCGAGACGCCGCCGGCGTCGGTGATCGGGCAGACCTCGACGCATTTCCCACACTGCGTGCAGGCGTCGACCATCTCCGCAACGCGCACGGACAACGCGGATTCAAATGTGACGCTCGGCTGGTCGGTCATCTGCATGCCCTGGAACCGTTCCAGAGACACCTTATCGCGATTCAGCGCTCAATGTCGCGAACAATCCGCAGCGTCATGCCCGCGCGCGTCAACACCGTCCTCGCTAACTCTTCTCCTTCTTCGCCCGTTCGGCACGGGCCTTGGCCGAGCGCGGCCCCATCGGCTCGGGCTGGAACGGCCCGTCACGCCGATCGAGATAAGCCTTCGTCCCTTGCGTGCGCTGGATGTTGTAGAGCTCCTCGCGGAACTCGTTGTGTGAGGAATGCGCCAACGCGCCAAGCGTGCCTTCGAGCAAAAGGCCGGCATGCAGTCCGGCCGCCTGCATGCCCTGCATGGCGATCGCCTTGTTGAGCCGCAGCGCCGGTTCCGGCACCAGCGTGAGGCGCTTGGCCAGCGCGTAAGTGTGCTCCATTAACTGTTCGTGCGGCACAACCTCATTGACCACGCCGATGCGGAACGCCTCCTGCGCGTCGAAATGATCGCCGGTCAGGCCCCAGCGGTTCGCCGCCTTCCATCCGCACAGCGCAGTCATCAGGAAGCTCGTATTCGAGATGTGACGCACCTCCGGCTGCGCGAACACCGCCCTGTCCGACGCAATCGTGATGTCGGCTGCGAGCTGGTACCAGAAGCCGCCGCCCATCGCCCAGCCATTGACCGCCGCGATGATCGGCACGCCAAGCCGCCACATATGCTCCCACTGCCCGATGCGCTCGCCGTCCCTTTGATGCCAATAGCGGATGAATTCCGCGATCGACTTGCCGGTGGGATCGCCACCGCGCTTTTCGCCTGGCGCGGACTGCTGATCGAAGCCGGCGCAGAAGGCGGCGCCTGCGCCGGTCAGCACGACCACCTTCACCTGCGGGTCGGCATCAGCTTCGTCGAAGGCGCGATGCAGTTCAGCTTCGAGATTGCGCGAGAGCGCGTTCATGCGCTCCGGCCGATTAAGGGTGACGGTCGCGATCTGGTCGACGGCGCTGTAGATCAGGTCCTTATAGCTCATGGCGCGCTCCCCACTTGAGTGCCGCTGACAGGCTCAATTGCGATATCAACCGCAGTGACGCCCTCGCCTTTCGGCCTGACGATGATGGGATTGAGATCGAGCGCGCGGAAGCGCCCGGCATTCGCCGCCGCGAAGCGACCGAGCCTGACCAGGCACTCCGCGAGCGCCGCGACATCGCCCGGCGGGCGACCGCGCGCGCCGGTGAGGATTTGCGCGCCTTTGACGCGCTGGATCATCCGCAGCGCATCGTCGGTCGTCAGCGGCGCCATCTCGGTGACGATCTCGCGCAACAGCTCGACGAAAATGCCGCCAAGACCAAATACGATCGCCGGACCGTAGAGCGGATCGTGAATGATCCCTGCGAAACATTCCGCCACGCCCGCGACCATCGGCTGCACCAGCACCCGGACGGGCGCGAAGCCAGCCGCTTTGGCATTGGCGACCACGGCGTGGTAGCCGGCGATCACCTCGTCCTCGGTCTTGCAATTGAGCGTCACGCAGCCGAGGTCGCTCTTGTGCAGGAGTCCCACCGCTTCCGCTTTGAGCGCAACCGGCTCTCCGAGCTTGCGCATAATCGAGAGTGCCTCTTGCGCGGAGGATGCAAGCGCTGCTTCCATGATCGGAATGCCGGCTTCAGCGAGAGTCCGACGCGCGGACATGAAATCCTGCGGCATCGGACCGGCAGCGCCGCGCGCAGCGGGCGGCGCGCTGTCAGCGGATGGGTTGGCAGCCGCGCGTGCAAAATCGCGCCGCCGCTTCAGTTGCCGGAGCGCGCCCATGGCATTCTGGATGCCGAGCAGCAACGGCACATTGGCGGCATGCAGAGTGCGAACGATCTCTTCGTCGAGGGGACCAAGCGGGCTCGACTGATAGGCGACGACGGTGCGACCCGACGCCTTCGCGGCGTTCGCGATGGCGCCCGCGATGCGCCGTAAGCGATCGACCGGCACGACGTTTATGGTTGCGCCGATTACTGGACGTCCGGGCTGGGTGAAGATCGCTTCGAACAGCGCCGGCAGCAACGCCGGATCGTCGTAAACCACGCCCGTCGCGTCGATCGGATTGGTCGGGCTCGCGAACTCCGGCAGGATCGCGCGCAGGCGCTCGCTGGTGGCGGCATCGAGGGTTGCGAGCCGCAGGCCCGCGGCGTCGAGGCAATCGGCGGCGACCGCGGCCGAGCCGCCACTGCCCGATACCAGGATCACCTCGTCGCCAAGCGTCAGGTCGAACGGCACATTCGCCAACAGCTCGATGGTCTCGACGAACTGATCGTAGCTGTCGGCCCGCACGATCCCGCACTTGCGCAGGAACGCACGCAGGATCTCCGTGTTTCCGGCGAGCGCACCAGTGTGCGAGCGGATCATCACCTGGCCGGTCGCCGATGTGCCGACCTGGAAGAACACCAGTGACTTCTTCTGCGCATGGGCCCGGCGCGCGGCTTGCATCAGCTTGTCGGGCTTCTTCAGCGCCTCAATCACGCAGGCGATCACCGAGACGGCGGGATCGTCGACCAAAATGTCGATGTAGTCCTCGACCGTGGTGCCGATCTGATTGCCGCACGAGATGAAATGACTGAACCCGAGCTTGCGGTCGCGCACCAAGGGGCCGAATGCAAAATTGCCGAGGCTGCCGCTCTGCGAAATGAGCGCGACGTTTCCGGCTGCCATGGCCTTGGGCGCTACGCCTGAGAATGACGCCGCGCCGGAGCGAACATTGATGATGCCGAAGCAATTCGGGCCGCAGATCGCCATGCCTTTGTCGGCGACGGCGCGCACACGATGCGCGCGAGCGTCGGGCCCGCCACCTTCACCGAAGCCCGCCGAGAGCACCACCGCCGCAGGTATCCCATGCGCCTGCCCTGCTTCGAGCACGCCGCATGCGGTCTCGGCGGCGACCGCGACCACGAGACAATCCACCTCTTTTGGAAGGTCAGCGACGCTCGCGAAGCACTTGTAGCCGAACACGTCCGGATAGCGCGGGTTGACCGCAAAGATGGCGCCTTTGAAGCCGGCATCGCGCAGATTAGCGATCACTCGCGAGCCCGGACCGGGGCGCGGCGACGCGCCGACAACCGCGATCGCCTTGGGATCAAGCAGCGCCCGCATGCCCTTCATTGAGTATCCTTCCTCGGGCGCTCATTCGCTGATTTTCGCCGGACCAAGTATCGATATCCGCTTCTGGTGTTGGCACGCAAACTGCTTGATACTTCCGGAACGTCAGCCATGCGAACACGGCGCGGCGGCCGGCCGCGCTGGCGCTTATATGCCGATATGGAGACACAGGTGCGCTCGCAGATCAAACTCTGGAATGTCGTGGCGCTGGTTGCGATGCTCGCGGCCGTGCCGATGAGCGCTGCCGTCGCGCAGGACTATCCGACGCGGGCGATCAACATCATCGTCCCGTTCACGGCGGGCGGCCCGAACGACGTGGCGGGGCGGATCTACGCCGATGGATTGCGCCGGCATTTTGGCTCGGCGGCCACGATCGCGGTCGAGAATCGGCCGGGCGGTGCCGGCGTTCCGGGCACCGAGGCCGCCATGCAAGCTGAACCCGACGGATATACGCTGCTGATGGGTGGCATCGCCCCGCTCACGCTGATCCCGCCAATCCAGAAAGTCCGCTACAACACCGAGAAGGATTTCGCGCCGCTCGGCCTGATGTGGCGCTCGCCGCAGGTGTTCGCCGTGCATCCACAGGTCGGCGTCAAAACGGTCGCCGAATTCATTGCCAAGGCGAAGGCCAATCCCGGCAAGCTCACGATCGGATCGGCCGGCCTCGGCACCGTCACACATCTCGCGAATGAGTTGTTCCGGCGGGAAGCCAAGGTCGACTTCACCCATGTGCCCTACAAGAGCACGGCCAACTCGCTCAACGACCTTCTAGGAGGCCACATCAATGCGATCTTCGGCGATGTGGCGCTGGTGAGGCCACAGGCTGAAGCCGGGAAGCTCGTTGCGCTCGCCGTCACCGGCGAGAGGCGCTCGCCACTGATGCCCGATCTCGCCACCACTGCTGAGGTCGGATTCCCGGCCGTGCAGACCGAGGTCTGGTACGGCGCGCTGGTGTCGGCGAAGACGCCGGCGCCGATCATCGAGCGGCTCCGGGCCGCCACGCTCGCGGTGCAGACCGATCCGGTGACGCAGAAGATGCTGCGTCAGCACGGCATCGTTTTGGGCGAACCCGGCGCGGCCGCCTTCGCGAAGTTCGTCCGTCAGGAGATCGAGCGCTGGACCCCGATCGTCACCACGATCAAGATGCGGTGACGCGCAGGAACTCACGGTCGCTCACGGTCGGCGGAGCTTTCGGCATGTCGTCCGCCTGCTCGGCTGGCGCCGCGAAGAACGTCTTGAGGAGGGTCACGAACGCATGCGCCGCCGGCGAGAACTGATATTCGCGTCGTGTGATCACGCCGAGATCGCGGAAGATGCGGGGTGACTTCACGTCGACGGTCACGATACGCGTGCTTGCGAGACTCGGCACGGCGGTGCGCGGCAGCAAAGTGACCCCAAGGCCCGCCTCTACCATCCGGCCGATGGAGAAATGGTGGACCAGCTCGAAACGTGGCCGCAACGGCTGCGGTGATTGCAACAGCGCCCGTTCGAGCACTGCACGCGCATTGGTATTGCGCGCAGTCGTGATGATCGGATAGGCCGTCAGTTCCCGCATGGTAATCGTTCCGCGTCCGGCGAGCGGATGATCGAGCGGAACAACGGCGACGAAATGGTCGCGCTCCAGCTGCATGAACGACAGATTGGCGTCGGTCGGACGTGGCCCGATCGCGAGGTCCGCCTCGCCGTTCGTGATCAACTGATCGATTTGCCCGGACAGGACGTCCCGGATTTCGACCTCCAGGCCCGGGTGCTGCTCGCTCAAGCGCCGGACCACGGTGGGCACAGCGGCCGCCATCAGCGGCACGATGCAGGCGACGACCACACGGCCGCGATGGACGGCGGCGAGCTCGCGCAGATCCTGGCTGGCCATGCTGAGCTCATCGAGGGCGCGCTTCGCGCGCGCGGCGAACGCCTTGCCTGCGGCAGTGAGGGACACGTGACGGGTGGTCCGATGCACCAGCGCCACACCGACTTGGCGTTCGAGCTCGCGGATATGCGCGCTCACCGCCGGCTGCGACAGGCTAAGCCGCGCGGCCGCCCGCCGGAAGCTCTGCGTTTCCGCGAGGCAGACAAAAGTTGAAACCTGGCGCAACGGGAGATTGATCATATTCCTGATCAATTCGATTCATTATTCTATTTGTTGCACCAAACACCTCGTGCTTCAATAGTGGAAAGGGGTCCGCGACCGTAAGTTTAGCGGCCTGTTTGGGTTTTGGAGGAAAGCACATGAGGTACGATCCCGACGCGATCCGCGCGCTTGTCCATCGCGATCGGATTCATCGCTCGCTCTACCTCGACCCCGAAGTGTTCGACCTGGAGATGCAAAAGATCTTCGGCGCTACCTGGATTTATGTCGGACACGAAAGCCTGGTGCCGAAGCCTGGCGACTTCCTCACCACCCGCATCGGCAAGTATCCTATCGTGCTGTCGCGGCACGCCGACGGCAAGATCTACGTCATCCACAACAGCTGCGGACACCGCGGCGCCATTGTCTGCAACGAAGAGAAGGGCAACGCGCAGCTCTTCCGTTGCTGCTATCACGGCTGGACCTTCAAGACCAATGGCGACCTCGACGCGGTGGCGATGCCGCGCGGCTATGGCAAGGATTTCGATCTGACCAATCCCGCCCTCGGCATGGGTCGCCTCCCGCGCGTCGGCATCTATCGCGGTTTCGTCTTCGCGAGCCTGTCGGAAAAAGGGCCGAGCCTCGACGAGCATCTGGGTCACGCCAAGGACAGCATCGACGAGCTTTGCGATCGCGCGCCCGAGGGCGAGATCGACCTCTCAGGCGGCGTCCACAAATACCTCTACCGCGGAAACTGGAAGCTCCAACTCGAGAATGCGGTGGACATGTACCACGTGCCGTTCTCGCATGAATCGACGGTGCGCCGCAGCGGCAAGCAATTCGGCCGCCGCGCCGGCGAGGATTCAGCCTCCGCCATCAGCGACCGCGGCAGCGCCGCGCAGCGCTGGGAACAGCGCTCCGCCTGGGGCGCGCGCTCGACCGGCCACAGCTACAATGGTCATCAGCCGATCGCCGAGCAGCTGCCCGACGATCCCGTGTTCAATGCCTATCGTGCGATGCTCGAAAGGAAGCACGGCGCCGAGCGCACCAAGATCATCCTGACGCCGAAGCGCCACAACACCGCATTCTATCCGAACATGACCCTGCAGGCGCTCAACCAGCATATCCGCGTCATCGTCCCGGTCACGGTCGACCGCACGGAGGTGCACGTCTATCCGGTGATGCTGAAGGGCGCACCCGGCGAGATGAACCGCAGTTTCGTGCGCCACCTCAACGTGACACATTCCGCGGCATCGCTAATCCAGACCGACGATCTCGAATGTTTCCGGCGCTGCCAGGACGGCCTGAATGCACAGGGTTCGGACTGGGTGTGGTTCGCGCGCGGCATCGACACCGACAAGCAGGACGAGCGTGGCGACTACGTCAACACCGGGACGGTTGAGATCCAGCAGCGCGCGCAGTATTCGGCGTGGCTGCGGTTGATGAGCGCCAAGGGGTGACGCGATGCTGGACAAACCCGCCGTAGTGACGACCACGCCGCTCGGCGAGCTGCGCACGATCGAGAGATTCCTCATTCACGAGGTGCAGCTCCTTGACGAGCGGCGCTTCGAAGAATGGCGCGACCTGTTCACCGAGGACGGCGCCTATTGGGTGCCGCTCGAACCCGACCAGGTGAGCCCGGACGGGCGCGCGTCGCTGTTCTATGACGACAAGCAGATGATGGATATCCGTTTCGAGCGGCTGCGGCATCCGAATATCCATTCGCAATCGCCGCCGCACCGCACCTGCCATGTCATCGGCAACATTGTCATCGAAACTATCGACGAGAAGCTTCGCGAGTGTTCGGTCATATCAAACATGATTATGACCGACTATCGCATGCGTACGCAGCGCTTGTTCTCCGGCCGCGTGCAGCATCGCCTTCGGCAGGAGGGCGACAGCTACAAGATCGTGCTCAAACGCGTCGATTTGATCAATTGTGACGACGTCTTCGAATTGATAGCGGTTCCGTTCTAAAATCCCGCAATGAGGGGATCGAGTTCAACACGCTCTTATTTCAACACGCTCTTGGCACGCGCGACGACCGCCGGCGGCATCGCCGCCGCTGAGGATGATGAAAATCAACTAGGCGATGGGTTGCGGCCAGCGCGCCAGCGCCGCAACGCCGTCGGACGTCAGGCGATAGACGCCGCGCTCGACGCGGTCGAACCAGCCGTAGACATTGTGCAGCAGGATCTTCGGCCCGTCCGGCACCGCGGCCTTGACCTGCGAGGTACGGCATGGGCCGCCTTGCAGCATCGCCGCGCAGAGAAGCGCCTGCTGCCGGTAGGCGGTCATGATCGGAACCTTGGTCGTCCCGCCCGCCGCCGGATCGCCATGGCGCCGCCGGTGCTCGCGTACGAGGCGCGCACGGCGCTTCTTGTTGACGCGCGGCTGCCAGGGAGAAGGTTCAACGAACACCTCGACACGGCCGGTCGAGAACACGCCGAGCAGACCGAAGCCGAGCAGGCGGCAGAGCTTGCGCACGCGCCGGTCGTTCTCGCGGCCGCCGCGCGCACCGACACGAACGGCGAGCCAGACCTCATCGCATGCTGCGCTGCGCTCGACGCCTTGCAGCACGAGCTCGAGATTGAACTTGAGCTTCAATTCACCGATCACCACGACCGGCGGTTCGTCGCCGCGCAGCCCCACGAGATCGCAGCCGCAGACCTCACCCTTCACCGTAAAACCTTGCGACTCCAGGAAGCGCTTCACCGGCGCATAGAGCGCAGTCTCGGATTCGGGCTTCGTCTTGGGCATGATCGAAGATTAGGCGCCGAGACTTGCGAAAATGCTAAAGCTTGGCTGCAGCCCGCATGAGCGCGCCACAATAGTGGGGGGGTGCCGGATCGAACCACCAGGGCCGTGGGCAAACGGACACCCCAGCCTTGCAACGACTGACATCGTCCGCTCTTATGCGGCCGCAATCGAAGCCTGCGTCCAACGAGGTCACCATGAGCGATAGTCCCGTCACCATTCCCGTGCTGCAGCAGATGAAGCGCGACGGGAAGAAAAGCGTCGGGTTCGTCGCCTGGGACTACCAGATCGCCCTGATCGCGGAGCGCGCCGGCGCTGATTTCGTGTCGGTCGGCGATAGCGTCGGCGTCAATCTGTGGGGTCGCTCCAATCCGCTCGAAGTGAGCGTCGATGAGATCCTCATCTGCTGCAAGGCGGTGCGGCGCGGCCTGTCGCGCGCGCTCTTGAGCTGCGACATTCCGTTCGGGCCGGTGCAGGAAGGAATCGAGAGCGCGTTGCGCGCCGCGATCCGCATCGTCAAGGAAGGCGGTGCCGACATGGTGAAGGTCGACGCCGCCGCCGACTTCCCCGAGGTCGTCACCGCCCTCACCCGCGCCGGCATTCCGGTATTCGCGCAATTCGGGCTGACGCCGCAAACCGCACTGAAGTATGGCATCCCGTACAGCGCGCAAAATTCCTCTAACGCGATGGCGACCGAGGAAGCCACCAACCGGCTGGTTGCGGAGGCCAAGGTACTGGAGGCCGCCGGCGCGGTCGCGCTCGACTTCACCAATTCCGGGCCGGTCGCCGGCGCGGCCGTCGTCAAGGCGGTGAAGATTCCGGTGATCGGCGGATTCGGCGGCGGGCCCTGGCTCGACGGCCGCGTGCGGCTGGCCCACACCGCGATCGGTTATGCGGCGCGCTGGATCGACTCCAAGTCCGATACCTATTTCAACGGCGCGAAGGCGACGCTCGCTGCCTTCACGGCATTGATCGAGGACGCGCGCGCCGGCAGGCAGATCAAAGGCTAGCCATGCTCACGGCAATCATCGACGGGATATCGACGCGTTACGAGGTCATTGGCAACGGACCGCCGCTGCTGATGTATTCGCCCGGCGGATTCGATGCGACGCTCGACAAGTGGCGCACGCAAGGCGTCTACGCCAAGATCAAGCTGCTTGATCATCTGCCCAAGACGTACACCTGCATCACCTTCGACCGGCGCGAGACCGGACAATCAGGCGGGCGTGTCGAGCGCGTCACCTGGGCGGACTATGTCGCCCAAGGCATCGGCCTGCTCGATCATCTCAAGGTCGAGCGCGCGCATATCATGGGCGGCTGCATGGGCTGCTGTCCGGTGGCGGCGTTCGGGACGCTGCATCCGGAGCGGGCGCTGAGCCTGATCCTGTTCTGGCCGGTGGGCGGAGCGAAATACCGCCTCTCGAGCCACCAGCGCTTTGCCATCCATCTCGGCTACCTGAACGAGCACAGCCTGGCGGATGTGGTTGCGCTGGCATCGGGTTCCGGGAAATCATTCGGCCAGGACCCGCGCGGCGGGCCTTGGGCATCGGTGCTCCGCCACGACCGCGCCTTCGCCGAGGCCTACGCCAGGCAAGACCTCGACAAGTACAAGCTCGTTGTCGCGGGCATGGCGCGCACGCTGTTCGACCGCGACACTGCACCCGGCGCCGAACCGGAGGATCTGATGCGCGTCGACCTGCCCGCCTTGGTTGTCCCCGGGCGCGATGCCGCGCACGCGACCTCGGCCGCGCGGTATCTGGAGGAGTGCCTGCCGAAAGCCGAGTATTGGGACGTGCCGGTCGCCGCCCAGACCGAAGAAACGACCCCTCCCCGCCTCCTGCAATTCCTTGAAAAATGTGGATAGACTGTTGCCGGTAATCCATTTGTCACCACCTCGCCAGGGAGGCGTAGCTTGATTAGTGTTCGTTGCGTCGTTGCATTCGCCATCGCGTTGAGTGTCGTCTCGTTTGCCGTCAGCGCGTCCGCCCAAAAGACCGCACAAGAGTCCGCCGCCGCAGCCAAAAAGCCGTTCGATCCGGTGCCGGGAATGCCCGGCAAGGATTCCGTGTGGGTGCCGACGCCGTTCGTCACGCTGGAGAAGATGTACGATCTCGCCAAGCTGACGCCCAAGGACTTCGTAATGGATCTCGGCTCCGGCGACGGGCGCGCCATCATCGTCGCAGCGAAACGCGGCACCCCGGGTCTTGGCATCGAGTGGAACCAGGACCTCATCAACCTGTCGAATAAGTTCGCCGCAGAGGCCGGCGTATCGCATCTGGCGAAGTTCGAGCGCGGCGACATGTTCTCGGCCGACATCTCGAAGGCCACAGTCCTCGGCCTGTTCATGCTGCCCGACCAGTTGGCCAAGCTCACACCGAAATTCCTCACGATGCGGCCCGGCTCCCGCATCACCGTCAACGGCTTCGGCATTCCGGGCTGGACGACCGACGTGACGGAGAAGGCGACCGGCGACTGCGGCACCTGGTGCACGGCCCATCTCTACATCGTGCCGGCGCCGGTCGCGGGCACGTGGCGGCTGGGAGAGGCCGATCTCGCGCTCGCGCAAAGCTTCCAGATGCTCACCGGCACGCTTACCGTGAGCGGCAAGAGCACGCCGGTCGCGAACGGCAGGCTCAACGGCAACAAGATCACCTTCACCGTCGGCGACACGCAATACAGCGGCCGGGTGAACGGTACGTCGATGAGTGGCCAGGTGAACGGCATGCCCTGGTCGGCCACTAAGAAATAGGCCTCGCGGCCCTCCCCGAAGAAACAGCCCCCGCGGTGCTCCCTCCGGCCGCTTCCGAAGAGCGTAATTTCCCCATAAACTGAAGGAGTTATTGGCCGGATCGGAGGGTGGAAATTGTGTAAGGAATGAGGAATATACGGTGGTGTCTCGCCGTTTATCCTTCGTCGCCGACCCGATCCCCGTGGCTAAACAATCCTTGTCCAGGAGGCCCCACTTGAAAGCCCGTCGTTGCATCCTGCAGTCGTTTGTTGTCCTGAGTTTCGCCGTCGTCGCCGCCGGTTCGCTGGCGCAGGAGAAGCAGGAGAAGAAGCCGTTCCAGCCGGTGGTCGGACAGTCCGGCAAGGACGTCGTGTGGGTGCCGACACCGTTCGTCTTGATCGAGAAGATGCTCGACCTCGCGCGGGTGACGTCGCAGGACTACGTGATGGATCTCGGCTCGGGCGACGGCCGCAACATTATCGGTGCTGCCAAGCGCGGCGCGCGCGGCAAAGGTATCGAATGGAATCACAACATGGTCGATCTGGCGAAGCGCCGCGCCCAGGAGGCGGGTGTCGCCGACAAGGCCGAGTTCGTCCAGGGCGACATGTACGTGGCCGACATCTCGCAAGCCAATGTCATGGCGATGTTCCTCTTGACCGAGAACCTTGACAAGCTGATGCCGAAGTTTCTCGACCTAAAACCGGGCTCGCGCATCGTCATCAATGGTTTCGGCATTACCGGCTGGTCGCCCGACGTCACGGAAAGGGCGAGCGGTGACTGCGGAAGCTGGTGCACCGCGCACCTGTTCTACGTGCCGGCCAAGGTCGTCGGCACCTGGCAGATGCCGGGCGGCAAGCTCACAATCAAGCAAGCCTTCCAGAAGATCAGCGGCACGCTCGCGAATGGTGCCAACAGCACGCCGGTCGAAGGCAGCCTCAAGGGCGAAGAGATTGCCTTTACCGCCGGCGGCGCGACCTATACGGGTCGCGTGAACGGCAATTCGATGAGCGGGGACGTGAAAGGCGGCGTCGGCGGCAAGTGGAGCGCAACGAAGAAGTGAAGTTGAAGCCCGCATGAGCGAAGCGACATGCGGGCTAGTGTGGTAGTTCAGAAGTCCGCATCATTCTCGCGGCGAGTCCGACAGGCGGACTTCTGAACCAAAGCCACACTCGATTCAAAGAGTTGCTAGTGTCCTTCGATTCCGAAGTTCGTATAAGAGGCCGCTGCGAAATGGTACGAACTTCGGAATCGGGACACTAGGTCAACATGCGGCACGATGAATCCCGGATATCGCAATAACGCGCGAAGAGTGCGCGCTATTGGCTCATCCAGGCTACAACTCGGTCAAACCTTCGCGCGCTTCTTCTGCTCGGCCGCGACCGCCTTGCCCTCGGAGCGGATCATCAGGAACTTGCCGGTGGTCCCGTCACCGATGCGCCAGCGGCCTTCGATCTCGGTCGCCTCGCCGTTGAGCACGCCCTCGTAACTGACCGGGTAATAGTGACTCGGGCCAGCCTCATCATAAGTCTTCACAAAACTGATGGTGCTCGCCTGCCGGCCGCCCGCGAGCAGCGCGGTGAGCGTGCTACCGGAACTGGTGCCGAGCACATTCGGCTCATGGGTCGCACCCGAGAGCGCGCTGCCGCTGTCGATCAGGGTCGCCACGAACGACACCGACACGCCGCTGGAATAGCTGTAGAGCCCGTTCCAAACACCGGTCAGGTTCTTCGATTCAGCAGGTTCGCTCATGTTAACTAACTTCGCTTCTCACGCGCACCTCAGGCTTTCGCCTGACGGCGGATAGATGACGGCGGATAGATAGTGTGAGCACCTCCCTTCGCCTAGGCCTCAGTCCGCCAGCAAATTTATGGCGGTCTCCCCTAGTGTGGCGGTCCAGAAGTCCGCATCATTCTCGCGGCGAGTCCGACATGCGGACTTCTGAACCAAAGCCACACTAGATTCAAAGAGTTGCTAGTGTCCTTCGATTCCGAAGTTCGTTAGGAAGCCGCTGCGAAATGGTACGAACTTCGGAATCGGGACACTAGCGCGCCCACGATCGCGGTCGGCCCGGTACCAGAATGGATTGATGCTCAGCGCCTCGACGTCGATGGCCCACGCGCCAATCTGCCGGATACGTCAAGGCCGCGCCGCACGCCTGTACGTTCGCTGGCGCGGGCCGGCTACTGTGCTTTGATACCGGCCTGCTTCACGACCCGACCCCACTTCGCCATTTCATTATCCATGTAGGTCGCGAATTCGGCCGGACTCATGCGCATGATGTTGGAGCCGTCGGCGGCGATCTGCTTTTGAATGTCTGGCTGGTCGAGCATGCCTGAGATTTCCTTATGCAGCCTCGCGACGATCGGGGCGGGCGTCCCCACCGGCGCCACGATCCCGATCCAGTTGCCAGCATCGTAACCCGGCACGCCGCCCTCCTCGATCGTCGGCACCTCCGGCAAGACCGGGCTGCGCTTCGTCCCGCTGACGCCGATGCCCCTGAGCTTACCGCCGCGGATATGCGGCGACAGCGTCGCGATGGTGGCATTGATCGCCTTGGTATGGCCGCCGATCACGTCGATGACCGCAGGACCGGCGCCGCGGAACGGCACATGCAACAGATCGATACCGGCAGTGATCTTGAACAGCTCCATCGCCAGGTGCAGCGAACCGCCGATACCACCCGACGCGTATTGGATCTTTCCTGGTTGCTGTTTCGCAAGCGCCACAAAGTCCTTCAGCGACTTGACCGGCATATCGAGGTTGACTGCGAGCACGTTCTGGCTGGAGAGGATCGGCGCGATCGGCGCAAACGATTTGGACGGATCGTAATTCAGCTTGTAGAGCCACGGATTGACCGCATGCGCGATCGAGACGATGAGCAGCGTGTGGCCGTCCTTCGGCGAATTCGCCACCAGGTCGGTGCCGACGACGCCGCCCGCTCCGGTGCGGTTCTCCACAATCACCTGCCGGCCCAACCGTTCGGTCAGATGCGTGGCGACCATGCGGCCGACGAGGTCATTGAGGCCACCCGGCGCGAACGGGACAATGATCCGAACCGGTTTGGTCGGAAACTCCTGTGCCGGCGCCGCAGCGGTGAGAGCCAGGAGGACGCCAACGATCGTGAACAGCCGCGAGTGAATTCTGGTCATGCGGACTCCCGCTCGGACACTGCCTTTGATGCAACCGGTAGCATCCGCCTATCCGGCGATGGCAGCAAGCCTCAGCCTGCGGATACAGCGTCGCAGCAGCGCTCTCCTGCGCTCATTCCCGCGAAAGCGAGAATCCAGAAATTCCATCTGGGTCCCCCGCTTTCGCGGGACGAGCGGCGGACGGACCGCCATCCGGCTGGAGATTCAAAATCTGCGAACACCCGCGAGCGCCGCCAACGCCGCCTTCGCGACCTCGACGTCCTGCTCGATCTTGGCGCCGCCGGCAGCGACAGCGCCGACCACCTCGCCGCCGACCTCGATCGGGAAGCCTCCAGGAACGTTGGTGAAGTCATTCATGCGTACCGCCATGCTGAGCGCGTTCTCCTCCGGCGCATAGCCGGTGGGCATGCGCTGCGATGCCGAGGTGATCGCCTTGCGCTTGGTGGTGATGATCGAGAAATGCCGCGCGCCATCCATCATCAGGAAGGCGATCAGCCGGCAGCTTGCGTCCACGACCGCGAGCGAGACCTTGCAGCCGAGCGCATTCGCCTTCGCGACGCCGGCGGCAAGCATCTTGAGGCTCGCCTCTTCGGTCAGACGGTGGGTGGGAATGATGTCGGGCATGGCAGGGTCTTTGTCTGCTTTCGTCATGCCCGCGCTTGTCGCAGGCATCCACGTCTTGCTTGAACCACTGAGTCAAAGACGTGGATGGCCGGGGAAAGGGCGTTCACGCCCGTCGTCGACGGGCTATGCCCGACCATGACGCCTGCAAATCACATTATCCCACCAGCTTGCGCGTCGACGGCGCGAATAATTCGTCCACGCCGACTTTCTTGGTGATGATGCCCTGCTTGATCGCGTGGCCCATCAGCTCCTCGATCACCTTGCGGTTGGGCGCGATGCCATAGGGCAAGGGATCGCCGGTGAGCTCCATCACCCGATGGTGCAGCCGGTCGATCTCGGTCGGCTTCTCGATCTGGCCCGCCTTGA
Source organism: Hyphomicrobiales bacterium (assembly GCA_009377695.1). Classification (GTDB taxonomy): domain Bacteria; phylum Pseudomonadota; class Alphaproteobacteria; order Rhizobiales; family Xanthobacteraceae; genus VAZQ01. The sequence goes on along the minus strand of WHTP01000122.1, from coordinate 957 downwards.
GGCGCGCCAGATATTGGCGCTTCGACTCGACGAACGCGTTGAACACGTCGGCCGCGAGGTCGGGATATTTTGCGATCAGTTCGTCCTTGATCACGATGCAATGGTTGATCGGGTAATGGCCACGCTCGCGCAATGCCTTGAGACCGGCCTCCTGTCCGTTCGGAATCAGCGGCGCGACGTCCGGCGATTTCGACTCGATGCCGATGGCGGCAGCGAGCTCGCCAGAGGCGAGCATCTCGCCCATGTCCTTGCCCTTCTCGATCGGCACCACATTCGACGGCGCCTTGTATTCAGCGACATGCTCGTCGCCGGACAAGACCCAGGTGATCTTGGAGAGGTCGACGCCGTGCTCGTCCTGCAGGATGCCACGCGCCCAGACGCCCGTGGTAACCGTGTAGCCGCGATTGACGCCGACCTTCTTGCCTTCGAGATCCTTGGGCGAGCGCAGCCCGACCTTGGTGTTGGCGAGGATCGCGCCGTGGTGGAACGCCCGCACCAGGAAGATCGGCACCGCCGTCATCGGCTTCCCGTGCTCTTTGGCGCAGATGTAGGTCGTGATCGCCATTTCGCAGATGTCGAACTCGTTGCCGCGCACCATGCGCCGGAACGCGGCGATGATCGGATCGACCTCATCGAACGCGAAATCAAAGGTCTTGGGGGTGACCGCCCCATCCTTGAGCGCCTTGTTGTTGCCTTGCGTGCGGGTGGCGGTTTTCAGTTTCAGATCAGCCATGGGACGCTTCGCTCCAATGATTGTGGCCAATCATTGCCCCGTTTTGTCGGTGCTGCGCAAGCCGGGGCGCTGCTCAGCAGCAGTCGAGCTCGGCGTTTTCGTCCACCACCAGCGCGCCCTTGAGCCAGGCCGGTGGGATGTCGTCCTCGGCCACCTCCTCCACCCGCTTGAACACCTTGAATTGGTGGCGCTTGTCATCGATCCAGAATGCAACCACGGTCTCG
>WHTP01000144.1 GCA_009377695.1 Hyphomicrobiales bacterium | reverse complement strand
CCAAGACAAGTCGACCCACTGAGCTCCGTTCTCGGCGGCAAGGGCCAAGCGGCCGGGGGGCTTGGCAGCCTCCTCGAACAGCTCGCTACGAGTGCTGGTGGTGGTTCCGGCTCGAGCGCAACAGCGTCGGCGCCCTCCGGGGGCCTCGACGCGTTAATCAGAGGGCTTGCCGGCGCGTCCTCGGGCGCCGCCCCAAGAGGAACCATCAGCAGGGCACCCGCCGAAGGCTCGTTTGCCGAAGTGTTAAACCAATCATTTCAGAAGTACGGCGAGCCCGAGATCTCACCCACACCGCAGCAGGACGCCGCCGCCGGTCTGATGCTCCGCGCGATGCTGCAAGCTGCAAAATGTGATGGGAGGATTGACGAGGGCGAGAAGAAGAAGATCTTTGAGGCCCTCGGGGACGCTTCGCGCGAGGACGTAGCATTCGTAAATCGGGAACTTTCTTCCCCCGTCGACGTGCAGGCCCTCGCTAAGCAGGTGCCGAAAGGGCTGGAGAAACAGATCTATGCTGCCTCGGTCATGGGCATTACCCTCGACAGCCAGAAGGAGGCGGAATATCTCGCCGCGCTGGCCTCGGCCCTGGGCATGGGGCCCGGCGAGGCAAATGCTATCCATGCCAAACTCGGCATTCCGGCGCGGTTCGGTTGATGGGCATGGGGAAGTTAGCGCGCCGGACTCGCCAACAATGTCGCTTCAAGCGCACGCTCGGCACCGCGGAATGAGCGGCTGAGTTCAGTCTTCCAGGTCCTACCGAGGTGTTCGGCGAAGCTTTGGATTGTCACGACCTGCGGTGCCGCCGGGCAAGCACGCCGGCGGTAACAGCATCCATCGGCGGGGCGGCTTCTCATCATGGCATCACCCAACTGCCTCGGGGTCCGTCGTCTTCTGACCCTGCCAATCAGGGTTCCAGGTACTGCGGCGCCGGCAGAGTCGCAAACGGGCCCTCGATCAGCGTTCACAGGATTTTGGGAAGTCATCCGCGCGAGCATCGACCGCGTGGATCCTAGAGAGGCACGGCGTAGACGGCCGTTCTTTCATCCGCACGGCGCATCTTGGGACGCGCACGTAAAAGGACTCTTGCTGTCCTAATTCGCCGCGACCGACCCGCCATCCCCCAACTGAGGCGGGGGAAACCTGGTGGTCAGCGGCATGACCGCTGCCAGCAGCGTTTTTGGCGCAATTTGTATTGAGCGCTCCTGCCACAAGCTTCGCTTCGGCATGCTGCGCTAACGATAGGTAGTCATCTGCGATAGAGCGTAGACCAGCCTGAATCTCAGGGTCTAATGTCCTCTCTGCCTCAGCAAGCGCCTCCAATGCAAGTCGGAGCCAGCGCTGTCACTCAAACCGGAGACCGACAAGCCCTCCGCTGTCGGTGGCGTCCGGGAGGCGCACCAAGGAGTTCACGGTTTTACGAGGTACTGGAAGCCGAACCGGCGAATGAGGTCGTGGTGCTTGGTCGCGTAGTCGAGGCCACCGGGGGCGTAGTCCCGAAAACTTTCCGGGCAGGTCACGGCGAGCTCCGAGCATGACGGCACGGTTTGGTCGGCGATCTGCTCGCTGTGCTGGAAGGGAAGGGAGAGGAAGAACTGCTAGCCCGCGGGCGATCGCGCGCCAGGTCGGATCGCGAGATTACCGTCGACCTTTTCGACTCCACTTTCACATCTTCTGCTTCATCGAGCGCGTCGAGATACGCGCACATTGGGCGTGACCTCAGGTGAATCGATGATTTTGGAATCAATTGAAGAATTCGGGATCGCGCGAGGCGGGGCCACTATTCGGCATCGATGTAACTCCAACTTGCGGCAATAAACAGTTGTCAACTGTTTTGAAACAGACTCTTACGAAGTCACCCGCACGATCCGTGGCTGCAAGCAGGCGCGGCAGATTGAGGGGGCCGACACTCGCCGCGCGAGACGGCGAGTGGCACAAAATGAACAGCATTCCGATCAACACCGTTTTCGTCCTGTCCATTCTGCTGTGTGGAGGGACCGGACTTTGGGGCGTGATCGATCCCGCCAGCATGACCGGCGCTGCCCAGACGTTAACGGGCTTTGCGTTCAACAGCCTCGACTGGTTCTTTCTTCTTCTCTGCACCGGGTTCCTTGCGCTCAGTATCGTTCTGGCCGTAGGCCCTTACGGCAGAATCAGGCTTGGCCATGACGACGAGGAACCGGAATTCTCGACCGCTTCTTGGATCGCCATGCTGTTCGCCGGCGGCATGGGTGCCGGACTTCTGTTCTGGGGCGTGGCGGAGCCCATGCATCACTATTATTCGCCCCCGGGCATGCGAGGCGGGACGCCCGAGGCGGCTCGCGCCGCCATGGTCATCACCAATCTGCATTGGGGACTGCACGCCTGGGCGATCTACGCCGTTTGTGCGCTGGTCATCGCCTATTTCGTGTTTCGCAAGGATGCACCCGCTCTGATCTCAACGCCCATTCGCATGGCGTTCAACGGGCGCGGCATCAATATCTGGGCGCATACCGCCGACGTGCTCGCGGTGCTTGCAGTGGTCTTCGGGCTGGCCGGCTCACTGTCGATGGGCACGCTCCAGGTTCGCGCCGGCCTCGGCGAAATGTTCGGCGTCGAACAAACGACCGCGGTCAGCCTCTACATCGTCCTCGTACTTGCCGTCACCTTCATGCTGTCGGCCAGCACGGGCCTCGACAAGGGCATCAAGACTCTCAGCAATATTAATATGCTTCTTGCGATCACCATGCTCCTATACATCATTTTCCTGGGGCCAACCCGGTTCATTCTTGAGACCTTTACAACGACGATCGGTGACTATTTCAGCAACTTGCTTGCGATCTCATTCCGACTGTTCCCTTATCAGGCACTGACCGAATGGACGGCTCGCTGGACCTTAACCTATCTGATCTGGTGGCTTGCCTTTGGGCCGTTTGTCGGCATCTTCATCGCCCGCATCAGCCGCGGCCGCACCATCCGCGAGTTCATGGTTGGCGTCGTCCTGGTGCCGACCTTGTTCTCGATGCTGTGGTTCGCCGCCCTCGGCGGCACCGGCTTCTATATCGAGATGTTCGGCCCCGGTGGGCTTTCCGACTGGTCTCCGAGGACGTCACGAAGGCGCTGTTTTCGTTCTTTAATTACTTCCCGCTGAGTCAGGTGCTCAGCGGAATGGCGCTGCTGCTTATCTTCATCTTCCTCGTTACAAGCGCGGATTCGGGTACATTCGTGGTGGCCATGATGACCACGAATGGCAGCCTCAACCCTCCCGTATCGCACAAGCTGGTATGGGCAGTGATCATCACGGCGCTCACTGTGGCTACGCTGTTCACAGGGAGCGTCCGCGCGGCGAAAGCCATAGCGGTCACCGGCGCCATCCCGTTCTCCCTGATCCTGATCGTCCAGGTCATCGCGTTCCTTCGCACGCTGCGCGAGGACGTCGCGCAGATCCGGACACGCGAGGCGGAGGTGGCGAACGCCTCAGCGCCGGCCGGCGAATGAGCAGATCTGCAACCATGCCCGGGGCCAAACCTCTCCGATGGGTCGGGTCCCGGCTTGGGCGCGGGCTTCATTTTTGTTTGGTGGTCTGCGCGCTGGTCCTGTCCGGTTGCGGCGAGACCGAACAGCCGCTCCGCATCGGAACAAAGGGATTCACCGAGCAGATCATCCTTGGCCAGATCATCGCTGCGGTGGCCGAGGCCGAAAACATCCCTGTCGTGCGGTCGATCCCCTACGGTGACACCTTCGAGACCATTGAGGCCCTCAAACGCGGCGATATCGACATCTATCCCGAGTACAACGGCACCGGTCTCGTCTTACTCGGCCAGCCGCCGATCAGCGACGGCGACCTTGCGTCCGCCCGCGTGGAGGCGCTTTACGCGCCGCTTGGTCTCGTCTGGGGTCGGCGCTTTGGTTTCCACAACGACTATGAGCTCGTCATGCGCGCCGACCGCGCGGCGGCGCTCGGGATCACAAAGATCAGTGACTTGCCCAACATCGGCGGCCCTGTGCGGTTCGGCGTCGATAAGGAGTTTACCACGCGCCCGGTGGACGGATTTGCGCCCCTGCTGCGGCGCTATGGCTTGGACGGCACGCCGGCCTTGGTCGTGGAGTCTACGGCCACCGGCAAGGCGAAGCTTTACGAAGCGCTGTTGGAGCGCGAAGTGGACGTCGTCGCAGGTCTTTCGACAGACGGACACATCGCGGAATTCGGCCTTGTAGCGCTGGAGGACGATCTCGCGTTCTTCCCGACCTATGAGCCCGCGCCGCTCGTGCGCGACGACGCGCGACGGCGTTTTCCTCGACTGCAACCGGCGCTCGAGCGCCTGGCCGGCAAGATAAGCACCAAGGACATGGGCGCAATGAGCGCCGCGGTGGACCTGGACGGACAAGATCCGCGCGCAGTCGCTCGCCGGTTTCTCGCCGAACGGAATCTGATCGCTGTCGAGCCCCAACCGCTCGTCACCGAGGAGCTGCGCATCGCGGCCGATGATCTGGACGCGCCAAGCGGTCATACGGCGCGGGCGCGGGCAGCGGTGCGTAAGACTTTCCCCGGTCGTATCGTCAGATTCCTGACGCTGCCCGATCCGCTGCAGGCTGTGCTCACCGGCAAGGCGCGTCTCGCCCTGGTGGGTGGCGGGGCTTTCTACGATCTCGCCGGCGGTGTCTTCCCGACTCCGCGCGATGGCACTGAGGCCCTTGGCGTGGTCGGCTACGACATGGCGCATCTTATCGTGCGGTCGGGCAGCGATATTCGCTCGCTGGCCAATGTAAAGGCGCTCGGCATCGGCGCGGCCGGCAGCAATTCGGAACGTACGGCCCGCATGGTCCTGACCTCACTCGGACTGATCGATCAAGTTGAGCTCATCGCGGTGGGTGGCGGAGGTGAAGCGGCGATTGACGTGCAGGCCGCCCGGCTCCGAGGCGGCGAGCTCGATGCGCTGTTCCTCATGGCGGCCAAGGGCCATCCGAAGATCACCGAGTTGCTCGCAGGCGGGAGATTGCATCTTCTGCCGCTCGGCGAGTGGCAGGACGGCAACAATCTGATCCGATTCCCGTTCCTGCGTGTATCGCGCATTCCAGTCGGCGCCTATCCGGGCGTGCGGGAGCCGGTCGATACCATCGGCGCTCAGGTGGTGCTGGCGGGTCCGGCCCCAAAGGGCGATCCGATCGGCACCGCCGGCCCTGGTTCGGCGGCCGTCGGCGAAATTCTGCCGCTGGCTGATAAAAGCATCCTGAGCCTGAAGGAAAATCTCGCGACCGAAGAGCTGCTCGACCCGGCCTTGCCGTCGGCGGTCATCCTGCGGCCGCAGCCGAAGCAAGCGCCTGCGGAGATCAATCCGTCGGCCACGCAATCGCTGGTCAATCTGATCGTGATCTGCGCGATGATCTATCTCGCCTATTTGTATTTTTGTCGCGAGCCGATCTGGCCGCGTCGGCGTGACACAACACTGCCACCAACTGACATCGGAGGATCTTCTGAGCGATAGCCCCAGAGTTCAGCAAGCAGTACGCATTGTCACGCATTGTGAAGCATCGGAGTTGGTGTTGAAAGGCGTGATCACCGGCCGCGCCGTGATCATGATCGCCTGATCGCAAAAGGCGCGTTTGCGGTTTTGGATATCCCGTTCCAAAAACCCCCAGCGAACAAAATTCCGTATTCGGGCAAGCAAAAGCCGGGGCGTTCGCCCCGGCTTTCGAAGTTGTGTCGGTCTCAGAGAGAGGCTGGCCGCTTGGGAAGGCCCAGGGCTTTCTGCGCCGCCCACACATATTTCATGTCGACATATTTGCGCCAGTCGAGACCCTTGGGCAGATCCCCGGTCAGTATCAGGACCTTGACGAATTCGTCCATCGCCTCGGCACTTTCGAAGCCGCCGTCGGGGCTGATCTGGTCGAGCTCGACCTTGTAGAGCGCGACAAACGCCGGCGGGATTTCGTAGCCGAGATCGGTCATGGTCTTGTAGGCCCGATCCTTGTTGGCCGGATTGAACAGCCACTGGCGTGCCTTGATGTCGGCATAGCAATAGGCGTAGGCGGTATCCTCGTTCTTCTCCAACCAGCGGCCCATAACGCCGAAGCCTTCCTGAGGCGTCTCCGTCAGCTTCTCGTACAGGAACTTGCCGCCGGCCTTCTCCAATCCGAAGCGATGGCGCGGGAACAGGCTGCCGCCGTCGATGGTCCCGGCAAGCAATGCCTGCAAACGGCCATCGGAGGCGCCGGACATCGGGACGAACTGGACATCTTTTGCCGGATCGAGGCCCAATTTCGCGACTATCTCGCGCTGGATATAAGTGTTCCGGCCGTCGAGTGGGCCGCCTGAGATCTTGGCGCCCTTCAGATCCGCGGCCGTCTTGATGCCCGCGCGGACGCCCATGATCTGCCACTCCCTGTGGCGGTAGATTGAGATCAACTTCATCGGAAGACCGCTTGCGTTGCCGGCGCCGAAGAGCACGTCGGTATCGCAATGCGTGATGTCGAGGCTACCGCCGATCAGGCCCGGCATGTACCCGTCGGACAGGATGACCTCGAAGTCGTTGATGCCGACCTCTTCCAGATAGCCAAGGGCCTGGGCCAATCGATAGGACCACTGCCCAGCGTAATTGGGGTTCCAGTCGCCCATCTTGAGGGCCTTCAGATTGGCCTTGACGTTTTCAGCGCTGGCTCTCTGGATGCCGGCGACGCCACCGAGCGTCGAGGCGGCGATGAATGTCCCGAGAACACCCATTCCGCCGCGTTTGAGGAATTCCCGGCGCGGCAGTCGCAGTACCGGTTTATTTTTCGTTTTCATGTCTCTCCTCCCTGTTGAGACTTTATGAAGTTGGAGCATCCGGGTCAGTCTGTAGGACCCGCACGCTTTTCGAAGTCGATCCGACTACAGTCTGTCCATGTGCCGCCACGGCGCGACATAGGCCTCAAGCCATCGCGTGAATTGTATGAGCGTCAATGACACGATGACCAGCACCAGCAAGACGGCGTACATGAGCGAGGAATTGAAGGTGTCGGCCGAGCGCCGGATCAGATAGCCGAGACCATTCGATCCGCCGAAGATTTCCGCGATGATCACGCCTATCAGGCCGCGCCCGATTCCCTGCTGTACCCCCGAGATGATGAAGGGAAGCGTGTATGGGAAAACCACCTTCGTATAGAGATCGCTCCGGCTGGCGCCGAATACTTTGGCCGCGGCGAGAAGCGATTTCTCCGTCGTCTTCACGCCCGCCCATGCATTGATCATGATTGGAAACACCGCCGACAGCACCACGATCGTGATCTGCATCTTGACGGTGAAGCCGAGGAACAGGATGAACAGCGGTACCAGCGCGATGCGCGGCAGCGACGCGAGCGCCCAGACATAGGGGCTGAGAATCATCTCGACATATTTGTTGCCGCCCATCAGCAGCCCGGCCGGGATTCCAATCACGCAGGCAATAGCCAGCCCGATCGACAGATTTCTCAGGCTGTAGAAGAGGTGATCGGCGATACTGCCGGATACGACCGCACCCGGCGGCGCCGTCGTGGTCAGGCCGTGCCAAAGTGCCTCGAACATGGAACTGGCCGATGGCAGGAAGAGCGGATTGATTGCGCCTGACATCGCGAATAGCTGCCAGAGGCAGAAAAAGGCGGTCAGGTTCACGATCGTCACGACCCAGGGGCCATAACGGCTCCAGACCTCGGACATTGTCCACCCGGTGTCCTGGATACGGCTTGGGTCGGTGTGCGCCTCGACCGAGGTGCGGTCGCTGTCGTCAAGCGTCGCCATCATTGTACTCCGCGTGCGGTCTGAAGCGCCTCGTCCTTGACCAGCCGCCAGATGTGGTCGCGCATTTCGCCGTACTCGGGCAGCATCTTGACGTCATAGTCGAAGCGTGGCCGCGGCAGATTGACGTCGACCACTTCCTTGATTTGCCCGGGTCGGTACGAAATCACCACGACGCGGTCGCCGAGAATGACGGCTTCGTCGATCGAGTGGGTAATGAACACGACCGTTTGTCCGGTGTTGGCGACAAAGCGTTCGAGTTCGCTTTGCATCGCTTCGCGCGTCATCGCATCGATCGCAGCGAACGGTTCGTCGGCAAGCAGGATGTCGGGTTCGGAGACCAGCGCGCGGGCGATTCCGACGCGTTGTTTCATGCCGCCGGAAAGCTCGTAAGGATAAGACTTTTCGAAGCCGCTGAGGTCGACGAGTTTGATGTAGCGCCGCACCCTTTCGTTCATTTCCTCTTTAGAGAGGTTCAGATTCTGAAGTTCGAAAGGCATGCGGACGTTGGACTCGACTGTCCGCCACGGCATAAGCGCATAGTCCTGAAACACCATGCCGCGATCCGGTCCCGGTCCGGTGACCGGCCGACCGTTCACCTCAATCGTGCCTTCCCAGGGTTCGACCAGGCCCGCGATCGCGTTGATGAATGTCGTCTTGCCGCAGCCGGATGGCCCGACGAGGACGACGAATTCACCCCGATTGATTGTGAGGTTGATATTACGAAGCGCCGTCAGTTGCTTTCGTTCGCGATGCAGCTTGTATCCGACGGTTAGTCCCTTTGACACGATAACCGGCGTTGCGCCGTCGGCCGCGGGGCTGGACTCGGACAATGCCTTTGCTTCCGCGACTTTCATATCGCTGAAACCCTCCCATATGTTTCTTCCCTGAGAATGATCGTTTGCGATCTCATCGTCCAAAACAAGGCCTTTAAAGCTTTTCACCGATTTTCGGGTGAACCCGGGGCGGCCTCGCACTTGTTCGGCGGCCCCGCGTCTAAGAATAGCCGTCCTGGACGCGTACGGCTTCCGCCGAAATGTCACCCCCCATCGGCGCGATCCAGTCATTCGGACCAGGCATCGTTTTCGAGAAGGTATGATGATATTAAGAGTTCGGTCAACAGGTGGCCGGTTGAACCATTTCGGCGGAAATCGGTGCGCGGACGATCTGCCGCGGCGTCCGGACCATCTGCCGCGGCGTCAGGATGCGTGGAATGCTTGAGCTCTACAATTTCTCCCAATCCACCTGTAGCCTGAAGGTTCGTATCTGCCTTGCGGAAAAGAAGCTTGAATGGACTGATCGCCGCCTGGTCTCGAAGGACCATGATCACCTTGCCGAATGGTACCTGAAGCTCAATCCGAACGGTGTGGTGCCGACGCTCGTCCATGATCGAGTCCCGATCATCGAGTCCTCGGTCATCGTTCAGTATCTCGATGACGTATTCCCCCTGAAATTTCGCTCAGCCCGGTTGACCCCGTGGGACTTGCGAAGATGCGGGCCTGGCTCGTTTTCGTCGACCAGGTGCCGACGCCGGCGGTGCGCTTTCCCTCGTTTCAGTATGGCGGCCTCCTGCGCAAGTTCCAGGCGATGACGCCCGAGGATTTCGCCGACCTCGCCAGACGCAGGCCGCTCAAGGCCGACTTCTATCGGGGCATGGGACAGAGCGGCTTCTCGGAAGAACGAATTGCCAAGGCGCTGGAAGACATCCGCAACACGGCAGCGCGCATGGATCTGATGCTTGAGAAGAGCGGCGGGCCGTGGCTCCTGGGCGAGCAATTCACGCTGGCCGATATCTGCGTCGCGCCTTTGCTCGACCGGATCGAAGACCTTTGTTTTGCGCACCTGTGGGAAGAGGACTTCCCGCGCGTCGCCGGCTGGCTTGGACGGATTCAGGATAGGCCGTCCTTCAAGCAGGCCTACTACAAGGGCAGCCGCCTGTCGGACATCTATCCGGATCTGAAGCTCGGCCGTGCCGCGCCCAGGTCATTGCCCAAGTCATGGCCCGGCTCCGCGAACTGGTCGAGCGCATCGTGATCCAGCACGGCGCACGCTACGCGCCGGCCGAGGTGCATGGGCAGTTCGCCAGACTCTTAGCAGCAAACGACCCGGCAGCGGTTGCCGCTGCCGGGTCGTAGGGGTGTGATGGTTGCGGGGGCTCGCAGCCACCGAGACCGACACGAGCTGACCGTCGCAGTTTGAACTTCCGGCGTCACATCGCCGAAGCGTGCCGCCAGCCGATTGTGCCGCGCGCGGTCACCGTGATGCCGTCCGTCACCGCGAGCGCGGCGCAGGCCGCGCGTGGTGAAGGTGGCTTCGACGTCAAGGCATTCCGCCTTCAAGCCCCCATCCGGGGTGATATCTTCAGGCTCGGATGATTCGCTCTCGGCGGGGTCGACCATGGATCTGTCGCGCTGGATGTGGCTGGCGACCGCCGCCTACGGCATCCATGTGCTCGAGGAGTTCTCGCTCGACTGGCGCGAGTGGGCGCGATCGGTGATCGGCCTTCCGGTGGAGTGGTCGGACTTCTATCTGGTCAACGCCCTCGTCGTGGTGCTCGGCATCGTCGCCGCCAACCTTGCCGACGCCGCCCCGGCGGTCGCGCTGGCATATCCCGCGCTAATGCTCATCAATGCCATCTTCTTCCACATCGCGCCGTTCATCTGGACACGTGGCCGCTTCTCGCCCGGCCTCTTCACGGCCGTCGCCTTCTTCCTGCCGATCGGCTTCGGATGCTATTGGCAGGCGAGCCGGGAGGGTGCGCTTAACGCCGGGGTGGTGACCGTGTCGATCGTCATTGGCGCTCTCCTGATGGCGTCGCCCATCGTACTCCTCAAGCTCAAGCGGCTGTCCTACTTCCGCCAGGACCGGCCCTAAAGCGGGGATGACCTCACCTGCTCCGGGCAGACCGCACCCGATCCGCACCCGACTTCCAACACGCGAGCCGGTCGAGGTCGAATGGCAGGTGGCGCGCGACGAAGGCATGCGTGCCCGGTCCGGTGTCACACTGGCGATGCCGGACCTCGCCCATTCCGTACATGTCGAGGTCGGTGGCCTCGAGCCTGGGCGATGGTACTGGTATCGCTTCCGCACCGGGGACCAGCAAAGCCCGATCGGTAGAACGCGGACCGCGCCGGCGCCGGGCACCAGCCCCACGAGTCTCCGCTTCGCGGCAGCGTCGTGCCAGCACTGGATGTACGGCAACTGGGCGGCCTATCGCCGGATGATCGAGGAGGACATCACGTTCGTCCTGCATCTCGGCGACTATATCTACGAGGCACCGTCGTCCAGCGCCGCCGCGGTCAAGCAGAAAGTACGCGACGTTCCGTTCGGTGTTCCGAAGACGCTGGCCGACTATCGGCAGATGCATTCGCTGTATAAGAGCGATACCGCAATCCAGGCGGCGCACGCAGCCTTTCCATGGATCGCGATCTGGGACGATCACGACGTCGAAAACGACTATGCCGGGGATCGCGCCCCTGGCCGGCCAGGCCGGGCGGTGTTCCTGCAACAACGTGCCGCGGCCTACCAGGCCTACTGGGAGCATCTGCCGCTTCGCATGGCGCAGCGCCCCGCCGGGCCGGATGCCCTGCTGTACCGGCGGCTTACCTTCGGCGACCTGCTCGATCTCGTGATGCTGGACGAACGGCAGTATCGCTCGCCGCTCGCGTGCCCGCCGGCACCACCGGCACTGGATCGCAACCGGCTGGTCGTCGCCGATTCCTCCCCGGAGCTGTTCGATACCGGGCGCACGATGATCGGCGACGAGCAGGAGCGCTGGCTCGCACGCTGCCTCGCCGAGCCCGCCCGGGCACGCTGGCTGGTGCTCGGGCAGCAATTGATGTTCGCGCCTTTCCTGCAGCCGTTGAAGGCCGGCACGGGCGTCGGCACCGATGGCTGGGGCGGCTATGCGGCCAGCCATCAGCGCGTGCTCGATCTGGTCGCCGCGCGTCCGAACCGCGACACGCTGGTGCTCGGCGGCGACGTGCACGGCTTCATCGCTAGCGATGTCCCGATGCGGGGCAGCGACGTTCGATCGGCGGCGGTGGCGGCGCATGTCGTCTGCGGCCCGATCAGCTCGCGGCTTGGCGCTCATGACCGCTATGTCGCGGCACTGCCGCTGAACCCGCACGTCAAGTTCGTTGACGCCCGACACCACGGCTTCACCCGCTGCACACTGGAGCGCGACCGGGCGGTGTTCGAGTTCCGCGCCGTCGACGACGTGCGCGATCCCGGCTCGAACCTCAGCACCCTGGCGGCCTTCGAGACGAGATGGGGTACGCCGGGTTTGCGGCCTGTGTGATCATCACATTAACACCTCTCCGCCCGCCGTCTGCGGCGCGCGCGTGGGCCCGATGGCCTCGAACGCGGGGCGAAAGTCGTCGCACTCGTAAGGAAGGGCGCGCGCCGCATGCGAACGGAAGCGGAAACCAGAACAGAGATATGGCGAAATGCGCCCAGAACGATCGGGCAACATCATAGCGAACGTCAGTCATCCGATGGCGAACGCGAGCGTGACAGATCAAGGGGTTAGCCGCCGTTGCCGCTAACAGCCCAAACAGGGGTAACGCCCCGGGTGACAGGAGCCGAGGAGATGATCCCAGACTATCCTGATCCACTAGGTAACGCTGCGAGCGCGCTGGCGGCGTATGTGCGTGAGGAGTTCGACCCGCCTTTGTTCGCGCGTCTGCTTCCGTTCACGATGAAAAGGTCGCCCCGCAGCGAAACGGGACGGTCACTCTTCCGACTTTAGGACAATCTGTTTCCCGTTCCGTTCAGGACACCTGCACGGGCCTCGATCCGTGCGGCGAGCCGCATCCGGAACAGCCGGCCGGAGGTGTGGCCGTTACCTTCGGCGTGCGGATCTCGTGACAGAATCGCAGCATAGCGGTCTTCGGAGTCGTCGTCTCGCTCATACGCCGCGGCGTGAATGGCATCCAACAGCCGGTGCTGCTCGATCGCGGCGAAGATCGGATCCTGCTCGGCGGGCCTCGCGGCCGCGTCATTAACGGTGGCATCGATCACGAGGGAAGCAGCGCCGGCGAGTGCGGCGCCACCTCCAGCCCAATCGAACCGTCACCTAAGCAGCGCGGTGGGGAAATGCGTTCCGAAGTGTTTCAGAAATCACTTCAGTCGACTGCAGGGCCGACTGGGCTAAAGCGGAATATTCGGCCAGCTGTCGCTGCACTCGTACATTTTCTTGCTGCAGCTTCTCGCGCATG
>WHTP01000041.1 GCA_009377695.1 Hyphomicrobiales bacterium | reverse complement strand
GGCCTCACCGTTGGGCTGCTGTTGGACCTTGGGACGCGGTGCGGCGGTCGCGGATGGAGCTTGCGGCGCCGGTCGTTGCGGTACGGCCTGCGGCGCAGGCTTTGCTGCCGATGGAGGCGTCGCCTGTTGAGGCGTCGCCTGCACCTCTTCGGGCTCGCCTTCGCTGATCGTCGCGACGTCGCTGCGCGGCCAGGCGAAATTATCGGCGCGGCCGGCCGGCGCGGTGACGGGCTCGCCGCGCACCAACACGCGAGTCGCAAGCGGATCATTTCCGGACTGGCGTGTCGGGCCGCCGCCAAGCAATTCGTTGCCGCCGATCGATACTGTCAGCGGGATCACAGGTCCTGCGAGCGGACGCCTGCTGCCGGACCGACCCGACTGCAGCAGCGCCGGCTCTGGCGCGGGCAGCGCCACCGGCGTCTGCTGCGCAACCAGGCTGCGCAGGATTTCGCGCTCGACATAGTGGGCGAGCTTGCGTGCGCCGGCGCGCGTGAAGTAGACGCCGTCACCTGAACGCAGGCGGCGGATCTGGCCTTCAAAGTCCGGCCCCTGCAGCACATAGCGGCTGGCCTCGTCGACGAAGCCGTCCCAGATGTCGACGTAGACAATGCCCGCGCGCTCGGCGCGGGTGCGGTAGAGTTCGTTGAGGTAGACCGCGTCGGCCGACTGGCGCGTGTTTCGCTGCGGCGGCAAGCCAACCCAGATCACCGGCACGTTGGCGCTCTTGAGCGCGGCGATTGTCGCATCAATGCGTTGCACATACGCCGCCTGCCAGGCATCGCTCTGGAACTCCATCGGACCGGAAGGCGCCGCCGCGCGCTTCTGCTCGGGCGTTCCGGATGATCCCTGCTGCTTGGCGCGCTCCATTTCCGCGTTCTGCGCATCGGCGCTGGCGCGCGCCCGGCTCTCCGGCGAATCCGGATCCTCGGAATCGTCCTGCGCCGGCGTTTGCGTCGGGCCGCGGCTCGGCGTCGTGGATGGCCGGCGTTCGCGGATGGCCTGCCGGTCGTGGAAGCCAACCATCATCACGATGAATTTCGGTTTGTCCGCCGCGATCGCCTCGCGCACGATCTGCGGCCACTCGACGTCACGCCGCGCATCGTAGCGGATAAGTCCGGACCAGGTGCGATGCTTGCGCACGACGCCGAATTCCGGCTTCTCGGAGAACGCGTCTTCGAGCCCATATGCGAGCCAATCCGCCATCGCATCGCCCAGCACCAGGATCGGCGACGTGATCGCCGCGACCGATTCCGGCGATCGGCGCGCCGGCGGCGGCGCCTGCGAGTAGTCTGCGGCCCTCTGCCGCGGCGCGGGTCTCGCTCGCCGTTGTTGCTCCGGCCTGGAGCCGAAGAAGCCGCCGAATGGGTTGTAGTGTTGCTGCGGTTGCGTGCGCTGGCGCGGCGGACCGCCAAAATTGAACGGATTCCAAAACTGCGCCGTGGCCGGCGCGAGCAGTGCAAGGCTGATCGCCCCCGCCGCCGAAGCCCTGGCAAGCGCGCGAATCGTCCTGCGAGTACGTCCAGTCTGCAACTGCATGACCAATCGACGGAATTCCGATTGTGCCGCCAGCGTCGCGGCAGCGGCCTTAAGCGCACATTATCGCCAATACTACGAAAAAAATGTCAAATGGAAGATGCCGCAGTGGTTACCTGCAAGTATCTGAACCAACAGGCATTTTTTGCTTTCCGCCACAGCCTGGATCGTGCCTTTATTCGCTTGCGCATGGTCTCGTCCGAAATCCGCTCCCGGATCAAGTCCGGGGCAGGCTTTTTCGGGATCATGCCTTCCTTTTGCTTGTGCATGATCTTGTCCGAAAAGCGGTTTCCACTTTCGGGGATCATGCACTAACGGCGGCGCAGGCGATCAAGGATCGATGCCGTGGCGAAACCATCCGGCATCGTTCCCACCGCCGCCTGGAACTGACGCAGCGCGTTGCGGGTCCGCGGGCCGAACTGCCCGTCGGGCTCGCCGACGTCATAGCCGTTGCGCGCAAGACGCTTCTGCAGTTCGAGCCGCTCCGCGCGCGTGAGCACGCGCTCGTGCCGCGGCCAAGCCTGAACGAACGGTTCACCACCGCGCAGCCGGTCGGCGAGGTGACCGATCGCGAGCGCGTAGGCCTCCGACGGGTTGTATTTCATGATCGCGCGGAAGTTCTGCAGCATCAGGAAGGCAGGCCCCTGCCCGCCCGCGGGCATCAGCAGGAAGGCGCGATCGGTCGCGCGCGGAAAGGCCTTGCCGCCGGCGCGGCGAATGCCAACCTTCTCCCACTCAGCGATCGTCTTCATCCGGCCGCGGTCAGCGAGCTGGTAATTGAAGCCCGGCGGAACGACGACCTCGTAGCCCCAGGTCTGCCCGCTGATCCAGCCTGCGCGCTTGAGATGATTTGCCGTGGACGCAATGAGATCGGGCACGGACTCGACGACGTCGCGCCGGCCATCGCCGTCGGCATCGACCGCAAAGCGTCGATAGGTCGTCGGCATGAATTGCGTGGGCCCGAATGCGCCCGCCCACGACCCCCGGAGATGCTGCTCGCGCACGTCGCCACGTGCGACGATCTCCAGCGCGGCAAGAAGCTCGTGCCGGAAGTAGTCCTGCCGGCGGCCGATGCAGGCGAGCGTCGCGGTTGAGCGGATCACTGACCGATCGCCGATCCGCGTGCCGTAGTTCGATTCGATGCCCCAGATCGCCGCGACGATGTAACGGTCGACTCCATATTTTTTTTCCATGGCGTCGAAGGCCGCGCGGTATTTGGCGAGAATCGCGCGGCCTTCGGCGATGCGCGCATCGGTGACCAGGATGTCGAGGTACTCCCAGGGCGCCTTGATGAATTCAGGCTGCGAGTCCAGAAGATCCATGATCCGCAGATCGGGCGTGACGCCTGCCAGCAATTGGTCGAACACCGCGCGGGGCACGTTGCGGCGTTGCGCGAGCGGCCAGATCTTTTCGAGGCAGTTTCGGAAGTTCGCGGCCGCAGCGCGGATCGCGTCGGCGCGCATCAGCGGATGACCAGACCCGCCGTCTTCGCCAGTCCATTCGCGCGGCGCCTGACTCGGTGCGATATCTTGCGGCGGGGTCTGCACCGGCGCCGCTCCGCTCGTTCCACCTGGAGAGGAGATCCACGAGCGGACATCACGGCTTTGCGCGGTAGCGGGTTCCGCGCCCACAACCAGTACAAGAGCTGCCGCGCCCAACAACGTTGGTGATGAAATCATGCGCATCATCCGAGCCTTCTCCGGCCTCGCAGCTAACGCCCGCGTGTTATATGGTCGCCGGGCCATCAAGGCACAATCCGCCGGCTCATCCACGCACCGCTCATCTTCGTTCGGAGTACCCCGTCACACATGAAAC
The DNA here is from genome assembly GCA_009377695.1 of Hyphomicrobiales bacterium. Taxonomy (GTDB): domain Bacteria; phylum Pseudomonadota; class Alphaproteobacteria; order Rhizobiales; family Xanthobacteraceae; genus VAZQ01. Next base: position 38,638 of record WHTP01000041.1, on the reverse strand, counting down.
CGATTCGCAAAGCCGTCTTTCCTGTCGCCGGTCTCGGAACGCGATTTCTGCCGGCCACCAAAGCCATGCCGAAAGAGATGCTGACCGTCGTCGACCGGCCGCTGATCCAACACGTCGTCGACGAGGCGCGTGAAGCCGGCATCGAGCAGTTCATCTTCGTCACCGGGCGGAACAAAGGCGTGATCGAAGACCATTTCGACCGTCAATTCGAGCTTGAGGCGACTTTGACGGAACGCAAGAAAGTTAATGACCTCGCGCTCTTGGCGAAGGACCAACCCGCCACTGGCGCCGCAAGCTTCACGCGCCAGCAGGAGCCGCTCGGGCTGGGTCATGCCGTCTGGTGTGCACGCGAGCTGGTCGGTGACGAGCCGTTCGCCCTCGTGTTGCCCGACGTGCTGGTGAAGCACGAGCGCGGTTGCCTCGCGCAGATGATCGACGCGGCGCGCGGGCTCGAGAATGCGAACGTCATCGCGGTCGAGGAAGTGCCGATGGAGCGCATCCACAGTTATGGCGTGGTCGGCGTCGGCGAACCCAAAGGCAAGATGTTCACCGTCACCGAGATGGTGGAGAAGCCGCCGCGCGAGAAGGCGCCGTCGAATCTCATCATCACCGGCCGCTACATCCTGCAGCCGGAGATCTTCGGCGTCCTCGCCTCGCAGACGCGCGGCGCCGGCAATGAGATCCAGATCACCGACGCGATGATCACGCTCACCAAGACGCAAACTTTCTATGGGTTGAAGTTCGCTGGCGAGAGCTACGACTGCGGATCGAAGATCGGGTTCCTGGCGGCCAATATCGCCTACGCGCTGGATCGGGAGGATCTCGCACCCGCCTTGCGCGCGGAGATCAAGCGGCTCGTGGGGTGAGCTTCGATCCACCGGCGGCGCGGGACTGCAACGGAGTCCGGGATTCAGGGACAACGCGGATGCTGACCGCACTTGGTCCCGTCGCCTTTCCCGCACGTCTGCCCGAACCAGCGCCAGGTCTTGCTCGCACATGTCAGGACCCGGCACTCCTTACCGTTCACGCAAGCGGCTTCGCAGAGCGATTCTTCAACACAGGTGGCGGGTGCTTCTGCCGGTTTTCTGGGCGTTACGCGTAAGTCTGCGGCCACGCTTGGGATAGCAGCAGTGCCGATCGCAGCCAGCAGCAAAGCAACTTTCAGCATCGCCCGATCTCTTCCGAATCAAAAACGATTGTAAGGCGATACGTGGTTAAATTTTCGTTTCTGACCTTGGCGACTCAGGTCGTGTAACCTCTTGACCACGGCCACCGAAGAAGGCTGACCGATACAACGCTTCGATGATCGGGCATTTCCCTCTGCTGGTGTCCATCCGTGCAAGCGCGATCGTCACGCGAGGTCCCCTCGCGTCCGCTCTTAGTGGTCAGAGCCGGAGCCTCCCGGGGTTGCCTGCAAGGCAACACGCACGACGCCGCATCCCGCCCCCACCCTTGGCAATGCCTCGCGAAGGAGCCCCCTCGGCAGACGGATGACAGGACGATAATCTTAGACAAGCACCCGTCAAACATTTGGCGCGACTTATGCAGAGCGCATTGTTGTGCAGAGCGTATTGTTGGCAACCTGTCGATAAGTGCAAACGCGGAGAATGGACTAAGCACAGCGATATCGACGCAAGTCGTATTCACACCATTTTGCACGCTTGCACTCTGCAGCAACGACTGCCAAAGCGCCGGCGGAACCTCAGCACTGAGATCAGTGTTGAGTACTGGACGAAACGAGGAAGCACTGATGCGCAGAAGACCGCAGCTTGTCGACGTTCGGCTCATCCCGTGGGAAATGAATTGCGACCTCTACGGGATCGCCTGCGAGTACGACGACGGCGAAACCGTCCGCGAGGTGTGGGGGACCTATGGCGAAACCATGATCGCCGTAAGCGTCCGGAAGAAAGACGTCGTGTCGCGGGTCAATCTCCGGCGCACCTGAGCGCAGGTGGGCCTTGCGACCGGCTCTACCAGCGGTCGGTAAGGGTGTACATTTCCGCCGCCAGCTCGCGACGGTGCAGGCCCGTCGGGAGTATGGGCGCTCAGCCTCGCGCGCGGTTGCAATCTTCATCTTAGTCTTAACGGGCCGAACGACGCCGGCGGGAACTCCCGCTGCGCCCGACACGTTAACTCCGCGACGTTAACAGGAACGCGGGCATGTTCGACCACGGATTCTTATGGGGTTTCGCGACGATCCTCGGCCCACTCCTTCTTCTTGCCGCGTTGATCTACGGCATCATGATGTATCGGCGGCGCAGTCAGTCTTCAAAGAACCACACCGAGGATGCGACCCGCGCGCTCTACAAGGAGGCCGGGCGGCAGGAACGCCGCGAAGAAGGTCGGTCGCGGTGAAACGGCCGCTCACCGCTGCGCGCGCAGTCCGACCAGGAAGACGTCCGCGTTGTAGTTGGAGCCGGGCTCCGACGAGCGCAGCCATTCGTGGCGATACTCGGACTTCAGCCACAGGTCGCGGGTGAGCTTGTAGGTGATCGCGGCCGACACCGAATAGCGGTTGTCGTCGCGGTTCGAGCCGACATAGTCGTCATTGCCATAGAGGACCTTGAACGTCGCGAGCAGCCAGCGCCGGAATGCGTGATCGATCTGCAGCGTCACCTCGCGCGTGAACACGCCCGATACGCCGAAGACGCGCGATTCATCGGCGCGCGTCGTCGCGATGAGTTTCGCAGTGGTGAGCGCGCTGGCGACCCAGGTGAGCGAGCCGTCGATCGTCAGCCCCGCAAGCTTCTGCAAGGTCGGATCCTCATAGTGACGCTCGAGCCAGCCGACCGCGATGTCGCCGGTGATGATGCGCGTGAACTCGAAAGTCGTGCCGGCCTTCACATAGCCGCCGACGGAATTGCGCCGAAGCCCGGAGAAATCGACATCGAGATCGTGCACGCGCCGATCGGTGCCGACTTCCATAAACGGCTTCGTCGCCGGCGAGACCTCATAGCTGCCGCGTAGTTGCAGATTGTAGCGGTTGTAGTTGCGGTCCTCGTTGCTCGCCGTGGTGCCGTCGGTGAAGGTCGAGTCCTGGTAGACGGTGCGTTCGGCGCCGCCTTTCGTCGCAATGTCGAAACGGTTGAAGCGGTGCCCGAGCCCGGCGGTGCCGCCCCAGGTGGTGAAGATCGGCAGCCTGGCCAGGCCGGCCTGGATGTTCGGGCTGCCGGGATTGTCGGTGCCGATCAGGAATTTGGTTTCGAGATCGATGCGCGTGTCGCGCGTGACGTCGACGCGGCCGGTGAGCTTGCTGTCGACATTGGGTCGGTTCTGCGACGGCAGCTCCTCGTAGGTGTAGTAGCTGCCGCGCAGGTCGCCGGTGAATTCGTGGCGGTCCCAGTTCGAGTTGAACTTCAGCTCCGGTGCGACGACCGAATACCACGACGGCGTGGCGTTCTGGGTGCGTGCCGGATTGGTGTCGTAACCGCCGGTGAGCTCGATGGCCGGCTTGAAGTTGAAGGCGCCGACCTGGATGCCGGTCGGGTCGAACGGCGCTTCATCCGGCAGCACACGACGCCGCACCGGCAGCTCGGTGATGATGATCTCCGGCCCGACGTAATAGGGCGACGCGCCCTTACGCTCGACCCCGATCGGCAGGCGCGGCACCGCGAGCCTCGTCGGCGCCAAGGGATTGCCCTCGGGTGATCCGTAGCGCGAAGGGAGCGGCACCTTCTCGCCCGCCTTGGATTTGTCCTTTCCCTTGGCTTTGCGTTTGCCGGAGGAGTCAAAGCCGGTGTTGCCTGCGCCGGAGGCCGGCTGGAACGTTGAGGTCGGCAAGATCTCGGTGCGCGGCCCTTTGGGAAGGACGATCGAGCGCCGGAACCACTGCGGATCGCCGTCAAAGCGGGGACTGAAGAGCGCACTTTCGGCGAGCGCGCCCGCCGAGCCGACCAGATACGCCAGCAGCGCCCCAACACGGAGCGCGTGAGGGAGAGGTGAAAGGCGAAGGCGCGGCACCCCGTTACCCCCGGTCCCGACCGTGCGCGCTTCCCGCCTGATGTCTGCCCCGCGCGTGCCGAGAAGTGTGTTTCGGATCAGACCATTCCACAGACATCCACAGCGCTCGGCGGCCCGCCCGGATGGGGCGGTCCGATGCTCGCGCTTTGGTTAATGGAGTTAAAACGGATATGGTTAACGGGACGTTGCGGCTGGTTCTGGCCCCGCGAAGTCCCTACTATCCGACCTTCCCATTCCCGGAGCGACGCAAGCTCGTCCATGGCCAAGCCCACGCCCATCGCCGCTGCGCCAGAGAGCGACAGCGGCCATACCCTGATCGCGTCGGCGGTGCGGACGCTCGAAACCGAGGCCAACGGCGTGAGCGCGCTGTCGGCGGCGATCCATGACGGGCTCGGACTGGCCTTCGTCACCGCGGTCGAACTGATCCGCGGCGTGCGCGGACGGCTGATCGTCACCGGCATGGGCAAGTCCGGTCATGTCGGCCGCAAGATCGCGGCGACCTTCGCCTCCACCGGCACGCCCGCCTATTTCGTGCATCCGAGCGAGGCGAGCCACGGCGACCTCGGCATGATCACGCCGGACGACGTGATCATGGCGATCTCCTGGTCGGGCGAGACCGCCGAGCTCAAGGACCTCACCGACTATTCGCGCCGGTTCAAGATCGGACTGATCGCGGTGACCTCGAATTCCGACAGCGCGCTCGCGCTCGCCGCCGATGTCGTGCTGTCGCTGCCGCAGGCGCGTGAGGCCTGCCCGCACAATCTCGCGCCCACGACCTCGACCCTGATGCAGCAGGCGCTCGGCGACGCGCTCGCGATCGCACTTCTGGAGAGCCGCGGCTTCACCGCACTGAAATTTGCCGAGCTGCACCCCGGCGGGAAGCTCGGCGCGATGCTGAAATTCGTGCGCGACATCATGCGCGCCGGCGACGACATGCCGCTCGTCCGTACCGGCACGCGTATGTCGGACGCGCTGGTCGTGATGACGACCAAGAGCCTCGGCTGTGTCGTCATCGCCGATGCGGATGGGCGCCTGACGGGGATCATCACCGACGGCGACCTGCGCCGCCACATGAGTCCCAACCTGCTCGACCTGCCGGTCGAAGAGATCATGACGCGGGAGCCGAAGACGGTGCGGCCTGACCAGCTCGCGAGCGAAGCACTCGAATTCCTCAATACCTCGAAGAAGACCCAGCTCATCGTCGCCGAACAGGGCAAGCCGATCGGCGTCGTGCACGTGCACGACCTGCTGCGTGCGGGCGTTGCCTAGTGCTAAGCCGCTTCCACCGCGAGTTCCGCACCGTCGGCACGCGCGATCTTGACGCGGCTGCCGGCCGGCAGGTTTGGGCCGCTGACGCGCCACACCGTATCCTCAATACGGATCGTGCCGACGCCATCGACGATCGGCTTGTCCAGCGTGAACACGCGCCCAACATAGCCTTCGGCGCGCCGGTTGAGAAATGGCCGTTCGACCGGACCCTCGACCTGGCGCGCGAAGTAGCGCCAGGCGGGAATGCAGGCGATCGACAGCACCGCGAAGGCAATGAGCTGCACCTGCCATGACATGACGGCCGCGAGCGAGATGATCCCGATCAGGATCGCGGCAAGCCCGAGCCACAGCATGAACACGCCGGGCATCAACAATTCGAGCAGCAGGAAGACCGCCGCCGCCACGAACCAGATCCAGCCGCCGAGCGAGGCGATCCAGGACAACAAGACGCTATCCATCACGAGCCTCCTGTCAGGCTGGAATACCCGGAACGGGTCCGGTCGGCCGCCGCGCTGGCGGTGCCTTGCCGTTGCCGCCCTTCGGATCGCCTCCGAACGCGGCCTTGGCGATCTCGCCGATGCCGGCGAGCGAGCCGAGCACGCCGGTTGCCTCCATCGGCAGGATCAGCGTCTTCTGGTTCGGCGATTCCGCAAGCAACGAGAACGCCTTCAAGTATTTCTCAGCGATGAAATAGTTCAGCGCCGCGATATCGCCTGACGCGACGGCCGCACTGACCACCTCGGTGGCCTTGGCTTCGGCTTGGGCCGTGCGTTCGCGGCCCTCGGCATCGCGGAAGGCCGCCTCGCGGCGACCTTCGGCCTCGAGGATCTGTGCCTGCTTCTCGCCCTCGGCGCGCAGGATCGCGGATTGCCGCTGACCTTCCGCCTCGAGGACGACGGCGCGCTTCTCGCGCTCGGCCTTCATCTGCCGGCCCATCGCGGCGACGAGATCGGCCGGCGGCACGATGTCTCTGATCTCGATGCGGTTGACTTTGACGCCCCACGGCGACACCGCGGCATCGACCACGCGCAGCAGCCGCTCGTTGATCTCGTCACGATGCGACAGCACCTGATCCAGGTCCATCGAGCCCATGACCGAGCGGATGTTGGTCATGTTGAGCGTGATGATCGCCTGATGCAGGTCGGAAACCTCGTAGCTCGCCTTGGCGGCGTCAAAGACCTGGAAAAAGGCGACACCGTCGACGGTGACGGTCGCGTTGTCCTTGGTGATGACCTCCTGCTGCGGAATGTCGATCACCTGCTCCATCATGTTCATCTTGCGGCCGATGCGGTCGATGAACGGAACGATGATGTTCAAGCCGGGCGAGAGCGTGCGCATGTAGCGACCGAACCGCTCGATCGTCCAACTGTAACCCTGCGTCACGGTCTTGACGCCGGCAAACAGCGTCAAAAATACGAGTACGACAAAGATGATCGCGAAAACGTCGAATCCAAACATGGGTGTCCCTCACAGCTCTAATCGGAGTGTGGAGCACGCTCCGCGCGCGCACGCAAGGTCCGCCCAATCTCCGCGAACGGTGTTCGCGGAGAAAGTTGCGCCGCGCGAAGCGCGCCCCATCCGGTATTGGTCGCGCGACCACGGTCGCGGGTTCAATGCGACGCGTAGATGACGTTACGGCAAGGTGAAGATGATCAGCTCGTTGGTCACGCCGCCGGAGCCCGGGCGCAGCGAGCCGGCAGCGACATAAACGTTGCCACCGCCCGCGGCGGCGCCGGTACCGTGACGTCCTGCCGGCATCGGCGCAAGCGCCTGCCAGCTCTTGGTCTTCGGATTGTAGGCCTCGTTTTGGGCAAACGTATTGGGCGGCAGCTCGCCGCCGATCACGAGGACCAAGTCCTTGTAGAGCGCAGCCGCGAGCCCGCTGCGAGCGGTCGGCAACGGCGGCCCCGACGACCACCTATTGCTCGAGGGATCGTAGATGTCATGCTGATCGGTGCGGGCGGTCGATGCGCCGGTGCGTCCGCCGATCGCATGCAGCCGCCCGTCCGCCGCAACCACCGCCATGTGGTCGCGCGCTCGCGGCAGCGGCGCGAGCTCCTTCCAGGAATTGTTCGCGGGATCGAACACCTCGTGCGTGGCGACCACCTGGCCGTCCGGATTGCGGCCGCCAACCGCGTGAATTTTGCCGCCGAGTGCAGCGACCCCGACCGAGCCGCGGCCGGCCTTCATCAGCGGCAGGATGTGCCAGGTGTCGCTTGCCGGGTCGTACTCATAGGCGGCGTTCTGGCCGTCGCGATGCACCGACGCGACAAAACCACCGACGGTGTAGATCTTGCCGTTGTGGACGGCGACGCCGATATGGTCGAGGCCCTTCGGCAGCATGGCGCGCGCACGCCATGTGTCCTTCGCGATGTCGTATTCCTGGTGATAGGGGCCGGCGACGCCGAGCACGCTGCCACCGATCACATGAATCTTGCCGCCGACCGCCGCCAGCGCCACCTCGTTGAGCGCGGCCGCCATCGGCGCCTTCTTCGACCAACTGCCCTGCGCATCGGCCGACGTAGCGACGGCAGCCAAGACAGCGCAGATGACGGCGCAGGCCGCCATGACCCTCAGTGACGGATTCAACATGACGTCCTCCCTGATATTTTTGGTTCTTGGACTACTTTTCGGTTCTTAGACCCAGCCCTTCAATTCGCGCCGTGCCATCTGCTCCAGCACCTGCATGCCCGGCGCGCTGTCGTTGAGACACGGGATGGCGGCGAAGTTCTCGCCGCCGTGCTTGCGGAAGATGTGCGCGTTCTCGACCGCGATCTCTTCCAGCGTCTCCAGGCAGTCGGCGGAGAAGCCGGGCATGACGATCGCCAGCGACTTCACGTCGCGCTTCGCCAGCGCCTTGACGGTCTGGTCGGTGTAGGGCTCGAGCCATTTGGCGCGGCCGAAGCGCGACTGGAACGTCAGCATCAGTTTGGACTCGTCATAGCCGAGCGCCTCGCGCAGCAGCCGCGTGGTCTCGATGCACTGCCGCTGGTAGGGATCGCCCTTGCGGACATACTCCTCCGGCATGCCGTGATACGAGGCGAGGATGATCTCGGGCGAAAACGACAGCTTGGCAAGCTCGGCCTGGAGCGACGACGCGAGCGCGTCGATATAGACCTTGTCGTCGTAGTAGGGCGCGGCGACGCGCACGGTCGGCTGCCGGCGAAGCCCCATGAGCACACGAAATACTTCGTCGCAGACCGTCGCGGTGGTGGCGGCGCAGTATTGGGGATAGAGCGGCATGACAAGAATCCGCTCGCAGCCGTAGGCGATGAGGCTGGCCAGCCGCGACGCGATCGACGGATTGCCATAGCGCATCGCCCAGTCGACCACGATGGGCCGGCCGATGACTTCAAGCGCGGCCGCGAGCTTCTCGGCCTGCGCGCGGGTGATGGTCTTGAGCGGGGATTCGTTGCGCTCGACGTTCCAGATCTTCCGGTAGGCGCGGGCTTTGATGCGCGGCCGGATCGGCAGGACGATGCCGTTGAGCACGAGCTGCCAGGCCAGGCCCTGGTTCTCGATGACGCGCGGGTCGGACAGGAATTCCTTGAGATAGCGCCGCACGGCGGGCGCATCCGCTGCATCGGGCGTGCCGAGGTTGACCAGCAGCACGCCGATCCCCGGCGGCGCGGGGGATGCCGCGGGCGCCAGCTCGGTCGTCGCGGCGGCATCGATGGGCAAGGCTTCATTCATGCCGCCGAGCATACGCGATAGCGGCGGCTATTGCATGCGTGGTAAGACGCCCGGCCCCACCAGCAAAGCAGAACCCATGTCTCTGTTCCGCCGCCTCGCCGCCGCCCTCCTGATCCTTGCCGCGCTCGCCGGTGCCGGCACGGCGCAAGCCGAGACCTCCACCGCGCAGACCACGAAGATCACATTCATCCTGGTGAATGACATTTATCTCATGAGCGACACGCGGATGGCGGACGGCCAACGGCGCGGCGGCTTCGCACGGCTCGCTGCTATCGTGAAGGCCGAGCGCGAAAGGGCTCGCGTCAGTGGCGGCCACGTCCTCTTCGCGCATGCAGGCGATACGCTCTCGCCCTCCCTGATGTCGGGTTTCGACCGCGGCGAGCACATCATCACGCTCACCAACATGATCCGGCCCGACGTCTTCGCGCCGGGCAACCACGAGTTCGATTTCGGCAAGCAGGTATTCTTCGAGCGGATGGCAGCGGCGAAATTCCCGCTCTACGCCGCCAATCTGCGCATGCCAGATGGCAAGCCGCTGTCCGGTTTCCGCGACCGTTTGATCATCACGCTCGATGGCGTGCGCGTCGGGCTGACCGGCACCACCTTCGACGGCACGCCGCTCACCTCAAGCCCCGAGGACCTGCAATTCCTGCCGACCGTCTCCACCACCGTGGAACAGGCCAAACTCCTGCGCAAGGAAGGCGCCGACTTCGTCGTCGCCGTGACGCATGCCGAGCGCAAGCAGGATTACGAGATGTTCGCGACGCGCACGATCGACCTGATCCTGACCGGGCACGACCACGACCTCTTCATCAACTACGACCAGCGCAACGGCATGGTCGAGTCGAGCTACGACGCGCACTATGTCACCGCGGTCGATGTCAGCATTTCAGTGAAGGAGCAGGACGGCAAGCGCGTGACGACCTGGTGGCCGCAGTTCCGTCCCATCGATACTGCGACGGTCACGCCCGACCCGGAGGTCGCGGCGGCGGTCGCCAAATTCGAAGCGGAGTTCACGCGCGAGATGGACGTGCCGCTCGGCACCACCGCGGTCGAGCTCGACAGCCGAACCCCCACCGTGCGCTCGCGCGAGGCCGCGATCGGCGACCTGATCGCCGATGCGATGCGCGTATCGACCAAGGCAGACATCGCGATCATGAACGGCGGCGGCATCCGCGGCGGGCGCCTGTATGCGCCGGGTACGAACATCACACGGCGCGACGTTCTGGCGGAGCTCCCGTTCGACAACCGTGTGGTGGTTGTCGACGCGACGGGGGCCGCGATCAAGGCCGCGATCGAGAACGGGCTCTCGCAATGGCCCGACCTCGCCGGCCGCTTCCCGCAGGTGTCGGGCATGACCATCGAAGCGAATTTGAGCCGCCCGCCCGGCAGCCGCGTGATCTCGATCCGCGTCGCCGGTGAGCCGCTCGACGACAAGAAAATCTACAAGGTCGCAATCAACGACTTCATGTCGCGCGGGGGCGATGGCTACACGATGTTTGAGCACAGCTCGCGGCTCCTGCCCGATCCCGACGGGCCGCTGCTCGCCAACGATGTGATGGTCTACATCCGCAAGCTCGGCACGGTGAAGACCGGCGTCGACGGCCGGATCGTGCTGAAGTGATTGCCTATTGCGCGCCGTCCCACGGCTTCACCGTCACCTCGTCGCCGATGGCAAAGCTCATCAAATCCTCGCCGATCACGAGCGGGCCGGCATAGGTCTGCCGCGTCTCGGCGATCACGTCGTCGAGCGTCGGCGACGGAATCGCATTGGTCGCGGGCAACACCAAGTGGGTATAAACGGCGAGCTTCGGCTGTGCCGCGGTGAACACCCGTCCCGCCTCATGCGGCGTCGTGTGGTGGGCGATGATGCGCTGGATGTGCGCCTCCTGCATCAGCTCCGGCCGCGCGGACGCGACCTCGTGGACCAGGAGGTCGGCGCCGGTACCGTGCTTGATGACGTTGTTGTTGTAGCGGGTGTCGCTTGAGAGCACCGCGGCGCGCCCGCCGTATTCGAAACGATAGCCATAGGCCGGCTTGATCACGTCGCCGTGGTCGACCTCGAAGGCGATAACCTTCAGCCCGCCCTGGTCGTAGACCACGCCTTCCCGATCGAACTCGGCGACCTCGACCTTGATGCCGTCGGGCGGCAGCTGCTCGTCCAAGAGCCGAATCTTGATGTCGGCCGCGTAGGCGCGCTGGAGATTCTCCATCAAGACCTTCGCCCCGGTCGGTCCGATGACGCGGAACGGCGTCCTCCGTCGGGCGTAGACCGAGCCGAGCCAGCCGGTGAGCCACACGTCCGGGATGCCGTTTGTGTGGTCGGAGTGATAATGCGTCATCAGGAGCGCATCGAGAGTGCCGATCGGCACGCCGAGTTGATAAAGCCTGATAGTCGCGCCGCGCCCGGCGTCGATCAGCAGCCTGTTGGCGCCGGCCTCGATCAGCGTTGACGGGCCGAACCGATCGGGGCGTGGGATCGGCGTACCGGTGCCGAGCAGCGTGACGCGGAAATCGCTCACCATGACTTACCCTAGTGGTCCGATTCTAACATTCGCATCCCTTCTCAGCGGGCGACTTTGCGAATGTTAGAATCATAAGGACCACTAGCAAATATAAGCTGCTAGTGGAGTTTTGGATTTGACATTCGCTTTGGGAGTCTGCGGTCAGCGGGATAGCGAATGTCAAATCCACTCCACTAGCTCCACGATTTCTTGCGGGAACGAATGCAGCCCCTCGGCGCCGTTCTCTGTAACCAGGAAGTTGTCGCAGATCCAGGCGTTGGTGTCCTTCCAGCGATACATCGATACATCGCATGCACCGCCATGTTCATGTCCGCGGCGATCTCCATGGTTTCGTCGAAGCGCACCAGCGGACGCTCGCGTCGATGCCGACAAGCCCGGCCCGACGAACACCCGTGCTGCATTGCGCCAAAGTGCGTCGCGCCCGTCCGCGCCGACATTTCCTTGCCCCGCTTGGTGCTCCAACGAAATGTCCAGTCTGCTCAATTCGTTAACATTGCCGTTCTCGGGCGCTCCAACTATGTGTTGAAAGCCGGCAAGCCCCTTGTCCGCATTTGCACCGCGGGGGCACACTGCCGGCGGAGGCCGCGATGGCGCTCAACCACGTCACACTCGACGACAAATACGACCTGACCAAGAGCCGGATCTTCGTGACCGGCTTCCAGGCGCTGGTGCGGCTCTGCCTGATGCAGAAGGAGCGCGACCGCCGCGCCGGCCTCAACACCGCGGGCTACGTCACCGGCTACCGCGGCTCCCCGCTCGGCGGCCTCGACCTGCAGTTCCAGCGCGCCCAGACGTGGCTGCAACCGTCCGACATCGTCTTCCATCCCGGCATCAACGAGGAACTGGCCGCCACCGCGGTGTGGGGGACACAGCAGACCGAACTGCGCGGCGAGGGCAAATACGACGGCGTGTTCGGCATGTGGTACGGCAAGGGCCCGGGCGTCGACCGCTGCGGCGACGTGTTCCGCCACGCCAATTTCGCCGGCACCTCGAAGCATGGCGGCGTGCTCGCGCTGATGGGCGACGACCACACCGCCGAATCATCGACCACGGCGCATCAGTCGGAATTCCATTTCGTCGACCTGATGATCCCGATCCTCAACCCCGCGGGCATTCAGGAGATCATCGACTACGGCCTCTACGGCTGGGCGATGTCGCGTTTCACCGGCGCCTGGACTGCGCTCAAATGCATGCACGACACGGTCGAGACCACGGCGGTGGTCGACGGCAGCCTCGATCGCGTGAAGATCATCATTCCCGACGACTTCGCGATGCCGGAGGGCGGCCTCAACATCCGCCTCGGCGATACCATCCTCGGCATGGAGGCGCGGCTCACCGACTACAAGCGCGACGCCATGATCGCCTTCGTGCGCGCAAACAAGCTCAACAAGTACATCACGTCAGGAGGCCGCAATCCCAGGATCGGCGTCATCACGCTCGGAAAGTCCTATCTCGACGTGCGCCAGGCGCTCGACGAGCTCGGCATCGACGAGGTGCGGGCCAACGATCTCGGGCTGCGCATCTACAAGGTCGCCTGTCCCTACCCGCTGAGCCAGCGCGAGCTCGCCGAGTTCGCGCAGGGGCTCGAGCTCATCATCGTGGTCGAAGAGAAGCGCTCGCTGGTCGAAGTGCAGGTACGCGAAGAGCTCTACGGCACGCTCAACCAGCCAACCTGCATCGGCAAGAAGGACGAGCGCGGCAACTGGCTGTTCCCGCAAAAGGGCGCGCTCGATCCCAACGAGATCGCGATCTGCATCGGCGAACGGCTGATGGCGCGCAGTCCGAATGAGCAGCTTGCCGCGCACGTCGCGCGCCTCAAGGACGCCCAGCGCGTCCTCGCCGAGACCACGGATATCGCCACCCGCATTCCCTATTTCTGTTCGGGCTGCCCGCACAATTCCTCGACCGTGGTGCCCAAGGGCATGCGCGCCTATGCCGGCATCGGCTGCCACTACATGGTGCAGTGGATGGACCGCGACACGTCGGGCTTCACCCAGATGGGCGGCGAAGGCGCGAACTGGATCGGCGAGGCGCCGTTCTCGAAGCGCCCGCACGTCTTCCAGAACCTCGGAGACGGCACCTACAATCACTCCGGCTACATGGCGATCCGCGCCGCGATCGCGGCCGGCACCAACATCACCTACAAGATCCTGTTCAACGACGCAGTCGCCATGACCGGCGGACAAATGAACGACGGCGGTCTCACGGTGCCGCAGGTGGCGCGCCAGGTCGCCGCCGAAGGAGCAAAGCGCGTCGTCATCGTCAGCGACCAGCCTCACAAGTATCCCTCCGGGACCAAATGGCCGGACGGCGTGAGCATCCATCACCGCGACGACCTCGACGCAGTGCAGCGGGAGCTTGCCGCGATTCCCGGCTGCACGGTCATGATCTACGACCAGACTTGTGCCGCCGAAAAGCGCCGCCGCCGCAAGCGCGGCACGTTTCCCGATCCCGACAAACGGGTGCTCATCAACGAGCTCGTGTGCGAGGGCTGCGGCGATTGCGGCGTGAAGTCCAACTGCGTGTCGGTGCAGCCGCTCGAAGCCGAATGGGGCCGCAAGCGCACCATCGACCAGTCGAGCTGCAACAAGGATTTCTCCTGCCTTAAGGGCTTCTGCCCGTCCTTCGTCACCATCAGCGGCGCGACACCGAAGAAGGCGGCGCCCGCGCAATTACCCGATAACATGCCGGCGCTCCCCGACCCTGTCCTACCCCCGCTCGGCCTGACCTACGACATCATCATCACCGGCGTCGGCGGTACCGGCGTCGTCACCGTCGGTGCGCTGATCGGCATGGCGGCGCATCTCGAGGGCAAGGGCGTCGGCGTGCTCGACATGGCCGGCCTCGCGCAAAAGGGCGGTGCCGTGCAGAGCCACGTGCGCATCGCCGAGCGTCCTGAGGACATCCACGCCATCCGCGTCGCCGCGCGCGGCGCCGATCTCGTGCTCGGCGGCGACATCGTGGTGGCGGGCAACAAGAAGGTTCTGGCGGCGGTGACGCCAGGCAAGAGCACGGTGGTCGTGAACCTTGCGGAGGTCCTGCCCGGCGAGTTCACGCGCAATGCCGACTATTCACTGCCGACCGAGCGGCTCAAGCGAGCAATCGCCGCCGCCGTCGGCGAGAAGAATTGCCATTTCTTCGATGCCGCCCGGGTCGCCAATGCGGTCGCCGGGCAGTCGATTGCGGCCAACATGGTGATGCTCGGCTACGCTTATCAGGTCGGCGCGCTGCCGCTGTCGGCGGAATCGATCGAGCATGCGACCGCGCTCAATGGCGAGGCGGTGGCGATGAACACCTCGGCGTTCCGCTGGGGCCGGCGCATGGCCGCCGACCCGAAAGCGCTCGACGCGCTCAACGTCCCTGCCCCGAGCGAAGCAACCGACGCGCGCCGGCTGTCGCAGAATTTCGACGAAACGGTCGCGCGCCGCATCGCTTTCCTTACCGACTATCAGGACGCGGCTTACGCGACGCACTATCGCGACCGGGTCGAAGGCGCGAGGAAGGCCGAGGCCGTAAAGACGCCCGGCAAATGCGGGCTCGCTGAGGCGGTCGCGCGCAACCTGTTCAAGCTGATGGCCTACAAGGACGAATACGAGGTCGCGCGGCTTTATAGCGACGGCGCGTTCCTGCGCCAGGCCGCGGCGGAATTCGACGGCAAGCTAAAATTCCAGTTCCACCTGGCGCCGCCGCTGCTGGCACGCCGCGATCCCGCGACCGGCGAGCCGCGCAAGATGACCTTCGGGCCCTGGATGATGCGCGTCTTCGGGCTGCTGGCGCGGTTCAAGTTCCTGCGCGGCACCGCCTTCGATTTCTTCGGCCGCAGCGAGGAGCGCCGCACCGAACGCAAGCTGATCGCCGACTACGAAGCGACGCTCGACGAAATCCTGGCGAAGCTCACACCCGACAACCATCATCTCGCGGTCGGCATCGCCGCGATCCCGGAGAAAATCCGCGGCTTCGGTCACGTCAAGCTGCGCCATCTCGCCGCCGCCAAGGCCGATGAAGCGGCGCTGCTCGACCAGTTCCGCTCGGACACGCCGCATCTTCTCAGGGCCGCGGAGTAGAGGGACGCAGCGCATATCCGTCGGCCGAATCCGCCACCTGTCACGGCCGGGCCGGCCTACCGCCCCGGCACCTTTGCCGGCGGACGCATCGGCCGCTCGTCCCTGATCGAGCCCGTCGGCATTCTTGACGTCGTCGCGCTCGTCGCCTGCACCTTGCCCGCGCGACGCTTCGCCTTGCCGGGTGGCGGCGTGTCGACCGACTGCAGATAAGTGGTGAGCGTCTGCGCGGAGGCGGCGCTGCTGGTATAGTGCTGCCGCAGAAAATGCGACAGTGTGAAGCTCATCCGCCCCTTGGCGAGACCGCGGGCGCTGCGATGACACTGCACGCAGCTTCCCGCAAACAGCTTTGCGCCAGATTTGTCCTGGTCGAGATTCTGCGCGCGCACGTGCGTCGGCGCAATCATGAACACGACGAATAGTGCCAGCGCGTAGGCGATTGCCGACATGACGCGAACTCCCCCGAATGTCCGCTGCGGCTCTCGTGCGCGCTGGCCGACGATGCGTGACGAGGAACCGTAAGCTCAATGCTGGTCGAATTTGGGGCAAGAGCCATGAAGCATCGTAGTAGGCAGGCTCGTGCGCCTGCTGATAAGGTTGAGGGTCTAATCCGCCCTCATCCTGAGGAGCGCTCGAAGAGCGCGTCTCGAAGAAGGGGCCGCCCTACGCTTCGAGACGTCGCACGTAGCCAAGTTTACGCAGGCTACGCCTGCTGTGGCGCCTCCTCAGCACAAGGCCGAGAGAGACGGAGTTCGTCGTTGCGAAAGGACTACTACGACTCCCTCGAAATCGACAATCCCGACCTGCGCGAACGCGACCTCTTCGGCCGGCTGCCCAATCTCATCGCGCTCGCCCTGAGCGGCGCCGGCTGGGCGCGCCAACTCAACGGCATCGATCCCAACAGCGTGACCTCGCGCGAGGCGCTGGGGCAGATCCCGGTGCTGCACGCCGAGGACTGGCCGGCGCTGCGCGGAGAATACCCGCCGTTCGGCGGTTTCGTCGTGCCCCAGCGCCGGCGCACGCGCCGCCTGTTGATGTCGCCGGGACCGGTGTTCCATCCCGACGTTGACGGCACCGACGTGGGGGGCGCGGCGCGCGCGCTGTTTGCCGCCGGCATGCGCGCGGGCGATGTTGGGCTGAACTGCTTCTCCTATCATCTCAGCCCGTTCGGCTTCCTGATGGATTCCGGCGCGCACGCGCTCGGCTGCACCGTCATCGCGGCCGGATCGGATGATGCCGTGACGGTGGCCGACGTCATGCAAAAGCTCGCGCCGAGCGCCTTTGTCGGCCCGGCCGATTTCCTCAAGCGCTTGCTCGACGTGTCGGACAGCCCCAGCGAAATGAGCATCAAGCACGCGCTCATCGCCAATTCGCCGCTCACGCCTGCGCTGCGCCGCGGGTTCGCATCGGCGGGGATCGACGTGCAGGAATGCCTGACGCATCCCGACATCGGCATCATTGCGTATGAGAGCGATGCGCGCGACGGCATGATCGTCAATGAGGGCTTGATCGTCGAGATCGTGCGACCGGGCTCGGGCGAGCCCGTCGCCGACGGCGAGGTCGGCGAAATCGTCGTCACCGCGTTCAACCCCGACTATCCGATGATCCGGCTGGCGACCGGCCAGCTTTCGGCGGTCATGCGCGGGCGTTCGCCGTGCGGGCGGACCAATATGCGGATCAAGGGCGTGCTCGGACCTGCACCGGCGTAGGACATTTCCGATTAGCTAGCTCTATCCGTTGCCGCATGCGTGGGCGGCATTGCTTAAATTCGCGGCTGCGGCTGGTCGAATGCAGGGCGCTGCTCTAAAACGCCCTCCCGGCTGTCCTCGCAAAAGAAAATCAGCCGGCCTAGCGTCCCGATTCCGATTTTTCGCACTCGCCGCGACGATCGTACGGACTTCTGAACCGCCACACTTGGAAGGCTTCAAGCACCCGTGGATGCTCGCACCGATCCTGCCCCCATGACCTCGCTCTCCCACAAGGAGGCGCGGGTGATCGTGCTGGGAATGATGCTGCCGGTGTTCATGGGATCGCTCGACAACACCAATCTCGCCACGGCACTGCCGACGATCGGACGCGACCTCGGCGATTCTTACAATCTGTCCTGGCTGATCACCGCCTATCTGCTGGCGGCGACGGCGGTGGTTCCGCTCTACGGCAAGATCGCGGACATCTACGGGCGCAAGGTCACGCTGCGGATCGCAATCATCATCTACATGATGGGCTCGCTGATGTGTGCGCTGGCGCCCAACATGCTGGTGCTCATCCTCGGGCGGGCGCTGCATGGGCTCGGTGGCGGCGGACTTGCGACCATGGGATCCGTCGTGCTGGGCGACGTGGTCGCGCCCAAGGAGCGCGGCCGCTACTATGCCTATTTCGCGGTGGTCTACACCACCGCTGGCGCACTCGGTCCGGCACTCGGCGGATTCTTCGCCGACCACCTGCATTGGTCGGCAATCTTCTGGTTCAACATCCTGCTCGGCTTCGTCGCCTTGGCGGTCACCAGCGTGCTGTTGCGTCACCTGCCGCGGCACGAGCGGCCGCACCGGCTCGACGTGATCGGCGCCGTGCTGATCATCGCCGCCAGCATCTCCTTCATGCTGGCGATCACGCTCGGCGGCGTGCGTTTCCCGTGGTTCTCGCCGCCGATCCTCGCATTGCTCGCCGCCGCCGGCGTCGTGGGGTTGTTGTTCGTCCGCCGGCTCCTGACCGCGCCGGAGCCGCTGATCCCGATCGCCATCCTGCGCAATCGTGAAGTCCGCTACGCCACGTTGGCGCACGCCTTCGGGTGGTCGTCGATTGTCGGGCTTAATATTTTCATGCCGCAATATCTGCAGAACGTCGTCGGGCTGACGCCGACCACCGCCGGTCTCACGCTTATCATCTTCATGATCGCGCTCAACATCAGCGCGGGCGCGTCAGGCCACGTGCTGTGCCGCGTGGTCCATTACAAGACGCTGCCGATGGTTGGACTGGCGGTGTCGATCTCCGCCTTGCTGGTCCTGGCCTGGAACGTCGACCGGGTCAGCCTGCTGTGGTTCGAGGCGCTGCTGGTCGTGATCGGGATTGGCTTTGGCGCCATGCCGAGCCTCACCCAGGTGGTGGTGCAGAACTCGGTGGAGCGGCACCAACTCGGCATCTCGGTCGGCGCCATGACCTTTAGCCGCAACCTGCTTGCGACCTTCATGGTCGCGGTGTTCGGCGCCATCGTCGCCGGCTTTGCGATCAAGGCGGCGGCACCCGGCGCGCTTGGCGGCGCGCTGGCACAGGACGCGGCGTTGGCGGCGGCAGCCTACCAGCGTGTCTTCTTCGCGACCGCAGGGATCATGACGGTGGCGTTGATCTCCATCATCCTGATCGAGGAGAAGCCGCTGCAGTCGGGCGTTGCGCCGGAAGCGAAGTAAGGCCGCATGAACGCCCCGACCGGCGCGGCCAAGCCGCTTCCTGACAAGACCCCGCTCACCCACAAGGACCTGCGGTTGCTCGTGATCGGCGCGCTGCTGCCGGTGTTCATCGGTTCGATGGACAACACCATCCTCGCGACCGCGCTGCCGACCATCGGCCGCGACCTCAACGACGTCCACAACCTGCCCTGGCTGATCACGATCTTCCTTCTGGCATCGACCGCCTGCATGCCGCTCTACGGCAAGATCGCCGACATTCACGGACGGCGGCCGACGCTACGTGTCGCGATCGTTATCCATCTCGTCGGGGCGATGATCTGCGCGCTGTCGTCATCGATGGTGATGCTGATCTTCGGCCGCATCGTGCAGGGGATCGGCGCCGCCGGCCTGACCTCGATCCCGGTGGTGGTGCTCGGCGACGTGGCAGCACCGAAAGAGCGCGGCAAATATTCGGCCTATTTCGCCGTCACCTACACCACCGCGGGCGCGCTCGGCCCGGCGCTGGGCGGCTTCTTGTCCGACTACCTGCACTGGACGGCGATCTTCTGGCTTGCACTGCCGCTCGATTTGCTCGCGCTGTTCGTCACCTCGCGGCTGCTGCGCCGCCTGCCCCGCTACGAGCGCCCGCATCGGCTCGACCTGATCGGCGCGCTGCTGATCGTGGTGGCGACCGTATCCTTCATGCTCGGGCTCAACCTCGCGGGCGCTAGCGACGCGTGGACCTCAGCCCCGATCCTGCTGCTCTTTGCGACCGCGGCCGCGGTCGCCGGTCTGTTTGTGCGGCGGCTCGTCACCGCGCCCGAGCCGCTGATCCCGCTGGCAATTCTGAAGCATCCGATCGTCCGCTGGGCGACCATCGCCAATGGCGTTGGATGGAGCGCCATTGCCGGTCTCAACATTTTCCTGCCGATCTATCTGCAGACCGTCGTCGGCATGTCGCCAACCGACGCGGGTCTGAGCCCGATCGTCCTGATGGTGAGTCTCAATGTCAGCGCCGGCATCGGCGGACAGGTGCTTTGCCGCGTCACCCATTATAAGGCACTGCCGACCGCCGGTCTTATGGTGTCGATCGGAGCGGTGATCCTGCTGGGGCTGTGGGCAGACCAACTGACACCCCTGACGTTCCAGGTGCTGCTGCTGTTGATCGGCGCAGGCTTCGGCCCGACGCCCTCGATGTCCTCGGTCGTGGTGCAGAACGTCGTCGAGCGTCACCAGTTCGGCGTCGCGTCCGGCACCATGAACTTCTCGCGCAACCTGTTCAGCACGATCCTCATCGCCATCCTCGGCGCGCTGGACTGGCCGCGACATCGTCGCTCGCGCCGGGCACCGGCCGCGAGCTTGCCGGCGCGCTGCCGGCGGGCAGCGCCGAGGCCGCCCACGCATTCCGACGCGTGTTCTATGCGGTCGCCGCCTGCTTTGCGATTACGCTCGCTGCTGTTGTTATGATCGAGCGACGGCCGCTGCGGACGGATAATCCGAACGCGACCGCCTAAATCCTCGGAGAGGCACCATGGCCAATTTCACGCCGCTCTCTGCCGCCATCGGCGGTGCGCTGATCGGGCTCGCTGCCGTGATGCTGATGCTGCTCGCCGGCCGTGTCGCCGGCATCAGCGGCATCACGGCCGGTATCTTCGGAATTGGCGCGATTGACCGCGGATGGCGCATCGCCTTTGTTGCTGGGCTGATCCTCGCGCCTGTCGCCGCGATGCTCGCGGGCTATCAGGTGCCACCGCCGGAGATGCCGGCAAGCTGGCTCTTGGTCATCGCGGGCGGTCTCTTGGTCGGCTTCGGTGCACGGCTGGGCGGCGGCTGCACGTCCGGCCATGGCGTGTGCGGCGTCGCGCGGCTCTCCAAGCGCTCGCTCACTGCCACAGTCATCTTTGTGGGCACAGCCATGATCACCGTTGCGCTGATGCGCCATGTGATTGGAGGCTGACCATGCTCGCTCTTGCCTCGCTCGTTTGCGGCTTCATCTTCGGGCTGGGATTGCTGATCTCCGGCATGACCCGGCCGACGAAGGTGCTCGGCTTTCTCGACATCTTGGGCGTGCGGACTGGCACTTGGGACCCGAGCCTCGCGGTGGTGATGGCGGCGGCGCTCGCCGTATCCGGCATCGGTTATGTGCTCGCACAGCGACGCCCACAGCCGGTCTTTGCGCCCAAGTTCGACATCCCGACCAAAACCGCGATCGACACGCCGCTGGTCGCGGGCTCCGCGCTGTTTGGCATCGGCTGGGGTCTGGTCGGCCTCTGCCCGGGACCGGCGCTGGAGAATCTTGCGACGCTGTCGCCGCCAATTATCGTGTTCTGCGTCGCGATGGCGGCCGGCATGATCGCGCATGACATGGGCTACGCGAAGCGTCCAGCGGCGCCGCCGAGCGGCGCGCTGGCAGGCGCGGATGGATAAGGTTTGGATGCGTTTCCCGGGCGCAGTGCAGCACACAGCGATGCACTGCAGACCCGGGATCCCGGTTTCTCAAATGAAGAAAGTAACCGGGATCCCGGATCAGCGGTGCACCGTTCCGCTTCGCTTCACGCTGCACTGCGTCCGGGACACGAGAAGCCCCATCACCCCCGCACCGCCACCACCTGCCCGCCATCGACGACGATCGTCGTGCCCGTCATGAACCGGCCGGCGTCGGACGCAAGCAGTAACATTGCACCGTCGAGGTCGCGCGCCTCGCCGAAGCGACCGGCGGGAATCTCCCGCTTGATCGCCGCGCCCTGCTCGCTTGCGAGATAGTCGCGGTTGAGATCGGTCACGATCCAACCCGGCGCGATTGCGTTGACACGGATGCCCTTGAACGCAAGCTCGAGCGCCATCGCCTTGGTGAGTTGGATCACGCCGGCCTTCGACACCGCGTAGGGCGCGACGCCTTTCGCGACACGGAGCCCGAGCATCGACGCGATATTGACGATCGCCCCACCTTTGCCGGCAGCAAGCATGCGCCGTGCCGCCTCCTGCGCAGTGAAGAACACCGCATCGAGATTGGTACCGATGACGCTCCGCCAGTCGTCTTCGCTGATTTCGACCGCGCGTCCCGAGGTCACCACGCCGGCATTGTTGACCAGCACAGTGACCGTTCCGAACGCTTGCTCGACGGCGTCGAAGGCGCGGGCCATGGCATCGCGGTCGACCACGTCGGCGCCGATCGCGACCGCGAAGCCGCCATTCTTCTCGATCGCATCCTTCACCGCGGCGAGCCGGTCGGCACGGCGCGCGACCAGCGCCACCACCGCGCCGGCCTCGGCCAGCACCTCCGCGAAGCGCACGCCGAGCCCGCTCGACGCACCAGTGACGAGCGCGACCTGGCCGGTCAGATCAAACAATTTTGTTGCAGTCACGCTCGCCCTCGACACTGCATCGGCTGCGGAGGATAATGGAATCATCTCCTTCGTGGATAATGCCACAACAAGCCACAGCGAGTTCAACATGGCCAACCACGATCCCCACCATCATCACGATCACGAGCACGGCTCGGAACTGTCGGAGACACAGCTCCGCGTGCGCGCACTCGAGACCATCCTGACCGAGAAGGGCTATGTCGATCCGAAGGCGCTCGATGCCATCATCGAGGCCTACGAGACCCGCATCGGCCCGCACAACGGCGCAAAGGCCGTGGCAAAGGCCTGGATCGATCCGGAGTACAAGAAGGCTCTGCTGGCGGACGCTACCAAGGCGGTCGGCTCGCTCGGCTTTGCAAGCCGCGTCGGCGATCATTTGGTCGCGGTCGAGAACACGCCGAAGCTCCACAACATGATCGTGTGTACGCTCTGCTCCTGCTACCCTTGGGAGGTGCTGGGCCTGCCACCGACCTGGTACAAATCCGCGCCCTATCGCTCGCGCACGGTAATCGATCCGCGCGGTGTGCTGAAGGATTTCGGTGTGACGCTGCCGTCGGATACCGACATCCGCGTCTGGGACTCGACCGCCGAAACACGCTTCATCGTGCTGCCGATGCGTCCCGCCGGTACCGAGGGCTGGAGCGAGGACCAGCTCGCGGAGCTCGTCACCCGCGATTCCATGATCGGGACCGGGCTGCCGAAGGCGCCGGGCGCGGCATCATGAACGGCATCCACGACATGGGCGGCATGGAAGGCTTCGGACCCGTTAAACCGGAGCCGAACGAGCCGCCGTTCCATACCCAATGGGAAGGCCGCGCGCTCGCGATGAACCGCGCGCTCGGCTACGCGAAGATCTGGAACATCGACAAGTCGCGCGCGAAGATCGAGGAGATGCCGCCGCACGAGTATCTCACCAAGACCTATTATCAAAAATGGGCGCAGCGGCTGGAGCAGCTTCTCATCGAATACGGCTATCTCGGCGAGGACGAGGTGAAGGCCGGCCGCTCGCTGCGGCCTGGCAAGCCGCTGCCGCGTTTCCTGCCTGCGGCCGAGGCGAACAACGCCTTGTCGCGCGGAACCTATTCGCGCGAGCCGACAAGACCCGCGCGCTTCGAGGCCGGCGACCGCGTGCACACCAAGAATATGCACCCGCACACTCACACGCGGATGCCGCGCTACGCCCGCGACAAGACCGGCGTGATCGAATGCGTGCGTGGCTTCCATGTATTCCCGGACTCCGTCGCGATCGGCCAGGGCGAGAACCCGCAATGGCTCTATACGGTCTTGTTCGAAGCCAAGGAGTTATGGGGCAACGCCGCCGACCCCAAGCTGAAGGTGTCGATCGAAGCATGGGACCCGTATCTTGAGCCGGCGTGACGCCATCGATCCCGCCGCCGCGCGGCGTGCAGCGGACGCGGTGCCGAGCATCCCTTGCGACGCCGAAGGGCCGGTGTTCCGCGAGCCCTGGGAGGCGCAGGCCTTTGCCATGGCGCTCGCGCTGCACGAGCGCGGATTGTTCACGTGGCCCGAATGGGCGGCGACGCTCTCCGACGAGATCAAGCGCGCCCAGGCCGCGGGCGATCCCGACACCGGCGAGACCTATTACCGGCACTGGTTGAACACGCTCGAGCGGCTGGTGACGGAGAAGGGCGCGACCGATGCAAAGACATTATCGCGCTATCGCGATGCCTGGGATCACGCTGCCGACCGCACGCCGCACGGGGAGCCAATCGAGCTGACGCCGGAGGATTTTGGGAGGTAGGCTTGAGTGGTGGGGTAACGGGCGGCAAAAGAGCTAAGCCAACAGCCGCTCAGTCGCCATGTAGCCCATGAGCAGCAGCGTGCCGAAGGCGGTGATCAGCAGCGCGGCGGCGACTTCGATCCCGCGCATGAACAGCATGCCGTAGCCGCCGCGATTCGAGGCAAGGCGTTCCGCCCATTTCGTTGCGACCACGGAAATGACCGCGATGGCGGCGACCATGATCGCCGTGCCTAATCCCATCACGAAGGTCGCGACCACGCCAGCCCAGAACAGCCCCTGTGCCAACGTGAACACCAGCACCAGGATCGCGCCCGAGCACGGCCGTAGCCCGACCGCGACGATCGCCGACAGGCCGCGCTTCCAGCCGCCCGGACCGGCCAGCTCGCTCGGCTCCGGCGCGTGGGCATGGCTCCAGGCCGAGCCGTGGTCGTGATCGCAGCACGCGTGATCATGGTTATGATGATGTCCGTGATGATCGTGGCCGTGATGGTCGTGGTCATGCGCATGGTCGTGATCATGATGGGCATGATCGTGCTGCGCATGGTCGTGATGATGGTCGTGATCGTGCGGCTCGCGCAGATGCACCGGCGTCACCGCGGCGCCGACGGTCTTCGGTTTGTGAATATCGCGCCACGTGGCGATGGCAGCGCGGCCTTTCGCCCATACCAGCCTTAGCCCAATGGCGATGATGAGGAGGTAGCTCACGACCTCGATCCAGTAGACTGCGCTGCGCATGGTCGCGGCCGTCGCGTTGAGCAAGACCGCGGCAATGCCGACCACCGCGACCGCGACTGCGGCCTGCACCATGGCCGACGCAAAGGAGAGCACGACGCCCCGCCACCAGGTCTCGCGGTTGGCAACGACATAAGACGAGATCACCGCCTTGCCGTGGCCGGGGCCGGCGGCGTGGAAAAGGCCGTAGCCAAACGACAAGCCGAACAGCACCCACAGCGCGCTCCACTCGGTCTTGGCGGCGCGGATTGCACCTGACAGGCCTTTGTAGAACTCCGCCTGCTTGATCATGATCCAGCCGATGATGCCGGATGACGACGCCACGGGCGGCGCGCCCTTCGGCGCTCCGAACGGCGCCCCCTGGGCGAGCACGACATCCACAGCACCGGCAATCAACAGGATCGCGATGCCGGCGATCAGAAGATTGCGCGTTGTGCGCCCATTGCTGCGCCCGTTAGCGCGGGTCATGAGCACTTCACCAGGATACGATTGGCGAACTGCGCGCCGAGATATTGGGACGGATCAAGCTTGGCGTCGGGCGACATCTGGAAGAGCTTCGCCGCCAGCGTCGGGTCCATCTCCTCCGGACGTGCCACGACCAGCTTGCATCCGGCTGGAGCGCCGACGAGGGCGACCGCATTGTTCTTCTTGAAAGCGAAATCGACGAAATACGACGGATCATAGATGTCGATCTGAAGAGCCTGCGCCTTCACCGGCGCCTTGAACGGCAAGGTGAAGTGCAGCGTCAGGATCTGATCCTTGTACTCGAGATAATAACCGGGCGGCGGATCGACGAAGTCGGCGCGCTCGCCGTTCGCCCGCGCCATCGTGAAATACTCGAAGTCCTTGAGCGACTCGATATTGGTCTTGGCGAGCGGCTCAAGCTCCTCGCGGGTGAACACGCCGCGTTTCTTGCTGTCGATGCCCTGCGTCGCGAACGCCGAGAACATGTCGTCAAAGGTCCAGGCATGACGGACGCCGGTGACGGTTCCGTCCGGCGCATAGACCACCTCGCTCCGCATCGTCACCCAGACATGCGGATGGGCGGCGGCCGAATGGACGGACGCGACGAGGCTGGCGAGCAGCGCCGCGGCGATGCAGGAAAGCTGTCTGATCATGCCGGGGAAGATAGCACGGAGTGCGGCGGAATGGAGGCCCCAGCCAGTGTCCCGATTCCGAAGTTCGCACGATTTTGCGGCAGGCTCCGATACGAACTTCGGAATCGAAAGACGCTAACAACTCGTTGATTCTAGTGTGGCTTAGGTTCAGAAGTCCGCAATCCAAACTCGCCGCACCCGAATTTGCGGACGTCTGAACCGCCACACTGACGCCTGCCCGGACATGGTTACGTGAATTTCATATCCCGCTTGCGCCGCCGTCGGCGCGCGGATCGTGGGCGCCTTCGAGTGTGCCATTCGGGTGCAGCACCACGGCGCCAGCGTGGCCCATATTCCCCGCGTAAGGCGCGGCCATCACATCTACGTCATGACCGGCGGACATGAGGCGGTCGATAAGGTTACCGTCGAAGCGTCCTTCGAGCATGACACTGCCATGCGCCGACCCCCATGTGCGCCCGATGAACCAGCGCGGCCGGTCGAGCGCCTCCTCAAGTGGTTGGCGATAGAGAACGTGGCGGGTGAACAGCGCCGCCTGGATTTGCGGCTGCGCGTCGCCGCCCATGGTTCCATAGGCCATGATCCGTCCATCGCGCAGCACCGCCAGCGCCGGATTGAGCGTATGCGGCGGCAGCCGTCCCGGTTCCAATGCATTGAGGGCGCGGCGGTCGAGCGAAAAGCTCGTCCCGCGGTTCTGCATCAGCACGCCGGTGCGGGGCAGCACCACGCCGGAGCCGAACTCCCAGTAGAGCGACTGGATGTAGGAGACCACGAGCCCCGAGCCATCGGCCGCACCCATCCAGACCGTGTCGCCCTTCCCTTCCGATGTCAGCCACGGCTCGGCCTTGCGGCGGTCAATCGCGGCGGCTTCCGCATCCAGGAACGCATCGGCGAGAAAGCGCTCGGACGGCTGCGGCGACCGGTCGGGATCGGTGATGGTGCGGTCGCGCACGCGCAGCGCCCGCTTCGCCGCTTCGATCAGCCCATGCACGTGGTCGAAGCTCTCGGCTTCCTTGACGCCGAGGCGTTCGAACAGCGCGAGGATCATCAGCGCGGCGAGCCCCTGCGTCGGTGCTGGGGTGTTGTAGATCGTGCCGGCATCGATCGTGATCGATAGCGGCTCGGCGATCGTCGCACCGTTGCGCCGGAAGTCGGCGCGCGTGACCGGCGATCCGACGCGCTCAAGATCGGCGGCGACCTCGCGCGCGACGTCGCCGCGATAGAAATCCGCAAGCCCCTCATGGGCGAGCTGTTCGAGCGTCGCGGCGAGCGCTGCTTGGCGCAGCACGTGGCCGACCTCCGGAGCCTTGCCGTCGATCAGAAAGGTCTGCGCAAAACCGGGAACAAGCTTCAATTCACCGGCCACTGCGGCGGTGAGGTCCGCGAGACTGCGTGCCACCGGCGTGCCCTCGCCGGCCTGACGGATGGCATGGCCGAGCAGCACGTCGAGCGGCAGCGCGCCGCCCATCGCCTTGGCGGCTTCGAGCGCCAGCATCCAGCCGCCGATCGCACCTGGTACTGTCAAAGCCGCCAGCGGTCCGCGCGACGGGATTGCATCGTAGTCGCGATAGAGCTCCGGCCGCGCCAGCTCCCCCGCACGGCCAGCCGCCATCAACGCCCGTACACGCCCCGACGGCTCGCGCACGAGCCAGAAGCCATCGCCGCCGATGCCGTTCATGTGCGGATAGACAACCGCGATCGAGGCCGACATCGCGACCATCGCCTCGAGCGCGTTGCCACCCTCGGCGAGCACGGCGCGACCCGCTTCCGCCGCCGCTGAATGCGGCGCGCAGACGACGCCCCGTCGATGTCCGGCAGTGTGGAGGTCCATCATACTCCTTCGTAGTGCCGCCAGCGAAGCGAACATTAATGTGCCCTCGCCCCTTGAGGGAGAGGGCAGGACGATGTTGCAACCAAAGACGATCGGGTGAGGGGTTCTCTTTGCAAAGAACGCTTTGACGAAGAGACCCCCTCACCCGATTTGTGTTCGCGGGTTCTTTCTTGAGCCCTCTCCCTCAAGGGGAGAGGGCCCAATAGCAACTGTCGGCGAAAACGTCATCATCTAAGCTGGCGCGAAGCCCCGCTGCTTGAGCAGCGCGTCGGCGATCGGGAGTCGTCCCCGGAACGCAATGTAGAGCTTCTCCGGATCGCTCTTGCCGCCCGCTGAGTAGACGTGATCGTTGAGCTTCTTCGCGGTCGCCGGGTCGAAGATGTCGCCGGTCTCCTGGAACGCGGCGAAGGCGTCGGCGTCGAGCACCTCCGACCACATGTAGCTGTAATAGGCCGAGGCGTAGCCGCCGCCGGAGAACACGTGCGTAAAGTGGGTCGGCCGGTGCCGCATCACGATCTCCGACGGCATGCCGATCTTCGCGAGCGCCGCATCTTCGAAGGCGCCGACCTCGAAGCCCTTTGCATCCTTGAGCAGATGCGCGTCGAGATCGAACAGCGCCGAGGCGACGAACTCGACGGTGGCGAAGCCGCGATTGAAGTTACGCGCATCGAGCAGGCGCTTGAGCAGATCGTCGGGGATCGGGCGGCCGGTGCGGGCATGAATCGCGAAGCGACGCAGGATTTCAGGCTGCTCCAGCCAGTGCTCATAGAGCTGCGAAGGCAGTTCCACCCAATCGGTGAGCACGCTGGTGCCGGCGACCATCGGATAGGTAACGTCCGACAGAAGCCCATGCAGCGCATGGCCGAATTCGTGGAACAGCGTGCGCGCGTCGTCGAACGAAAGCAGCGTCGGCTGACCGTCGCCGCCCTTGTTGAAGTTCATGACATTGACGACCAGCGGACGCACCTCGCCGGTGAGCCGCTCCTGATCGCGCAGCGTCGTCATCCAGGCGCCGCTGTGCTTGGACGACCGGGCAAAATAGTCGCCCAGGAACAGGCCGAGGTGACGGCCGTCCGGCCCGAGCACCTCCCAGGCCATCACGTCAGGATGCCAGGCGGTGACGTCCTTGCGGCGTTCGAAGGTGAGCCCGAACAGCTTGTAGGCGGTGTAGAACGCCGCATCGATGATGTGGTGGAGCTGGAAGTAAGGCTTCACCGTCGCCTCATCGATGTCGCAGCGGACCTTGCGCAGCTTCTCGGCGTAGTAGCGCCAGTCCCAGGGCGCGATCTCGAAGTTCCCGCCCTCCTGCCGCACCAGTTCCTGCATGGCGTCGCGGTCGGCCAGCGCACCAGCGCGCGCGGGTGCCCAGACCCGATCGAGGAGGTCGCGCACCGCATCAGGCGTCTTGGCCATGGCATCGTCGAGCCGGTAGTGGGCGAAGGTCTCGTAGCCGAGCAGCTTGGCGCGCTCGGCACGCAGCGCCACCATCTCGGCGATGATCGCCTTGTTGTCGGTCGCCCCGCCCTGCTCACCGCGCGCGATCCAGGCGCGGAACGCCTTTTCGCGCAGGTCGCGCCGCGCCGAGAATTGCAGGAACGGCTCGACGCTCGAGCGCGACAGCGTGACGACGTGCTTGCCATCCATGCCGCGCTCGGCGGCAGCAGCGCGCGCGGCGGAGCGCACGAAATCCGGCAGCCCGGCGAGGTCGTCCTCGGTTTCCAGCACCAGCGTGTAGGCTTGCTCGTCGGCGAGCACGTTCTGGCTGAAGCTCGTTCCGAGCGTCGCGAGGCGCTCGGCGATGTCAGCCAGCCGCTTTTTGGTGGCTGCATCGAGACCGGCGCCGGCGCGCTTGTACATGGTGTGGTAGCGGTCCAGCACGCGGCGCTGCTCGGCGGTGAGCCTCTGGGTGTCGCGCGTCCGATAGAGCGCATCGATCCGCCGGAACAGCGCGTCGTTCTGCAGGATGCGGTTGCTGTGGGCGGCGAGCTTCGGCCCGATCTCGCGCTCGATCTCGAGCAGAGCGTCGTTGGTATGCGCGCCGGCGAGATTGAAGAATACGCCAGAGACGCGGTCGAGCAGTGCGCCGCTCTTCTCCAGCAGTTCAATGGT
Source organism: Hyphomicrobiales bacterium (assembly GCA_009377695.1). Taxonomy (GTDB): domain Bacteria; phylum Pseudomonadota; class Alphaproteobacteria; order Rhizobiales; family Xanthobacteraceae; genus VAZQ01. The sequence continues at coordinate 8,833 of WHTP01000041.1, read as the reverse complement.
GTTGGTAAACGTCGGCGCATCCGCCTCTGCCGTGACGGCCGCGATCTCGGCATCGTGATCCGTGAAGGCGCGCTCGAAGGCCGGCATGAAATGCTCGGGCGCAATGCGGCCAAACGGCGGCATTTCGAACGGGCCGGTCCAGGTCTCGAAGAAGGGGTTGGGCTCTAGGGTGGTATCCACCGCTGGGGTGGCCGGATGGTTCTGTTTGGTCATGCCTGCTATATGGTGGGCCAGCCCTAGACAGGGCAAGGCGAACGTTGGCAGCGCCTCGCGCCCGCTGCCGAACCCGGAGAAGGCCATGCCCCGTCATTCCAGCTACGTTCCCCATGGCGTCATTCCGGCCGTGCTGCTGCCGTTCCATGACGACCTGTCCATCGACGAGGCGAGCTTCCGCAGTCACCTGCGCGACGTGGCGACGACCGAGGGTATTTCGGCGATCACCATCAACGCCCACTCGACCGAGGTCGCCTCCTGCACCTTCGATGAGCAGCGGCGTCTGCTCGAGATCGCGCAGGACGAGATCGGGACCCAACTGCCGATCATCAACGGCATCTGGGCCGACGGCAGCCTGGAGGCGGCGCGCATTGCGAAGATGGCGGCCGCCGGCGGCGCCTCGGCACTCCTGGTGTTCCCGCCGGCGCCGTTCACGCTCCAGCAGTCGCCTGAGATGGCGCTCGCTCACTTCAAGCGCATCGCCGACGCGACCGACCTGCCGATCATCGTCTTCCAATATCCGCTGGCGACCGGCCAGGGCTATCCGCGCGACACGCTCCTTAAGATGTGCGAGCAGGTGCCGTCGATCCGCGCCATCAAGGACTGGGCCGGCAACGTGCCCCAGCACGAGATGCAGATCCGCACGCTGCAGAGCCTGCCGCGGTCAGTGAACGTGCTCACCACCCATTCGGCCTGGCTGTTCCCGTCGCTGGTGCTCGGCTGCAACGGCCTCCTGTCCGGCTCCGGCAGCGTGATCGCCGACCTGCAGGCGCAGTTGTTCCGGGCGGTGCAGCGGAACGACCTCGCGGGGGCGAAGGCGCTCAACGACCGCATCTACCCGACCGCGCGGGTGTTCTATGCCGAGCCCCTGGGCCGACATGCACAACCGCATGAAGGAGGCGCTGGTGCTGCTCCGCCGCCTGCCGCGCGCAGTGGTGCGGCCGCCGCTGGTGAAACTTGGCGACGCCGAGATCGAGCGCATTCGCGCTGCCCTGGTCGAGGCCGGATTGCTTAGCGCTCAAGGCCGCGATAGGGCGCGCGACGCTGCCTGAACGGCCGGCTTCGGCACTGCCCAGGGCCTTGATCCAGCCACCCTTTTTGTGAACATTGCGCCCGTCAACAGGACCTTAACGAATGAGCAACACGCCTGACCTCGGCCAGCGCCGCAAGATCAACTGGCTGAACCTGAACACCGTACTGAGCGCCGCGATCCTGATCGGCGCCGAGGTGTTCGGCGCCGCCTATGCGGGCGGCTGGGCGGTCGCGATGCTGTTCGGCTTCGGCGACCTCGGCGTCATCTCGCTGCGCGTCCTCTTCTTCGCCGCCGGCCTCGCGGTGATGATCTCCTTCATCCGCCAGGCGTCGCGCGTCGAGCCGTTCACGTCGCGGCGGTAGCGTCGCGCGCTCGCGAGCGCGCCGTTGCCCTCAAAGTTTTTTTCACCACGCATCAGATTCTTCTTGATTGTGACGGCGCAAATATCTATTTGCGCCCTCGCCCTATTTCGCACGTGCCTGTGGCCGCGTGCTGGTCGGTGGGCATCCGGACAAGAGGCCGGACAGCCGCCAAGGAAGCTAACTGGCTTCCTTATCATGCGACCAGCAGCCGGAGGCGAAACCGGCGCACCCCGTGCTCAACGGGGGACGCGGCTTAAAGCAACGACGGAGCGGGCTTCTCTGGTCTCGTCGGCCCTCCAAAGGTCGACACCGAAGAGGCTTGTCCATCTTGCCGGCCGTGCGGACGGGTTCTCCCGCTCCAATCCAAGGCAGCATCTCGGGTGAAGAGCCCGGCGTACCGTCCCCGTGTCTCCATCGCACGGAAGGTATGTCGACCCTCACCCGCTGACGCCGGGCGTGAACACGCCTGAACTTCAACCGGGGGCCGCAAGGCCCGTTGGCCTTTGGTGAGGAGAGCGCCCATGACCCAGCGCATCCGCGACTTCCTGCGCAACCGCCGCGACACCGGCCGTGACGAGGCCCCTTGCCTCGTCGTCGACCTCGAGGTCGTGCGCGATAACTACCTGACCTTCGCGAAGACGCTTCCCGACACCCGCGTGTTCTACGCGGTGAAGGCGAACCCTGCGCCAGAGGTGCTGTCGCTGCTCGCCTCGCTCGGCTCGTGCTTCGACACGGCGTCGATCCCGGAGATCGAGATGGTGCTGGCGACCGGCTGTGCGCCGGACCGCATCTCCTTCGGCAACACCATCAAGAAGGAGCGCGACGTCGCGCGCGCCTATGCGCTCGGCGTGCGGCTCTTTGCCGTCGACTGCAAGGCCGAGGTCGAGAAGGTCGCCCGCTCGGCGCCCGGCAGCCGGGTGTTCTGCCGCATCCTCTCCGACTGCGTCGGGGCGGAGTGGCCGCTGTCGCGCAAGTTCGGCTGCGAGCCCTCCATGGCCGCGGACGTGCTGGAGCATGCGCACAAGCTTGGGCTCGAGGCGCACGGCGTCTCGTTCCATGTCGGCTCGCAGCAGCGCAACACCAACGCCTGGGACCGCGCTTTGGCGCAGGCTGCCGCTGTTTTCCGTGAATGTGGTGAGCGCGGCATCAACCTCGCCATGGTCAATCTCGGCGGCGGGTTCCCGACCAAGTACCTGAAGAACGTGCCGACGGTGAAATCCTATGGCTCGGCGATCTTCCGTGCCCTGCGGCGCCACTTCGGCAACCGCATTCCGGAAACCATCATCGAGCCCGGCCGCGGCATGGTCGGCAATGCCGGCGTGATCGAGTCGGAGGTCGTGCTGATTTCGAAGAAGAGCGAGGAGGACGACGTGCGCTGGGTCTATCTCGACATCGGCAAGTTCGGCGGCCTCGCCGAGACGATGGACGAGTCGATCCGCTACCCGATCCGCACCCCGCGGGATGGCGACGCCATGGCGCCTTGCGTCCTGGCTGGTCCGACCTGCGACTCCGCGGACGTGCTGTACGAGAAGCAGCCCTATCCGCTCCCGGTGAGCCTGGAAATCGGTGACAGGCTGCTGATCGAAGGCACCGGCGCCTACACCGCGACCTACTCCGCGGTCGCCTTCAACGGCTTCTCCCCGTTGCAGACGTTCCACATCTGAGATCGCCGGGAGCCGGCTTGAAGCCGGCTCCCATGTCCCCTGCGGCTCTCCGGGCGCATCGGCGCCACGGGAGGACACGAACATGAGCATGATCACGATCCGAAAGGAATTCCACCGCGACGTCGAGGCCCGCGAAGCATTGCTTGACCGCTGCTTTGGCGACGCGCGCTTCGAGAAGGCAGCCGAGCGGCTGCGCGAAGGCCGGCTGCCGGCTCAGGGTCTCGCCTTCACGGCCTCCGACCGCGGCCGCGTCGTCGCAACGGCGCGGCTGTGGAACGTCTCCGCCGGCCCGTCGCGCCCTGCACTGCTGCTCGGCCCGATCGCTGTGCATTGCGACTATCGCTGCCGTGGCCTTGGCGGCGAATTGATGCGGCACGCGCTCGACACCTCGAAGCGCCTCGGTCATCGCACCGTCATGCTGGTCGGCGACGCACCGTACTACGAGCGCTTCGGCTTCTCGGCCGCGGCCACCGGCGGCCTGTGGCTGCCCGGACCTTACGACGCCAACCGGTTCCTGGCGCTCGAGCTCGCGCCCGGCGCGCTCGCGGGTGCGGGCGGTCTCGTCAGCCCGACCGGACGAATTGAACCAAAACCGGCGCTGTCGGCACTCATCGCACGCACTGCCCACAACGAATCCGCCCGCGCCGCGTGAGCCCTCTTGCCTCGGAGTCCCTGATATGAACGCATTGGCCCGCATGACCGAGAGCCAGCTCCTGCATGCCGACTTCGCCGGCCCGATCGTCATGATCGGTTTCGGCTCCATTGGCCGTGGCTTCCTGCCGCTGCTTGAGCGCCACGTCGGGTTCGACCGCACGAAATTCGTGGTCATCGACCCCATCGATACCGACCGCGCGTTGCTCGACGCGCGCGGCCTGCGGTTCGAGAAGGTCGCGATCACCCGCGACAACTACCGCCAGGTGCTGACCCCGTTACTCACGGGCGGTCCCGGTCGCGGCATGATCATCAACCTGTCGGTCGACACCTCGTCCGCCGACCTGATGGACTTCTGCAAGGACATCGACGCCTTTTACATCGACACGGTCTGCGAGCCCTGGCCCGGCCTCTATACCAACACCAAGGTCTCGATCTCCGAGCGCTCGAATTATGCGCTGCGCGAGGGCGTCCTCGACGTGCGCCGTCGCCGCCCGGGTGGGGTGAGCGCGGTGAGCTGCTGCGGCGCCAATCCGGGCATGGTCTCCTGGATGGTCAAGCAGGCGCTGCTCGACATCGCGCGCGATACCGGCATGACCTTCACCGAGCCGACGACCCGCGAGGAATGGGCCAAGCTGATGCAGCGCGCCGGCGTGAAGGGCATTCACATCGCCGAGCGCGACACCCAGCGCGCGCGCGAGCCGAAGCCGCGCGGCGTGTTCGTCAACACGTGGTCGGTCGAGGGATTCGTCTCGGAAGGCCTGCAGCCGGCCGAGCTCGGCTGGGGCACGCATGAGAAGCACATGCCGGCGCACGGTCACCGACACAACTTCGGCTGCGACGCCGCGATTTACCTGACCCGGCCAGGCGCCGGCACCCGCGTGCGCTCGTGGACGCCGACGGCGCAGGCCCAGCACGGGTTCCTGGTGACGCACAACGAGGCGATCTCGATCGCCGACTACTTCACCCTGCGTGAGGGCGGCAAGGTCGTTCACCGGCCGACCTGCCACTATGCCTATCATCCGTGCGACGACGCGGTGCTGTCGCTGCACGAAATGGCGGGCGCGGCCTGGCAGCGCCAGCCGGCGTGGAAGATCCTGGACGAGCACGAGATCATCGACGGCATCGACGAGCTTGGCGTCTTGCTCTACGGCCACGCCAAGAACGCCTACTGGTACGGCTCGCAGCTCTCCATCGAGGAAACGCGCAAGCTTGCGCCCTACCAGAACGCGACCGGCCTGCAGGTCACCTCGGCGGTGCTCGCCGGCGTCGTGTGGATGCTGGAGAACCCGGACCGCGGCATCGTGGAGGCCGACGAGCTCGACTTCCGCCGCTGCCTGGAAATCCAGCGGCCGTATCTCGGCCCGGTCAAGGGCTACTACACCGACTGGACTCCGCTGACCGGCCGCCCCGGCTTGTTCCCGGAGGACCTCGACACGAGCGATCCCTGGCAGTTCAAGAACGTGCTGGTCGCTTGATGTTGCGGTGGACCTGAGTGGCGACGGCGGGCGTGCAAACGCCCGCCGTTTGTGTCTCACAGGCGCGGCAGCGACGGCGCGGTCTCCTCATCCGCCGAGAATACCGCCATAGCGCCGGCCACCCGGTTGCGGCTGTCGTGGAGCACGAGCAGCCTGACCTCGACCCGCATGACTGTTCCGTCGCGGTGCAGTGCCGGGATGTTGAACGATGCATGATCGATGTTGCCGTCGCTGGCAGCCATCGCGGCCCGGTAGCCGGCCCAATGGCGCTCGCGATAGTCGGGAGGAACGATAAGGTCGAGCGTTTGGCCGATCGCTTCCGCGGCGGGATGTCCGAAGAGGGACTCGGCGCCGGAATTCCAGATGCGAACGACACCGGATGGCTCTGCGAAGACGAGTGCGGGCTCGGCCATTGAGGCGACTCCTACCGGACACGAGAGTGACACGTCCAAGGCAAATTCGCATCATCCCTGGTGACTTGAAGTTTGCGGCGAGACTTTGGCAACAGCGGCGCATGCAAGCGTCCGCCCTCGCGCTTGTCGACGCGTTGAAACAATCGTTTCGATTTTGTGAGCGCAGCGCGCCCTCGATCCGAGCCCGATGGCAACCGATCGGCACCAAAAGTGTTGACACCGAAACTAATTCGACTATTGCGTTGACTTGCCCATTCGCACGTGCCTGTGGCCGCGTGTCGATCGGTGGGGTCCGGACAAGAGGCCGGACAGCCGCCTACGGAAGAGAGAAGCGCTCTTCCTTGCTAGGTGTCCAGCTTGGATGCCGACGTGATCGACAGCCGGAGGCGAAACCGGCGCACCCCGCGCTCAACGGGGGACGCGGCTTAAAGCAACGACGGAACGGGCTTTTTTGGTAATGCCGGCGCAAATGCCGGACTGACTAAAAAGGCTTGTCCTTCTTTGCCAGCAGTGCGGAACGGGTTCTTCCCTCATCCGGACCAAGGCAACCATCGACGTGATGCCAGGCACGCAATTTGCGCGGGCCGCTCGCATCACAGGAGGTTCACTTTCGGCGGCAGCGCCGCCACGGAATGAGGGGGAGATACGTCGCGATGACCGCACGCATTCGCGAATTTCTCAAGCGCCGCGTCGACGAAGGACCCTGCCTCGTGGTCGACCTCGATGTCGTGCGCGACAACTACAATTCCTTCGCCAAAGCCCTGCCTGACAGCAAAGTTTTCTACGCCATCAAGGCCAACCCGGCGCCCGAGATTCTCAAGCTCCTGGTGGAACTCGGCGCCTGCTTCGACGTCGCCTCAGTCGGCGAAACCGAGGCCGTGCTCGCCGCTGGCGCCACACCGGACCGCATCTCCTACGGCAATCCGATCAAGAAAGAGAGCGAGATCGCCGCCGCTTATCGACTCGGGGTCACGCTGTTCGCCTTCGATTGCGAGGCGGAGGCCGAGAAGATCGCCCGCGCGGCGCCTGGCTCACGGGTGATCTGCCGCATCCACTGCGACAATGCCGGGGCCGACTGGCCCTTATCGCGCAAGTTCGGTTGCGAGCCGGCCTATGCCGCCGACATTCTGGAATTCGCTCACCGGCAGGGCCTCGTGCCCCATGGCATCTCCTTCCACGTCGGCTCCCAGCAGAACAACGTCGCGGCCTGGGACCGCGCGCTCGCCTCAACGGCGGCGATCTTCCGCACCTGCGCCGAGCGCGGCATCAATCTGTCGATGGTCAATCTGGGCGGCGGGTTCCCGGCCAAGTACATCCGCAAGACGCCGAAGCTCGAATCCTATGGCAAGGCGATCTTCCGCTCGCTACGGAAGCATTTCGGTAACGCAATCCCAAACACCATCATCGAGCCGGGCCGCGGGCTTGTCGGCAACGCCGGCATGATCGAGGCCGAGGTCGTGCTGATTGCGCGGCGCACTCGCGAGGACGAGGTGCGTTGGGTCTATCTCGACATCGGCAAGTTCCACGGACTCGCCGAAACCATCGACGAGTCGATCCGTTACCCGATCAAGACCCCCAAGGACCGGGACGAGATGGCGCCCTGCATCGTCGCCGGGCCGACCTGCGATTCAGTGGACGTGCTTTACGAGAAGACCCCCTACCCGCTGCCGGTCTCGCTCGCGATCGGCGACAAGGTCCTGATCGAGGCGGCCGGGGCGTATACGGCGACCTATTCGTCGGTCGGGTTCAACGGTTTTCCCCCGCTGCGGCAATACGTGATTTGACGCGAATTTCGGTTTGACCGGGCGTCCCGACTCGGTGGAGAGTTTCTGCCGGGTCGGAGAATCATGTCATGGCATTGCCATTGCGCGCGGAAGACGACAACGCGGCTGAAATCATCCAAGAATTGGAGAATGCCCTCGGGCGCAACGACGCAGCCTTACGGCGTGCGGTTCCCAAAGCGGCGGCGATCGCGCCAGCGGTCGTCGATCTGGTCGAGAAGGCTGCAAACGGCGTGTACCTGCTGCCGAAGCAGCAAAACCTGCTGTATTGGGGTGTTCACATTCTCGCCGTCGGCCGTCACACGGAGCTTTGCCAGCCATTATTGCGGCTCGCGCAGTCCGAGGATCACGAATATCTCGATGCCCTGCTCGGCGATTCCATCACGGAAACGCTGAAACGCGTATTCATTTCTGTGTTCGACGGCAATAGCGAGTCGCTGCTGACGGCCGCCGCAAATCGCGATGCAGAAAGCTATGTTCGCTGGGGAGTGCTGTGTGCGATTGCGCGTTTGACCTTTGACGGGGTGATCCCGCGGTCCACAACATTTTCGCTTCTCACCCGTTTCGAGCGGGAGTCACTTGCCGATGCCGGCGATCCAGCATGGGAGGGTTGGCAAGAGGCCGTGTTCTATCTCGGTTTCGAGGAGCTGCACGAGAAGGTTCGACAAGCCTGGAACGATGGCCGCATCCCGGAGGGTATTAGCGACCGAGACTATTGGGAGCGGCAGATGGCGATCGTTCGGGCCTTGGCGCCAGGCGACCCCGGAATATTCAACAGCGAACGGTTTACCCCTATCACCGATCCCGTCGAACCTCTCCGCTGGGTACAGACCGATGTTGAGATCGCGGCGCGGCAAAAGTCCGCGTCGGAGGGCCCGTTGGGTCCTGATCCCGCGTCGGAAGTTGCTCTCGATAAACGCGACGAATCCTGGCTCGCCGGCTTCCTTGACAGCCGACACGTACCTGCCTCCGCCATGAGTCTTGAAGAGGTCGACGGCTACTTCTGCGCCATTGCGATCTGTCCAAACGTCGTGAGCCCTGACGAGTACATACCGAACCTCTGGAACCTGAGCCCCGAAACGCGAGCCTCACCAAATTACGACAGCGAAGCGCAGGCCGAGTACGTCGACACCCTGATCACGCGTCACATGAGTGCGATAACCCAGCGGCTAGAAGCTGGATATCCGCATCAGCCCGCGATCGGGTCCCGATATGACTCGAATCGGGGGCTCGAATGG
>WHTP01000088.1 GCA_009377695.1 Hyphomicrobiales bacterium | reverse complement strand
GTCGCGGCTGTCGTCGATCCAGCGGCTCGCCTGCAGCAGCGTGGCGGGACCGAGGAAACGCTCGGAATTCCACCAGTAGCTCGGGCACGAGGTCGAGCAGCAGGCGCACAGGATGCACTCATAGAGCCCGTCGAGCTTCGCGCGGTCCTCGTGGCTCTGCTTCCACTCCTTCTCCGGCGTCGGCGACTTGGTGTGCAGCCACGGCTCGATCGAGGCGTATTGCGCGTAGAAAGTGGTGAGGTCGGGAACGAGGTCCTTCACCACAGGCTGATGCGGCAGCGGGTAGATCTTCACGGTGCCGTTGATGTCACCGGCGTGCTTGGTGCAGGCGAGCGTGTTCGAGCCGTCGATGTTCATCGCGCAGGAGCCGCACACGCCCTCGCGGCAGGAGCGGCGGAAGGTCAGCGTCGGGTCGATGTTGTTCTTGATCCAGATCAGCGCGTCGAGGACCATCGGGCCGGTGTCGCCGGTGTCGACATAATACGTGTCGATCCGCGGGTTCTTCCCGTCGTCGGGATTCCAGCGATAGATTTTGTATTCGCGCACCTCACGCGCACCGGTGGGATAGGCCCAGGTGCGGCCTTCGGTGATCTTGGAATTCTTCGGAAGATTGAGCTGGACCATTATCGTGCTGCTTTCTCGGTCGTTGCGCGGGTCGCCAGGGCGCTTACGCCCGTCTTCGACGGGTTATGCCCGCGTGATCTAGTAAACCCGCGCCTTCGGCTCGATATACGACACCTCGTTGGTGAGCGTGTAGGCGTGCACCGGCCGGTAATCCACGGTCACGTGGCCCTTGGCATCGAGCCAGGACAGCGTGTGCTTCATCCAGTTCTTGTCGTCGCGGTCGGGGAAATCCTCGCGCGCGTGTGCGCCACGGCTTTCCTGCCGGTTGAGCGCCGATTCCATCGTGACCACGGCCTGCGCAATCAGGTTGTCGAACTCGAGCGTCTCGATCAGATCGGAGTTCCAGATGAGAGAACGGTCGATGACCTTGACGTCCGGCACCGACTCGTAGGCTTCGTGGATCAGCTTCACGCCTTCCTGCAAAATCTCGCCGGTGCGGAAGACGGCGCAGTTGTTCTGCATCACCTTCTGCATATTAAGCCGAAGCTGCGCGGTCGGCGATTTGCCGTTGGCATGGCGGAACTTGTCCAGGCGCGACAGCGCGAGATCGGCGGAGTCCTTCGGCAGGTCCTGCTGCTTCTCGCCGGGCGTCACCAGTTCGGCGCAGCGGTGTGCGGCAGCTCGGCCGAACACCACGAGGTCGATCAGCGAGTTCGAGCCCAGACGGTTTGCACCATGGACCGATACACAGCCGGCCTCGCCCAGCGCCATCAGGCCCGGCACGACGGTGTCGTCATTGCCGTGCTTCTTGGTCAGCACCTCGCCGTGGAAGTTCGTGGGGATGCCGCCCATGTTGTAGTGCACGGTCGGCACGATCGGAATCGGCTCTCGTGTCACGTCGACGCCGGCGAAGATGCGGGCTGACTCCGAGATGCCGGGCAGCCGCTCATGCAGGATCGCCGGGTCGAGGTGGTCGAGATGCAGGTTGATGTGGTCCTTGAGCTTGCCGATGCCGCGGCCCTCGCGAATCTCGATGGTCATGGCCCGCGACACCACGTCGCGTGAGGCGAGGTCCTTCGCCGACGGCGCATAGCGCTCCATGAAGCGCTCGCCTTCGGAATTGGTCACATAGGCGCCTTCGCCGCGCGCACCCTCGGTGATCAGGCATCCGGCGCCGTAGATGCCGGTCGGGTGGAATTGCACGAACTCCATGTCCTGCAGCGGCAGGCCGGCCCGCAGCACCATGGCGTTGCCGTCGCCGGTGCAGATGTGCGCCGACGTGCACGAGAAATACGCGCGCCCGTAGCCGCCGGTGGCGAGGATGGTCATCTGGGCGCGGAAGCGGTGGATCGAGCCGTCGTCGAGCGAGATCGCGACCACGCCGCGGCAGCGGCCTTCCTCCATGATCAGGTCGATCGCGAAATACTCGATGTAGAACTCGGCCGAGTGCCGCAGCGACTGGCCGTACATGGTGTGCAGCATGGCGTGGCCGGTGCGGTCGGCGGCGGCACAGGTGCGCTGCGCGGTGCCCTTGCCGTAATGCGTGGTCATGCCGCCGAACGGGCGCTGGTAGATCTTGCCGTCTTCCTCGCGGCGCGAGAACGGCAGGCCCCAGTGCTCGAGCTCATAGACCGCTTCCGGCGCGTTGCGGCACAGATATTCGATCGCGTCCTGGTCGCCGAGCCAGTCGGCGCCCTTGACGGTGTCGTACATGTGCCAGCGCCAATCGTCCTCGCTCATATTGCCGAGCGCGGCGGCGATGCCGCCCTGCGCCGCGACCGTGTGGGAGCGGGTCGGAAACACCTTGGTGATGCAGGCGGTCCTGAGACCGGCCTCGCTGCAGCCGACGACCGCGCGCAGGCCGGAGCCGCCGGCGCCCACGACAAGCACGTCGTAGGTGTGGTCCTCGATCGGATAGGCCCGGCCGTTCACCGAGGGCGCGCTGCCGCCATTGCTACCGTTGGTCGCCATTGCACCCAAACTCCCGCCTAAACTCCGAACGACAGTTTCAGGATCGCGTAGGCGGCTGCCAGCGCGACCGCGATCGTGAAGAACGTGTTGGTCATGATGAGGAACGGCCGGGCGATCTCGCCATGCACGTAATCCTCGATGACGATCTGCATGCCGAGCCGCATGTGATAGGTGATCGAGCCGATGAACAGCAGCATGATCACGGCGACCAGCGGGGTGCCGAGGATCTGTTGCACGGCTGCCTGGTTGCGCCCGAACAGCGACACCAGGATCACGACAAAGGCGATGACCAACGGCACATTGGCGACGGCCGTCATGCGCTGCCACCAGAAATGCCCGGTGCCGGACTTGGCCGAGCCAAGTCCGCCAACGCGCGCAAGGGGGGTGCGGAAATCCTTCTTCATCGCGCGCCTCCGAAGACGAAGTAGCCGACGATCCACAGCAGAAGCGTGAGGCTGACCGATCCCACCGCAGTGGCGAGCGCGAGCCATTCGCGCTCGTTCGGCTCGAAGCCGCGGCCGGTATCCCAGATCAGATGGCGGATGCCGCCCAGCATGTGGTGGATCAGCGCCCAAGTGTACCCGAACAGGATCAGCCGCCCGAACCATGAATTGATGAAGCTTGTAAAGCGCGCGTAGCCGCCCGGCCCGGAACCCACCGCGAGCAGCCACCACACGATGAAGACCGTTCCGAAGTAGAGCGCGACGCCGGTGACGCGATGTGCGATCGACATCGCCATCGGCAACGGCCAGCGATAGATTTGCAGGTGTGGGGAGAGCGGCCGCTCTCGGACCTTGGCTTCGGCCATTGAATTCCTCCGAGACGGAGCCGCGATTGCTCGCCGGGAACGGCGCGCTAGTGTCCCGATTCCGAAGTTCGTATCATTTGCGGCGCGCTCGTTTGCGAACTTCGGAATCGAACGACACTAGCAACTCCTTGAATCTAGGTGTGGCTTTGGTTCAGAAGTCCGCATTTCGGACTCGCCGCGAGAATGATGCGGACTTCTGAACCGCCACACGAGTGCGTCAAGCTCTCGTAACGAATGAGCGGATGCCCTGCAATCTGCCGACGGCAATTGTCCTTGGCATACCAGCGAGAGCAGGCGGGCAACGAGGCAAACTAGTTTAGAAAGCCTCATTACTTCGCCGTTAACGAATGAATGGGGCCCAATAACCCGCTTTACAATGAGGAATTGGCGTAGTCTACCTTCGTCAAACTCGAAGGTAACTGCAATTCGGGCCGGCGTGCTATGCGCTTCGATCTGGCCGATTTGAGCCTCTTCCGGCATGTCGTCGACGCCGGCAGCATCACCCGTGGCGCCGAGCGCGCGAACCTCGCGCTGGCGGCAGCGTCAACGCGGATCCGCAACATGGAGGAGGCGCTCGGCGCCGAACTCCTGGTGCGCGGCCGGCAGGGCGTGCAGCCGACCCAGGCCGGACGGACACTGCTGCAGCATGCGCGCACCATCCTGCGGCAGGCCGACCGCCTGCGCGAGGATCTCGGCGCTTATGCGGGCGGGGTGGCCGGGCAGATCAGGGTGCTGTCGAACACCAATGCGCTCACCGAATTCCTCCCCGAGGCGCTGGGCTCGTTCCTGGCAGCGCATCCGCATGTGAGCATCGATCTCGAAGAGCGGCTGAGCGACGAAATCGTCGGCCTGATTGCCGAAGGCAGTGCCGATCTCGGCATCGTCGCCGGCACGGTGGATGCGAGTGCGCTGGAGACCTATCCGTTCCGCAAGGACCGCTTCGTGCTCGTCGTGCCGCGCGATCATGCGCTGGCGAAGCGTTCGAAGGTTCCGTTCGCGCAGGTGCTCGATCACGATTTCGTGGGTCTCGACCGCGCCAGCGCGTTGCAGCGCTTCCTGGCCGACAAGGCGGCGCGCATCGGCCAGCCGCTACGGCTGCGGGTGCAATTGCGCAGCTTCGATGCGGTCTGCCGCATGGTCGAATGCAAGGTCGGTATCGGGATCGTGCCGGAGACGACCGCGCGGCGCGTCGAGCGCACCATGGCGATCGCAATCGTCGGACTTGCCGATACCTGGGCGGTGCGCGAGCTCACGATCTGCATCCGGCGATTGGCCGATTTGCCCCCCTATGCGCGGCAACTCGTAGAGCATTTGCGCGCGGGCGGTTGAACCCCGGGGGTAGAACATTTCAGCCCGTTCCGTGTTACGTCTATTGACTGCTATTGACGGCCTGATGCCGGACCACCGGCGGCATTGCGGTTCAAGGAGATTAACGTGAAAAACCACGGATTTCAGTTCGTTTTGATCGCCGCTTCGCTCTGGCTGGCGTCGCCGGCCTCGGCCCAGTCTGCCAAGGCAGCGCTCAAGGATCAGAAGGGCGCCGATGTCGGGACGGTAGATCTCACGCAGACCCCGTCGGGCGTCCTCCTGCGGCTTTCGCTGAAGGGGGTGCCGGCGGGAGAACACGCATTCCACATTCACGCCGTCGGCCGCTGTGAGCCACCGTTCACGACGGCGGGTGGCCACTTCAATCCTGGCAAGCACAAGCACGGACTGGAAGTCGGACCGGGCCATGCTGGCGACATGCCGAACCTGCATATCCCGGCCGGCGGCATGTTCGTGGTGGAGATCCTCAATACGGCGGTGACCCTCGACAAGGGCAAACCGAATTCCCTGTTCCAGTCCGGCGGAACCTCGATTGTGATCCACGCCGGCAAGGACGACTACAAGAGCGATCCTGCCGGAAACGCCGGTGACCGTATCTCCTGCGGTGTCATTCAATAGAGGCAGTGTTCGCAGGGCTGGGTGGCCGGGGCCGTGCTGTCGTCAGACGGCGGCACCGTCGTTTGCTATAATGTGCGGTATGACGGTCCAATCGACCAGCGCCGCCGTCACCGCGCCGCCGAACCCCGCGCGGGTGACGATTCATCCGCTTTGGCTGCGTGTCACGCATTGGATCAACGCGGTAGCGGTCATCATCATGATCGGCTCCGGCTGGGAAATCTACAACGCGTCGCCGCTGTTCGCATTCACGTTTCCGCAAAGCATCACGATCGGCGGCTGGCTCGCGGGCGCGTTGCTCTGGCATTTCGCGGCCATGTGGCTTCTTGCCGTCAATGGTCTCGTCTATCTCGTTCTCGGCATCGTTACGGGACACTTCCGGCGCAAGCTCCTGCCGGTTCGGCCCGGCGAGGTCGTCACCGATGCACGGCTCGCGCTTCGCGGCCAGCTCTCGCACGGCGATCTCGCGGTCTACAATGCGCTGCAGAAGCTCTTCTATCTCGGCGTCATCGTTGCCGGCATCGTGATCGTGATGTCCGGCCTCGCGATGTGGAAGCCGGTGCAGCTCTGGTGGCTTGCCGCATTGTTTGGTGGCTACGAGCCCGCGCGCTACGTGCACTTCTTTGCCATGGCGGCGATCGTCGGCTTTTCCGCCGTCCACGTCGTGATGGCGTTCGTGGTGCCGAAGGCGCTGCGCGCCATGATCACGGGACGCTAAATGATGCCCCGCATCCGCAGGCCGATCCCCGGCGTCGATCCGGCCTTGCTGGTGAAGGACGCTGCGAAGCTCCTGCCCGATCCCACGCGGCGGCTGTTCCTGCGCGGCGGGTTCAGCGTCGGTGCCTTGACGATGCTGACCGGCTGCACTGTCGCCGACGGCGTCTCGGCCGAAAGCGTGTTGCGCAGGATTTCCGAATTCAACGACCGCGTGCAGGCGTGGTTGTTCGATCCCAATCGCCTGGCGCAGACCTACCCTGAAAGCGCCATCAAGCGGCCATTCCGCTTCAACGCCTTTTATCCCGAGAGCGATATCCCCGAGGTCGACGGCGAGAGCTACGCGCTCGAACTGAACGGGCTGATCGAGAACAAAGCGACGTGGAGCCTCGAACGGCTCAGCGCGCTACCGCAGGAAACGCAGGTGACGCGGCTCATCTGCGTCGAGGGCTGGAGCGAGATCGGCAAGTGGACCGGTGTGCGCCTGTCGGATTTCCTGCGCCGGGTCGGCGCCGACCTCACGGCGAAATATGTCTGGTTCCGCTGCGCCGAGGGCTATCACTCGTCGATCGACATGGCGACCGCGCTGCATCCGCAGACCCAGATGACATTGCAATTCGACGGCAAGGAGCTCGAGCCCAAATACGGCTACCCGATGCGCATCCGCATTCCGACCAAGCTCGGCTTCAAGAATCCCAAGCACGTGATGGAGATCGCCGTCATCAACAACTACAACCCGGGCTATTGGGAGCAGCAAGGCTATAACTGGTTCAGCGGGTTGTAAGGACGGCGGGGAAGGGGCCAGGACTTAGAAGCGCGGAGGAATCTTGAGGTCGCCCTGGGAGGCCGCCGGTCGGCTTGCCATTGGCTGCGCGGCCGATTAGCAATCCGCCACCACTTTGAGCACCCACGAGGTCCCGCGTATGCCTACCCATAAGCTCCTCCTGCTCGCCGGCGACGGCATCGGCCCCGAGGTCATGGCCGAAGTGAAGCGGCTGGTCGCATGGATGAACGCCCATGGCATGGGCACGTTCGAGTACGACGAGGGGCTGGTCGGAGGCTCAGCTTACGACGCCCATGGAAAGGCCATCGACGAGGCCACCATGGCGAAGGCGCAGGCCTGCGACGCCGTGATCTTCGGCGCGGTCGGCGGGCCGAAGTGGGACAAGGTGCCCTATGACGTGCGGCCGGAGGCGGGGCTGCTTCGCTTGCGCAAGGACCTCGGCCTGTTCGCCAACATCCGCCCGGCGATCTGCTATCCGGCGCTCGCAGACGCATCGAGCCTCAAGCGCGACGTGGTCGACGGGCTCGATATCGTGATCATCCGCGAGCTCACCGGCGGCGTCTATTTCGGCGAGCCCAAGACCATCACCGACCTCGGCAACGGCCAGAAGCGCGCCGTCGACACCCAGGTCTACGACACCTACGAGATCGAGCGCATCTCCCGCGTCGCCTTCGAGCTTGCGCGCAAGCGCAACAACAAGGTGACGTCGATGGAAAAGCGCAACGTCATGAAGACCGGCGTGCTCTGGAACGAGGTGGTCCAGCAGGTGCACGCGCGCGAATTCAAGGACGTGACGCTGGAGCATCAACTGGCAGATGCGGGCGGCATGCAGCTCGTGCGCTGGCCGAAGCAATTCGACGTGATCGTCACCGACAACCTGTTCGGTGACATGCTCTCCGATGTTGCGGCGATGCTCACCGGCTCGCTCGGCATGCTGCCGTCGGCCTCGCTCGGCGAGATGGATGCGAAAACCAGGACGCGCAAGGCGATGTACGAGCCGGTTCATGGCTCGGCGCCGGACATCGCCGGCAACGGCGTGGCGAACCCAATCGCCATGATCGCCTCGTTCGCGATGGCGCTGCGTTACTCGTTCGACCGCGGCAAGGAAGCCGACCTGATCGAAAAGGCGATCGCCGCCGCGCTCGACAAGGGCCTGCGCACCGCCGACATCAAGTCGGAAGGCTGCAAGCTCGTCGGCACCCGCGAGATGGGCGATGCCGTCATCGCCGAGATGGAGAGGCTGACCGCTTAGACAGCCGGCGCCGACATTGCCTACAATAGAACAAGTCCCGGTTGGCGGATGGTGACTGCCTCACGACGCCTCTGAGGTTGGAAATAGGTCACAAGTACTCAGAAACCTCATTTTTGCTGAAAGCGATTCAGAGCCTATCAGCAACGAGGTTCGAGCACGTTGTTGCTGTTCCTTCGTGAACCGTGACAGCAAGGCGGAAACCGAAAGTGCGCCAAGAAGCTCACGATATTTGTTGAATACAGGAACGGATATCGAGGCCAGGTCCGGATCACGTTCACCTCTCGACAGCACCCATCCGCGGCGACGGACCGCCAATAGCTCAGGGTCCTTGGCATGTTTGCTGTAGGCACGCAAAATTTTGCCGGGAGCGCCAACGTCGAGTGGGTGTCGACCGCCTTCCTCGAGGTGGTGACGAACTGTCTTGGGGGAGTTCTCGCGAAAAAGGCAGATACGATGCCGTCCGGCCCGCACGTAGAACGATGCGGTTTCCTGAGTTGTGGCGGCAAGATTGCAGAGCACCGGTCGCATCAGCTTTTCCACATCGACTGAAGTCTGAGTTAGCGAACCGAGGCGTCGCAGCTCGGGTCCCAACGTGAAGAACCCCTTTGCATCCCGCTGTAGGAAGCCCATGCGGCAGAGAGAGCCGGCCAGCCGCAGAACGGTACTCTTGTAGAAGCCGGATTGCTGAGCGAGAGATGCGAGCGAGCGATTTTCGCCCGCCGTTTCAAAGCACTGCAGCAGTAGAAGCGCCCGCTCCACCGCATAGACCCGATCGCTCGCATTTTGATCACTGCAGTCCTGACTCGATGCCGACTGTTCTGAGGAGCGCATTCCGTCCTCCGAAACGGGTTCCGTTTGACACAATATCGGCCATTCGTATCTGCTTGAACTCATGATGCCAAGGCTCCTGAGCCCTCAGCGGGTTGGCGGCGTGTTATCAAACACGTGGAAATAGACGTCTTCGAAATGACGTTGTGCAACACACGGGAGATCCAAGATGAATCTTACCAATCTGTCCCCTTCTGCGAGTCGAGCTTCGATCTCCGACGATGTCCGCACCAGGTCGCTGTCCCCCGCAATTGGTGCGGAGATCATCGGAGTCGATTTGAGCAAGCCAATAAGCGATCAGCTATTCGCAAAGATTCTGGACATATGGCATCGGTCTCTTGTTGTCCTTCTGCGCGATCAGCACTTGACCGAGGACGATCAAGTGCGGTTTGGCGAGCGGTTTGGACCACCGGCCATCAGTCACACGCAACGGTTCACGACTAAGAATCCGGCGGTAATGCTGATATCCAACGTTCGCGAGAATGGTGAACTGATCGGGGCCTTGCCTGACGGCGAAATGCACTTTCACTCCGATCAGTGCCACCAGGAGCGGCCGGCGACAGCATCGATGTTGTATTCTCTTGAGGTTCCCAGCCAGGGCGGGAACACGCTGTTCGCAAATGCGTACTTGGCCTACGAGACGCTTCCGAACTTAATCAAGACAAAGATCGATGGCCGCAAGGCACTCAATGCCTACGACTACGACAACGCCTCAACCCGTCGGGGCACAAGGCTTCGCGAGGGCATACCGTCTTGCTGGCATCCTGTCGTTCGAACGCATCCGGCGACTGGTAAGAAGGCGCTCTACGTCAATCGCCTGATGACCATTGCGATTGAGGGAATGTCGGACTCCGAGAGTGAGGAGCTACTGAACACGCTGTTCGATCATCAAGAGCAGCCCGAGTTCATCTACGAGCATGTCTGGCGTGCCTATGACGTGTTGCTCTGGGACAATCGCTGTGCCTTGCACGCCCGCACCGATTTCAGTGCAGAGGAGCGGCGGCTCATGCGGCGCCTGACAATTCTTGGGGAGAGACCGTTCTGAAGGGCGGCAACGGATTACCTCAGCTAGGAGAGCGCATTGTCAGTCATCATTCACTGGGCGATGACCTCGTGAATGCTGTGATCGCGTTTGATTGAGTTTTGTGCGGCGGTCATTTCGGGGCGCTCATGCGGGGGAGCGCGAGTGTAACCATAGGTTAACCCCGTTATTCTTGCGGAGACCACAAGGCGCTTGACGAATCGTGCTGCCACCGCGCTAAATGTGGGCGTCACGGTTCCTTGGGCTCTATATCTTGTAGAGTTCGAGGCTAAGAGGGAACCCGGTGGGCCAATGGGCGACTCCGGGGCTGCCCCCGCAACTGTAAGCGGCGAGCGGACGCCATTATCGGTCACTGGTGCGACGGCACTGGGAAGACTTCGGCAATCCGCAGCGACCCGCGAGCCAGGAGACCTGCCGTGATCGATGAAACGTCCTCGGGCGGGGTGTCCCGGTGGGGCGCTTGCCGCCATCGGGGAGGCTGCTTCCCGGATTAACGTGCAAGCCGTCCACTGGCCTCGGCCCCAACGTAAAGGGGTTGCCGATGTCTTTGGCATTTGATTTCGACCGTCAGGGCGATCTGGTCGCGCCGCGGAGCATTGCTCTGTCCACCGCTCATTCCCGCGCAAGCGGGAATCCAGAGTCTTCCTTTGTGACCGCTGGGTCCCCGCTTCCGCGGGGACGAGCGGGACAGAGCGAGTCAACTCAACTGGCAAATGCTCTGAGGCCAAGTCCGGCGCCGTTGCCGGCGCCGCTTGCGGCGCCGCCGCGACCGTCGGATCTCAGACTCGATCGCAGCCGTGACGATCTCCTGACCGCGTTCGGCAAGGCGACGCTGAACGACCGCTATCTGCTCGAAGGCGAGAGCTACCAGGATATGTTCGCGCGCGTGTCCTGCGCCTTCGCCGACGACGTGCCGCACGCGCAGCGGCTCTACGACGCCATGTCGCGGCTCTGGTTCATGCCGGCGACGCCGGTCCTCTCGAACGGCGGGACCAATCGCGGCCTGCCGATCTCGTGCTTCCTCAATTCGGTGCCGGATTCGCTCGACGGAATCGTCAACACCTGGAACGAGAACGTGTGGCTCGCCTCCAATGGCGGCGGCATCGGCACGTATTGGGGCCGGGTGCGCTCCATCGGCGAAAAGGTACGCGGCGGCGTGACTTCGGGGATCATTCCGTTCATCCACGTCATGGATGGGCTCACGCTCGCGATCAGCCAGGGCTCGCTGCGGCGCGGCTCGGCCGCGGTCTATCTCGATGTCCACCATCCCGAGATCGAGGAGTTCCTGGAAATCCGCAAGGCGTCCGGCGATTTCAACCGCAAGGGGCTCAACCTTCATCATGGGATCAACGTCACCGACGAATTCATGCACGCCGTGAGAGATGGGGCGATGTTTGCGTTGCGCAGCCCAAAGACCAACGAGGTGATCCGCGAGGTCAATGCCCGCCAGCTCTGGCAGCGCATTCTCGAAACACGATTGCAGACCGGCGAGCCCTACCTCTTGTTCATCGACACCGTGAATCGCGCGCTGCCGAAGCATCAGCGCGAGCTGGGCCTGAAGGTCTCGACCTCCAACCTCTGCAGCGAGATCACCCTGCCCACCGGTATCGACCATCGCGATGAGGAGCGCACGGCGGTGTGCTGCCTGTCGTCGCTCAATCTCGAAACTTGGCACGAATGGTGCGACGCGCCGGACTTCATCGAAGACGTCATGCGCTTCCTTGACAACGTGCTAACGCATTTCATCACGGTTGCGCCGGACGGGATGAAACGCGCCCGCTATGCGGCGCTGCGCGAGCGCTCGGTCGGGCTCGGCGTGATGGGATTTCACTCGTTCCTGCAGGCCGAAGGCATTCCGTTCGAGGGCGCGCTCGCGAAGTCGTGGAACATGAAGATGTTCCGTAAGATCCGGCGCGCCGCCGATGCGGCGTCGGTCGCGCTGGCGAAGGAGCGGGGCCCATGCCCTGATGCCGCTGAGCGCGGCATCATGGCGCGCTTCAGCCACAAGCTGTCGATCGCGCCGACCGCCTCGATCAGCATCATCTGCGGCGGCACCAGCGCCTGCGTCGAGCCGATCCCGGCCAACATCTATATCCACAAGACGCTGTCGGGCGCCTTCGCCGTGCGCAACCGCCATCTGGCGGCGATCCTCGCCCGCAAGGGCGCCGACACACCCGCGGTCTGGCAATCGATCATCGAGCACGAAGGGTCGGTCGCGCATCTCGACGTGCTGAACGAGCAGGAGAAGGCGGTGTTCCGCACCGCCTTCGAGATCGACCAGCGCTGGGTCGTCGATCTCGCCGCTGACCGCGCGCCCTATGTCTGCCAGAGCCAGTCGATCAATCTCTATCTGCCTGCCGATATCGATAAATGGGACCTGCACATGCTGCACTGGACGGCATGGAAGCGCGGCATGAAGAGCCTCTATTACTGCCGGTCCAAGTCAATCTCGCGGGCAGCGTTCGCCGGCAAGCTGGCCGGCAACGAGGCTGCCGCCACGCCGATGCAGGTCGCGGCGCACACCGATTACGAGGAGTGCCTCGCATGCCAGTGATCATGGATGTTACCAACACCGATCCGCGCACGCTGATCGGCAAGGGCAGGATCGGGCTGCTCGACTCCACGGGGACATACGACGTGGACCGCTATGCCTGGGCCTATGATTTCTGGAAGCGCCAGCAGCAGACGCATTGGATGGGCGAGGAGGTCGCGCTTGGGGCCGATCTCAAGGACTGGGCGTCGGATCGCGTCACGCCCAACGAGCGCGCCCTGCTGACGCAGATCTTCCGCTTCTTCACCCAGTCGGACATCGAAGTCGGCGACAATTATCTCAAGCGCTACATCCCGATCTTCCAGCCGCTGGCGGTGCAGATGATGATGGCCGCCTTCACCAACATGGAGACGGTGCACATCGACGCCTATGCGCTGCTGCTCAAGACGCTCGGCATGCCGAAAACGGAATTCGAGGCGTTCCGCGACTATGCCGAGATGCGCGCCAAGGCGGACTACATGCACGAATTCGGCGTCGAGACGGTCGCCGACGTCGCGCGCACGCTCGCGATGTTCGGAGCATTTACGGAAGGCATGTCCTTGTTCGCGAGCTTCGCGATGCTGCTCAACTTCCCGCGCCACAACAAGATGAACGGCATGGGCCAGATCGTGAGCTGGTCGGTGCGCGATGAGAGCCTGCACTGCGAGGGCGTGATCAGGCTGTTCCATGAATGGAATCGCGAAACCGGCGCCGTCACGCGGGCGGTGCGCGACGACATCGTGGATGTCGCAAAGACCATGGTCGCCCTGGAGGAGCGCTTCGTCGATCTCGCGTTCGGGCTCGGCGGCATCGAGGGCATGTCCCCGCAGGAAATCCACGCCTATGTGCGCTATGTCGCCGACTGGCGGCTGACGCAGCTCAAGCTGCCGACCGTGTTCGGATATTTCGAAGCGACCGAGGGCGGCTATCGCCAGCTCAGGCCGCACCCGCTGCCGTGGCTGGTCGAAATCCTCAACGGCGTCGAGCACGCCAATTTCTTCGAACAGCGCGCGACCGAGTATTCGAAGGGCGCAAGCCGCGGCACCTGGGACGGCGAGGCGGGCGTATGGGCGACGTTCGACCGTGCCGAAGCGAGCCGTCCATCTGCCTAGCGCGCTACCAGGTGCGTTAACACGGCTCGTCCCCTCACTCGTCTCCCGCGAAAGCGGGGACACAGTTGAAAAAACAAGATTCCTGGATTTCCCGCCTTCACGGGAATGAGCGGCGGACCGGGCCCTGCGACATTCGGCGGGCACGGCGATCTTTTCCGGCCGCGTTGAACCGCTTAGGGTGGCGGTAACCAACGAGTGTGCGGAAGGAGACGTCGATGGGGTGGAAGGCCGTTGTCCTGCGAGGAAGCGCGTGCGTCGCGATAGCGGCGGCCGTGCTGACGTCGGTCGCCAGCACGGCCTCTGCCCAAGCGCCTTCGGGGCAGACTTCACCCGCTCAAACGTCACCCGCTCAGACTTGGCCCACGCAGACCATCCGCCTGATCGTGCCGTTTCCTGCCGGCGGCTCGAACGACGTGATGGGCCGGTTGATTGCGCCTCATCTGGAGAAGGCGCTGGGCCAGACCGTGATCGTGGACAATCGTCCGGCCGCGGCTGGGCAGGTCGGCAGCGAGGCGGTGGCGCGTGCGGCACCTGACGGCCACACCCTGCTCATGGTCGCGTCCTCGCACACCGTGCAGCCGGCGCTCAATCCGAAGCTCCCCTACAACACCGAGAAGGATTTTGCCCCGGTCACGCTGATCAGCACCGGCGGGATGTTCTTCTTCGTGCATCCGGGCGTACCCGCGAACACGCTCACGGAATTCGTCGCGCTCGCGAAGAAGGAGCCGGGCAAGTACAACTACGCGTCGCCCGGCGTCGGCAGTCAGACGCAGCTCACCATCGAGCTCCTCAGCCACCGTACCGGCATCAAGCTACAGCACATCCCTTATCGCGGCGGCGCGCCGGCGGTTCAGGCCATGCTCAGCGGCGAAACGCATTTCACCATGCTCGCCCCGAACGTCATCTTCCCGCACATCGAGGCCGGCAAGATCCGTGCGGTCGCGACCGGCGACCGCAAGCGCCATCCACGGGTGCCCAACCTCGCCACCACCGAGGAGCAGGGCTTCAAGGGCCTCGAAGCGATCCAATGGGTCGGCGTGCTGACCACGGCGGGAACGCCGAAGCCGGTGATCCAGCGACTCAACAAGGAGATCAACCGGATCATCCAATTGCCCGATGTCGTCGCGGTTCTCGCCAAGCAAGGCGTCTCGCCAACCGGCGGTACGCCTGACGAATTCCAGGCACTGATTTCGCGCGAGATCAAGCAATGGCGCGACGTCGCCCGCGAGGCGAACATCAAGCGGACGAACTGATCGCGCGGGCTATGCCGCGCCTGTGACGCCGTTCAGTGCGGGGATGCCGCTCAGCAACCCAGGCAGTAATTCCACGGCCACGGATTGTCCCGACCCGGCAGCGTGAACGGCCCCGGCAGCGCGCTTTGATCGACATACATCCCAGCGCGGTTGTCGGCCACGCTGGCCGGGTAATACGTGGGCGGGAGCGCGTAGTCGGTGAACTTGCGATCGCCCGGGATGACATGGGTGCCGGCATCCAGGAAGGTGCGGCGCCGCACAGTGACCCGTGCGCGCGGCGGGGCCATGGTGATCGGGACCGGCCCGTATTTCTTGGCCGCTTTCTTGGTCGCTGAGCGCTTCTGCTGGGCGTCCGCCGGGGTAACCGCGACCGATGAGAGCGCAATGGCTGCTGCGCAGAACACGGCCGCACATAGTTTGATTGTCATGTCGCCCTCACGTGATTCCAAGCCAGCACTTTAGCCGGTTTTGCCGTGCGGTCTATGGCCCTCAGGCAACAGTGGTTCACCAACTGTTGTTCCGAATGGATAAGCGCCACTTACCACAACGCCTGCCACTGGCATAAATTCGTTTAGCATAAATTTCGTTTAGATTGGGTGACAAGAGAAAATTGGACCAGGAGGATTCCCATGGCCGGGACCGAACGATCGATCGACGAGCTTTACCAGGACGATCCGGAACGGGCCGATGCGGCCGTCTTCGGCCGCAAGACCGGAGTCGACCGGCGCGGCTTTCTGGGCGGCAGCGGCCTGGCGGCGATGAGCGCCGCGGTGGGTGGGGCGATTCCGTTCGCGGCCAACATACCCGGTGGATTGATCCCGGCGGCGCTCGCGCAAGAGAAAGCGGCGCCCGCGAAGGGGCCGCAATATTTGAAATTTCCGGACAAACATGAGGGACTGGTGGTGCTCGGCGACCGTCCCTTGGTGGCGGAGACGCCGGAGAGCCTGCTCGATGACGACACCACGCCTACCAACAAGTTCTTCATCCGCAACAATGCCAACGCACCGGATCCGGCGAAGGATCCCGACAGTTGGAAGCTCACGATCGACGGCGAGGTGAATCAGAAGCTCGAGATCACCTTGGGCGAACTCAAGAAGCGCTTCCGCCCGGTGACGCGTCGGCTGGTGCTCGAATGCGGCGGCAATGGCCGCTCCTTCTTCACGCCGACCGCGCGGGGCAACCAGTGGACCAATGGCGGTGCCGGCTGCGCCGAATGGACCGGCGTGCGCCTTGCAGACGTCATCCGTGCGGCGGGGCTGAAGGGTTCCGCAGTCTTCACCGGGCACTATGGCATCGACGGCAGCCTCTCCGATCCGAACCGGCCCGCGCTCTCTCGCGGCGTGCCGATCCGCAAGGCGATCGACCAGAACAACCTGATCGTCTGG
Source organism: Hyphomicrobiales bacterium (assembly GCA_009377695.1). GTDB lineage: Bacteria > Pseudomonadota > Alphaproteobacteria > Rhizobiales > Xanthobacteraceae > VAZQ01. The sequence goes on along the minus strand of WHTP01000088.1, from coordinate 9,141 downwards.
GCGATGAACGGCGAGCCCTTAACGAACATCCACGGCGGACCGGTGCGTCTCATCATCCCTGGTTGGCCCGGCTCCGTATCGGCGAAATGGCTGACCCGCATCTGGGTGCGTGACAAAGTGCATGACGGTCCCGGCATGGGCGGCACGTCCTATCGTGTCGCCATCAAGCCGATGATCCCGGGCGGCAAGCCCGATCCGAACAATTTCCGCGATCTCGAATCGATGCCGGTGCGCTCGATCATCACCAGCCCCGCGAACGGCACCAAGCTCGGCGCGGATGTTCGCGAGCTCAATCTGCGCGGCGCGGCGTGGGACGGCGATCTGTCGATCCGGCGTGTCGATGTTTCGGTGGACTACGGCGCGACCTGGCGGCCGGCGCAATTGCAGCAGGCGAAGAACCGCTACGACTGGCGGCGCTGGACCGCGCGGGTGCGCGTGCCGAGCGAGGGCTACTACGAGATCTGGACGCGGGCGACCGACCAGCGCGGGACTATGCAGCCGCATGTCGCCGGCAACTGGAATCCGCAGGGCTATGGCGCGAATCCGATGCACCGGATCGCGGTGTTGATTGGGTGAGCCCAAAGCCATCATGCGTTTTGGAGTTTGGAAAATCCTACTGATTACGGCGGTGTCGATTGCGACAGCGCCGCTCGCGTTCGCGCAAAGCTTCACGCCGAGTCAGGAAAGTCCGGAGGATTATCCGGCCGGCGCCGGGCGCGAGCCGACGTTCTATGCGTGCACGCCGTGCCACGGCTTCAAGCTTGTCGCACAACAGGGCCAAACGCGGCAGCAGTGGGACGATACGTTGAATTGGATGACCCAGAAGCACGGCATGCCGCCGATCGACGGCGAGCTGCGTAAGACGGTGCTCGACTATCTCGAAACGACCTATCCACCGCGGAGGGCACCGGGCGGCTGGCAAAATCCGTTCAGCGGGCAGTAACACGGTGTTTCGAGACGCGTTGCTGTTGCAGCGCTCCTCATCAGGATGAGGGCCGAAGGGAGTCCGCTGAGCGAGTTCGACGTCACACTAGGGCGCGGCGTCGACCGTGCGCGATTCGCAGAACTTACGCTTCTGCTCCGCGTCTGCAAACAGCTGCTGCACCTCCGGATCGCTCGCGGCGGCGAGCAGCGACAGCCCTTCGAGCGCACACGAGAGCGTGCGCCGGTCGACGACTTCCGCATCGGCCTTGCAGTACCAGCCGGCGATCTGCAGCAGCGGATGGTTGAAGGCGCGGGCGAAGCCGAGGCAATTGCGGGCGCGGCCCTTGAATTGTGCCGTGAACTCGAACACGACGACGGGACCGAACTTGCTGTCGAGCGCATCCGCCGGCTTGAGCACATAAGGACCGCCGAGTTCTTCGGTGCGTGCGGCAATCTCGGCCGCCGCGTCGCCAAAGCCCGCACTTTCCCGGCCGGGACGGTAGATCTCGATCATCAGCCGTGACTCTGATCCGTCTTTGGAGCCTGCGGTCAGGATATCTTTATATCTTTGCGGCCGCCGGCGGCGTGGCGGCGGATCGCATAATCGGCCTTGGGCAGGTTCGGGCTGTGCAATGCGAAGGCGCGGTAGGGCCGCTTCTGGGTGGCCCAGTTGGGCGGTGCCGACGGCTCGACCGCGGCGCGCACCTCCGCGACGTCGAGGAACCCTTCGGCCCCGATGGCGATCAGCGCGATCGCGCTGAGATAGGCGAAAAGGCGGGCGCGCGTTGGTCCGAGCTCGTTCCGCAATCTCTGTCGTAGAGGCACTTCTTGCCCTGAAACCGTTGTATTTGGCGGCGTTCTCGCCTAGAAGCGCTTCTTCGGAATCGCCGCGAGAACGTTGCGGACTTCTGGGCTGCCACACTAGTTTCCGTCCAGCGTGCGGTGGGCGAATTCGCACCGGAGAGTAAACGATGGGTTACAAAGTCGCCGTCGTCGGCGCCACCGGCAATGTGGGCCGTGAAATGCTCGAGATCCTGGCCGAGCGGGAGTTCCCCGCCGACGAGGTGGTGGCGCTCGCCTCGCGCCGCAGCCAGGGCACGGAAGTGTCGTTCGGCGATGCGACGCTGAAAATCAAAGCGCTCGAGCATTGCGATCTCTCCGACATCGACATCTGTTTGATGTCGGCGGGCTCGACGGTGTCGAAGGAGTGGTCGCCGAAATTTGCCGCTGCGGGCGCGGTCGTGATCGATAACTCGTCGTGCTGGCGTTACGACGCCGATGTGCCGTTGATCGTGCCTGAAGTGAACGCAGACGCGGTCGCTGGTTTCCGCAAGAAGGGTATCATCGCCAATCCGAACTGCTCGACCGCGCAGCTCGTGGTGGCGCTCAAGCCGCTGCATGACAAGGCCAAGATCACGCGCGTCGTGGTCGCGACCTATCAATCCGTGTCCGGTGCCGGCAAAGAAGCGATGGACGAGCTGTTCTCGCAGACAAAGGCCGTGTTTCAGATCGACGAAATCGAATCGAAGGCGTTTCCGAAGCGCATCGCATTCAATCTGATTCCGCACATCGATGCCTTCATGGAGGACGGTTACACCAAGGAAGAATGGAAGATGATGGTCGAGACCAAGAAGATTCTCGACCCGAAGATCAAGCTGACCGCGACCTGCGTGCGCGTGCCGGTGTTCATCGGTCATTCCGAAGTGGTCAACATCGAGTTCGAGAACCCGATCAGCGTCGATGAAGCCCGCAGCGTCCTGCGCGGTGCGCCCGGCTGTCTGGTGATCGACAAGCACGAGCCCGGCGGTTATGTCACGCCGTACGAATGTGTGGGCGAAGACGCGACCTATATCAGCCGCATCCGCACCGATCCGACGGTCGACAACGGCCTGGTGCTGTGGGTGGTCTCCGACAATCTGCGCAAGGGCGCGGCGCTGAACGCCATTCAGATCGCGGAGTGCCTGATCAACCGCAAGCTGATCGAGGCCAAGCGCAAGGCGGCGTGAACTCCAAACTTCAGAAGTGAGGCGGTGCCACGCACTCCGTCACCTCTCCCCGCAAGCGGGAGAGGTCGGATCGCGAAGCGATCCGGGTGAGGGGGACTCTCAGTGAGCCGTGTTCCTTGACAGTCTCCCTCTCCCCGCAAGCGGGGAGAGGGAGCCCGCTGCCGTCGCGGCAACCGCTTCGGCCTCAATCAGACGCCGTCACCGCCACGAACCGTCCGGTCTCGCGGTCGAGCACCTCGAGCTCGCCGGAGGCGACGTTGAAGTAGGCGCCATGCAACTCCACCTCCCCGCGCTCGCAGGCGGTGCGCACATATGGGAATGTCAACAGATTATCGATCGACTTCATCAGCGACGCCTGCTCGAGCCGTGTCAGGTAGTTTTCCGGCGCTTCCTCGCGCGCTTTGATCTCGCTCGCCGCCGGCGCCACCAGCGACATCCAGCGGCCGATAAAGTCCCCCGGCGGCGCATTGTCCGCGAACGCTTGGATACCGCCGCAGCGCGCGTGACCCAGCACCACGATGTTGCGCACGCGCAGCACCTTCACGGCATATTCCACCGCCGCCGAGACGCCGTGATAGCTGCTGTCGGGCGAATACGGCGGCACAAGATTGGCGACGTTGCGCACCACGAACAGCTCGCCTGGCCCGGCATCGAAGATGACCTCGGGTGCCACGCGGGAATCGCAGCACCCCACCACCATGGTCTCAGGTGCCTGGCCGCGCTCGGCGAGATCGCGGTAGCGGCTTTGTTCCATGGTCAGCCGTCCCGACTGGAACGCTCGATAGCCGTCGCGAAGCCGTGGCGGAAAGCTCATGCTGTGCCCTCATTGCCCTGCACCCGCGGGCATCAGTCACGCAATTACTGGCATGCCTACCGCGCGGCCGGTAGATTACAAAGCAACAGCAGGAACGACCATGTCACTCCGCCCGCGCCGCAGCGCGCTCTATATGCCCGGCACCAACGCCCGTGCCATCGAAAAAGCGCGCACGCTGCCGGTCGATTCCGTCATCCTGGACCTCGAGGATTCGATCGCGCCCGAGGCGAAGGAGGGTGCGCGCGAGCAGGTGCGGGCGGCAATCAAATCCGGCGGCTTCGGCTCGCGTGAGCTCGTGGTCCGCATCAACGGCCTCGACACCGAATGGTGGCTCGCTGATGTGGACATGATCCACGAGGTTCGTCCTGACGCGATCCTCGTCCCCAAGGTCTCGCAGGCCGTCACGCTGGAGAACCTCGCCAGCCGGCTGATGGATCTCGGGACCGACCACAAAATCAGGGTCTGGGCGATGGTCGAGACGCCGTTCGCAATCCTCAATGTGCGCGAGATCGCGGCGGTGGCGCGCGATCGGGAGACGCGGCTGTCCTGCCTTTGCATCGGCACCAATGATCTGGCCAAGGAGATGCGGGCGCGGATCGTGCCTGGACGCGCGCCGGTGCTGCCATTGCTGATAACGGCGATCGTGGCGGCACGCGCCTATGGGCTCGATATCCTCGACGGTCCGTTCAACGATCTCGGTGATACCGAGGGCCTCGCAAACGAATGCGCGCAGGCGCGCGACCTCGGCTTTGACGGCAAGACGCTGATCCATCCCAACCAGATCGCGCCCTGCAATGCCGCGTTCACGCCGGATCCGAAGGAGATTGCACGGGCGCGCGCCGTCATCGCCGCGTTCGACCTGCCGGAGAACCAGAACAAGGGCGTCATCGCCCTCGATGGCCGTATGGTCGAGCGGCTGCACGCCGACATTGCGCGGCGCACGGTGGCGATTGCCGACGCGATCGCCGAGCGCGGGGCATGATGACACGCAAGGTCGTTATCGTCGGCGCCGGACAGGCGGGCTATCAGGTTGCGGCGTCATTGCGCGGCAAGAAATTTGATGGTCCGATCGTCATCCTGGGTGAAGAGCCGGCGCTGCCGTACCAGCGGCCGCCCCTGTCCAAGGGATACGTCAAAGGCGAGGCGAAGGAGAGCACGCTTCTGCTGCGGTCGGCGGATTTCTACACCACCAACAATATCGAGGTCAGGCTCGATTGCTGCGTTGCTGCGCTCGATCGTACCGGCCGCGAGGTCGTGTGCGCGGGCGGAGAGCGCATGCCCTATGACAGCCTGGTGCTGGCGACCGGCGGTCGCGTGCGCAAGCTGCCGGTACCCGGCGCGGAGCTTGCGGGCGTCGCCTATGTCCGGACGCTCGCCGACGCGGTCGCACTCAAGCCGCAGATCGAAGCCGGCGGCAACGTGGTGGTGATCGGCGGTGGGTTCATCGGTCTCGAATGCGCGTCGGTCGTGTCCGTGCTTGGCTGTAAGGTCGTCGTGCTGGAGGCGATGGACCGCCTCATGGCGCGCGTGGTGTCGCCGGTGCTCTCCGACTACTACCGCGATCTGCATCGCGGCCGTGGCGTCGATGTGCGGCTCGGCGCATCGGTGACGGAGATCGTCGGCACTGGTGGACGCGTGACTGGCGTTCGCTGCGGTGATGGATCGACCATTCCGGCCGATCTGGTGGTGGTCGGTATCGGCATCATCGCCAATGACGATCTCGCGAAAGCGGCGGGGCTCGCCTGCGACCGCGGCATCGTCGTTGATGCGCTGCTGCGTACCGCCGATCCCGACATCTATGCCATCGGCGACTGCGCGGCGTTTCCGCACCCCATGGCGCAGGGACTGGTGCGCCTGGAGTCCGTGCAGAATGCGATCGACCAGGGCAAGATCGTCGCCGATGCGATCATGGGCGAGGCCAAAACTTATGCGGCGGTGCCGTGGTTCTGGTCCGATCAATACGAGGTCAAGCTCCAGATCGTCGGTCTGACGCAGCACTATGATGACACAGTGACACTGGGTGATGTCGGTACCGGCCGCTTCTCAGTCCTGTATTTCCGGGACGGTGCCATGATCGGCATCGATTCCGTGAACATGCCGAGCGACCACGTTGTCGGCCGCAAGCTGTTCGGCGCTCGCAAATCGGTAACCATTGACGCCGCGCGTGCGCCGGGATTCAGCCTGCGGTCGCAGGTCTGACACGCCGCAGGAAACCCGGTCGTGCCTCAAGGCGTTACCTTCCTGAACCAGGAGGATTCAGGCCATGGCCGACGCGCGCGCAAACCCCGACATTGTTACCCAGATCACCACGGTGAAGCTCCCGCCCGATAGGCAGGACGAGGCGCTGGCGCTCATGACCGAGCGGGCGCAGTTCATGGCGAAGCAGCCCGGCTTCGTATCAATTTGTCTTTATCGCAGCACCGACGGCACCCACGTGGTCAACCATATCCAGTGGACCGACCGTGCGAAGCTGGAAGCTGCGCACCACTCGCCAGAGTTCCGCAAGGAATGGTCGCACTTCGGAGAGATGGCGAAGGAGATCGAGCCCTGCCTTTACGACGTGGTCCACATCGAGACCGCGTCGATGGCGCGGGTGTAGGAACCTGTAGCCCGGCTTGAGCCATAAGCGCGTTACGCGCGTCTTCGACGCGCTGTGGCGAGAGTCGGGACCGATGCTTATGCTGGAGCGATCGGTCCCGCATTTTGCGAATGCTCAATGCGGGATACGAAAAATCACAGCCAAGGGCGTGAGGCTTTCGATTTCGACTCGAAATCGTTGATCTGCTTTTCCTTGACCATCGTCAGTCCGATATCGTCGAGCCCGTTGAGCAGGCAGTGCTTGCGGTGCGGATCGATGTCGAACGTCACCACGCCGCCGTCCGGTCCGCGGATTTCCTGCTTCTCAAGGTCGATCGAGAGCGTCGCATTGGCGCCGCGCTCGGCATCGTCGAACAGCTTCTCCAAATCTTCCGGCGACACTTTGATCGGCAGCACGCCGTTCTTGAAGCAGTTGTTGTAGAAGATGTCGCCGAACGAGGTCGAGATCACGCAACGGATGCCAAAATCCATCAGCGCCCAGGGTGCATGTTCGCGAGACGATCCGCAGCCGAAATTGTCGCCGGCGACCAGGATCTTGGCCTTGCGATACGCCGGCTTGTTGAGCACGAAGTCCGGGTTCTCGCTGCCGTCGTCCTTGTAGCGCTTCTCCGAGAACAGGCCGGTGCCGAGCCCGGTGCGCTTGATCGTCTTGAGGTACTGCTTCGGGATGATCATGTCGGTATCGACATTGATCATGTTGAGTGGGGCTGCGACGCCTTCGAGGGTGGTGAACTTGTCCATAATTCGCACGATCTCGCCAAGTTGGAGCAGTTTGATCCATGACCGGGGGGTGTTTTGTCAAGTATGACCCGGAATGGCCGCCATCAAGCGCGCTTTATTGGAGCGCTCGTAGCCCAACGAGGGGGCGCCCGGTGTCGAGTTGGTGAAGCGCCCGTTGATCCTGGCAGGTCTGCTATGCATGGCCGGGGCCGCCGCGGCAGTGCCCGCCTAGTGTCCCGCGGGACAATCGTCCGGATCGGTGGTGGTAGGCCGCGGGTGGAGCGAGGTCTGCATGATTGGCATTTGTGAATCAGGCTCGCGAGGGGATAAATTGTCCGCAAGCTCGACCCGATAAGCGGTCGCAAAATGCAATGGGAGAAAACACAAATGTCACTCGTCGCGGAAGGCACCGGCACCATCTCCGTCCACAAGCTGCATCCGCATATCGGCGCGGAGGTTCGCGGGATCGATCTCAGCCGTCCGCTTGGTGACGGCACGCTCCGTCAGATCAAGGACGCCTGGCACCAGCACACCGTCCTGGTGTTCCGCGATCAGAACCTGACCGAGGACGCCCAGCGCAAATTCGCCTCCAATTTTGGTCCCGTCGCCAAACGCGTTCCGCCGCCGCCTGGCTCCGCGCGCAAGGTCGAAGCGGTCGCCTGGGACGACATGATGATGATCACCGATCACGTCGACGCCAACGGCAAGCCGGTGGGCTCGCTCGGCCATGGCGAGATGTGGTTCCACACCGACAAGTGCTACCATCGCCGTCCCCATCGCGCGACCTTCCTTTACGGCATCGAAATCCCGTCCGAAGGCGGCGACACCCGATTCTCGAGCATATACGCCGCCTATGATCGGATGCCGGCAGAGTTGAAGAAGAAGCTCGAGGGCGCGATGGTTATGCAGGGCTATCAATACGGCCACGGTCATCGGATCGATCTGTCGATCGATCTCAAGGACATCCATCACTGCAGCCAGCCGATCATCGTCGTGAATCCCGGCTCCAGGCGGAAGGGGCTCTACGCCGCGAGCGTGAACACACTGTGGGTCGAAGGCATGGACCGCGACGAGAGCGAGGCTCTGCTGCGGCAGTGCTTCGATATCGTGGAAGATCCCGCCATCATCTACGATCACAAGTGGCGCGTCGGTGACCTCGTGATGTGGGACAATCTGGCGTGCCTGCACGCGCGCACCGACTGGCCGAGCGAGCAGAAGCGCTTGCTACGCCGCTGCACCGTCGAAGGCGAGCCGCTGTACTGAGACGGCTCCCTTCTCGAATCGGGCAGTCTTGCTCCGTCATCCTGAGGCGGCCGCGCTCTTGCGCGGCCCTCGAAGGGTGACGGTCAGAGCTTTGCGATAACTTGGCCGTGCATCCTTCGAGGCTCGCCATAGCGGCGAAGAGCGCGCTATGGCTCGCACCTCAGGATGACGGATTGAGAGCCCCGGCCGGGCGTTAGTTTGCTCGCGCATCACGTCGATCTTATTCCACGCGGGCTTCGATCGCGGCCATGTCTTCATCGGACAGGCCGAAATGGTGGCCGATCTCGTGCACCAGCACATGGGTAACGATCGACGCGAGCGTCTCGTCGTGCTCGGCCCAATAGAGCAGCATCGGCACGCGGTAGAGCCAGATCATGTTCGGCATCTGGCCGGTCGTGTTCTCGGATTTGAACGGCAGGCCGACACCCTGGAACAGGCCCATGAGGTCAAGCTCGCTTTCGATGCCCATGGCATCGAGGACCTCGTCGGTGGGATATTCGGTGACCCGGATCACGAGGTCCTTACACAGTGCGCGGAATTCCTCCGGCAGTTGCCGGTAGGCTTCATCAGCCATCCGCTCGAGCTCATCGAGTGAGGGCGCCTTGGCGGCGAGCCAACGTTCAGGTTGCGTCATACCGCCTTTCTTACGAGGCCGAGGCGAGTTGTCCAAGATGGCACTAGGAGCCTGTCCAGATAGCTCTGGTGTGGGGCTGTGTTCATGAACGATAGGTGGCTTAGGCCGCGCTGGCGAGCTTGGTGATGTTGTGGGCGGTGCAAATCAACGCCCATTCGGCCCTCACGTTCTCGATGCCACGC
>WHTP01000108.1 GCA_009377695.1 Hyphomicrobiales bacterium | reverse complement strand
TGCGTGGCATCGAGAACGTGAGGGCCGAATGGGCGTTGATTTGCACCGCCCACAACATCACCAAGCTCGCCAGCGCGGCCTAAGCCACCTATCGTTCATGAACACAGCCCCACACCAGAGCTATCTGGACAGGCTCCTAGGCGCCACGCGGGCTCATTTGCCCTTGATCTTGGCCGCCATGAAAGCCCCCCGGCATCGTTGTGCCTGAAACTACCGCGTTCGCGCAGGGCAGCCAACGGCTGAAGCAGGCCACCCTGAATCGGGACTTGATCACATCCACCCACGCGGCCTAGCGTGCGCCTCTCGTCAAGCAATGGTCTTTGGGAGGGCGCGTTGAAGATCCTGTATTTCGACGATTTCAAACTCGGCATCCTGAAAGGCGAGGGCGTTGTCGATGTCACGTCGGTTGTCAAGGACGTCCCGCATCTCGGTCCGCACGACCTCATCAGCGGCATGATCGAACGCTTTGCCGAGTATCGCAAGCGGTTGGAGGAGGCGGCCGCATCGGGCCAGGCAATCCCGCTCGACAAGCTCCAAATCCGGCCGCCGCTGCCGCGCCCGATCAATATCGACTGCATGGCCGTCAACTATATGGAGGACGGCACACGCGCCGAGCCGGCGCCCATCAATGCCTTTCTCAAGTCGCCCAATTCGGTGATCGGACACGCCGATACCATGGTGCTTCCCGATGTGCCGGCCGGCGTGTTCGAAGGCGAGGCCGAGATCGCGCTGGTGATCGGCAAACGTGCGCGCAACGTCAAGGCCGGCGATGCGATGAGCTACGTGTTCGGCTACACGAATTTCATCGACGGTTCGGCTCGCACGCTGCCGCCGCCCGGCAACACCTTCTATCAGATGAAATCGCGCGAGACGTTCGCGCCGATCGGCCCTTACATCGTCACTGCCGACGAGATCGCCGATCCGCACACGCTTCAGATCAAGTTGTGGGTCAACGGCACGCTGAAGCAGAATTTCAACACCAGCGACATGGCGCACAAGATTCCGCGCTGCGTCGAGTTCGTCAGCTCGATCCATACGCTGGAGCCGGGCGACGTGCTGGCGACCGGCACCAATCACCGCGGCCTCAATGCCTTCCAGGACGGCGACGTCGTCGAGCTCGAGACCGAAGGACTGGGCAAGCTGCGCATCAATGTGCGCGATGATCTCAAGCGCACCTGGCCGCGCGACACCCGGCTCGAATATAAGACCAAGGGCGCGAAGGGCGACTTCGCCTTGCAATTGACCGGCAAGTATGCGCCGTCTGCTGGCTAACTCAGGACACCTACGATCGCGCCGATCAGGCAGGTCGAGAGCGTGCCAGATACGATCGACCGGAGCCCGAGCGACACGATGTCGTCGCGGCGCTCCGGAACCATCGTTGCCATCCCGCCGATCATGATGCCGAGCGAGCCGAAATTGGCGAAGCCGCACATCGCATAGAGCATGATCAGCCGCGAGCGCGCATCGAGTGTCTCGGGGCCGACCTTCGACAGCTCGACATAGGCGATCAGCTCGTTGAGGATCGTCTTGATGCCCATCAGGCTGCCGGCCGTAGTCGCCTGATCCCACGGGATGCCCATCAGCCAGCACACCGGCGCCATGATCCAGCCCAGCATGCGTTGCAGCGACAGCGGCGCGCCGGCGATATCCGGGAGCAGGCTGAGGATGGAATTGGCGAGGTGAACGAGCGCGACCAGCACGATCAACATGGCACAGATGGTCAGGAGCAATTCGAGGCCGGCGACTGTACCCTTCACGACCGCATCCATGCTGCTGGACGCGACGGGCTCCGGCTCGATCAGATCGCCGCCGGTCTGCCGGTCGGTGGTCTCCGGGATCATGATCAGGCTGATGAGGATCGCCGCCGGCGCGCCGAGCACCGAGGCGACCACGAGATGCGCCGCTGCGTCCGGGATGATCGCGCCGAGGATGGTCGCGTAGAGCACCAGCACGGTGCCGGCGATGCCGGCCATGCCGCCGGTCATCACGATGAACAATTCAGTGCGGGTCAGGCGCGCCAGATACGGGCGGATGAATAGCGGCGCCTCGACGTGGCCGACAAAGATATTGGTCGCGGTTGCAAGCCCGACGGCGCCACCGACGCCGATGGTGCGTTCCAGCGCCCAGGAAAAGCCGCGCACCAGGGGTGGCAGGATGCGCCAGTAAAACATCAGCGTGGTCAAGACGCTCATCACCAGCAGCACCGGCAGCGCCTGCATGGCGAGCACGAATTCGGCGCCCGGCTGCTTCAGGTCGTATGGCAGCGGGCCGCCGCCGAGATAGCCGAACACGAACGAGGTGCCGGCGCGGGTGGCGGCGGCGACCGCGCCGACCGCCTGGTTCACATAGGCGAAGGCGGCGACGATCTGCGGGATCTTCAGCAGCAGAATTGCCAGCGCAATGGTGACGGCGAGCGCCAAACCCACCTGCTTCCAGCGCACCGCCAGCCGGCGTTCACTGATGAGCCAGGCGATAGCGAGCAGGCCGACGACGCCCAAGGCCGATTGAAGTTGCAGCATTCCCCCGCGCATCCAGAGATTCGCAGAGGATTGTAGCGGCTCCGGCCGCAAAAAGCCGCCGGCGTGTGCGCTCGACTATGTCGCGACGGCTTCCGACGTCCGCCGGTACGAGAAGGCAAGGGCGATCAACGGGCTGACAACGGCATAGTGCACGACGATGAACGCGCTCTCGATCACCAGAAATCCAGAGACGGATGACATGTGGTGCTTGGCGGAGACCGCCAGGACCATGTAGCTCCAGCCCAACGGTGTGGCGAGCGCTGCGAACTTGATCGCACCTGCAACAACGCTCTCGTGCCTAAACAGCCGCGAGTAAATGTAAGCCCAAACGACGCCCTGGATCAGCATCGACGCGATGCCAAACGGGATGATGATGTCGGGCCGGTAGACCGCAAGCGACGCATAATAGTGCCGAAAGATCTCAAGGTGCCACAAGTAGCCAATCGGAAATGTCGGAAGGACGTAGGCAAGAATGGCGAGCAGGAAGCGAGTCGCCATCACCGGGGTTCTCACTTCGGAGACATGCAGATGCGGCTCGGTTTGCGTGGACATGATTGACCCCCCAATGAAGTTAGTTCACCGTCGGCGCGTGCTTCGCGGACGGTGCAAGGTGGTCGGCCATTGCTTTTTGGAATGCCGGGCGCGCCTCGCAGCGCAGCCGGTAGGCCTCGAGCGGCGGTATCTGCGCAACGATGTCAGTGTGACGCAGATTACGCAATACCGTCGTCATCAGGATGTCGGCGGCGGTGAAGCGGTCTTCGAGATAGTCACGTCCGTTGAACCGTGCAGCCAACGTCGTCAGTCGCGCCTTGGCCGCCTGCTCCACCGCCGGTCGACGTAGCTTCGCCCACTCGGCATCGGCATGGAAGAGATCGATCTCGGCCAAGGCCTGCACCCGCGGCTCGATCGAGTTCAGCGCAGCGAACGCCCAGCAAGTCACACGCGCCCGACGGGCAGGATCAGACGGCATCAACGCGTCCGACTGCTGCGCGATGTGCAGGACGATGGCGCCGGATTCGAACAGAGGGAGCCCATCATCCTCGATGGCCGGTATTTGCCCGAAGGGCTGCAACGCCCGATAGCTCTCGGTCGCCTGATCCTCGGGGCCGATCAGCCGCTCCTCGTAGGGAAGGCCTGCCTCCTCAAGCGCCCAGCGTACCCTGAAATCGCGCGCCAGGCCCTGCGCAAATGGAGGTACCCAGCGAAATGCGCTCACCCTGATCGACGTTCCCATGAAATCCTCCATTTAATTGCATTATGCAAGTGAACCATAACAGATAACTTGTATTTTGCAAGTCATTTAATGACCTGATATCACAAGCGTAATTTTGGAGGTTCGATGAGCAACGGCCGTAAGCGCCGGGTCTCCGGCTGCCCGATCGACTATGGGCTGGATATTTTCGGCGACCGCTGGACGTTGCTCGTCATCCGCGACCTGTTGTTCGCGCGAAAGCGCCACTTCAAGGAGCTGATGAAGTCGCCGGAACGTATCGCTTCGAACATTCTGACCGCCCGGCTGAAGAAGCTCGAAGAGCGCGGTTTGATCGCGCGCTGCGGCGATCCGGACAATCGCAAGCAGGTGATCTATACCCTCACTGACAAGGGGCGCGATCTGACGCCGGTGCTTGTGGAGATGGCCCGCTGGGGCGGGCGCTACGACCCAAATACGCCAGTGCCCAAGAGCTTTGTCACGCGCTTTGCTAGGGACAATGATCAATTGATCGCTGACGTTTGCGCGGCTATGGCGGGAGCGGCGCATAAGGTGAAGCCGCGCCGCTGACAACTCCATCCCGCCGAGCCAGCTCTGGGCTCCTGCCGCCCGCCCGACCATTCCGCCTCACTTTGGCCATTGCGGTTTTGAACAGCACGTCGCCGCGTGCAGCAGGGAGACACCCATGAATTCTTCAGCGGTCAGGACCATGACGGCAGACGAGGAAGCCCAGGCGATTGCCACCATCGCTCTTGCCTTTGGGGCGGATCCGGTGGCGCGGTGGACGTGGCCGAATGCACACCAATTCCTCGCGGCGTTTCCGCGCATGGTCCGTGCGTTCGGCGGCAAGGCGTTTGCACATGGCAGCGCGCATGTTGTCGGCGACCATGCCGGCGCGGCGCTCTGGCTTCCACCCGGGGTCGAGCCCGACGAGGAAGCCCTCGGTGAGGTCATGCAAAGCACCCTCTCGCCATCGCGGCTGGAAGAGGCTCCAGGAATGTTTGAACAGATGGCGAAATACCATCCGAGCGAGCCGCACTGGTACCTGCCGCTGATCGGGGTCGATCCGGGGCATCAGGGCAAGGGATACGGGGACGCGTTGATGTCGTTTGCGCTCGATCGCTGCGACCGCGACCGGATGCCGGCCTATCTCGAATCCACCAACCCGCGAAATATCACGCTTTATCGCCGCCATGGCTTCGAGCCGCTCGGGACGATCCAGGCTGGCTCATCGCCGCCGCTCGTGCCGATGCTGCGCCCGCCGCGGTGATCTAGTTTTTTGCGTTGAGCATGATCTTTTCCGAAAACCGGTACCCACTTTTCGGGATCATGCTCTATCCTCGCCCGACGAACGGCATGGCGTTCGCCATCACGGTCATGAACAGCACATTGGTGTCGAGCGGCAGGCCTGCCATGTAGACCACGGCGCGACCGACGTCGTCGGGGTTCATACGCGGCTCGACCATCATCCGACCGTCCGGCTGCAATACGCCCTGGCCCTGCACCATGCGCTCGGTCAGCGGGGTTGCGGCATTGCCGATGTCGATCTGACCGCAGACGATATCCTTGCCGCGGCAGTCGAGCGCCGTCTGCTTGGTCAGCCCGGTGACGGCATGCTTGGTCGCGGTATAGGCGGCGGCGCCGGGCCGCGGCGTATGCGCGGAGATCGAGCCATTGTTGATGATGCGGCCGCCGCGCGGGTTTTGCGCTTTCATCAGCCGGATCGCTTCCTGGGTGCACAGGAACATGCCGGTGAGATTGATATCGACGACCTTCTTCCAGGTCTCGTACGGGAGGTCCTCGATCGGGGTCGCCGGCGCGCCGATTCCGGCATTGTTGAACAGCACGTCGCAGCGGCCGAACGTATCCTTGGTCCTGGCGAACAGCGCCTTAACCGACGCGGGATCGCTCACGTCGGTCGGCACCACGAGGCCCTGGCCGTTGGCCTTGACGCCCTCGGATGCGGTCTCGTCGAGCTTATCTTGCCGGCGTCCCGCCAGCGCAACGACAAATCCGTCCTTCATCAGCGCAAGGGCAACCGCCTTGCCGATGCCGGTGCCTGCGCCGGTAACCACCGCGACCTTTTGTGCCATCCCGGGAATCCCCTTTTTGTTGGGCGCATTATCACCACTGCCTGCGGAGCGAGGCAATCCGCCGGTCGGATTTATCGGGATCAGGGGAATTCCAAGCGCAGCGGTAGCGGCTTCTTGTCAACCCGCCATGGCCAGGTCCGCGTCGTCCTTGATCTTGAACGAGCCCGGCACGTCCAATCGCGCGCTGATATCAGCCGCAGGACAAGGACGGCCGAAGCGAAAGCCTTGCATGGCATGAACGCCGGCGGCGCGCAGGAACAGGTGCTGCTCGGCGGTTTCGACGCCCTCGGCGGTCACCTTCATGCCGAGGCCGCGGCCAAGGCTGACCACGGCGTGGACGATTGCGGCGGCATCGGCGGCACGCTCGATCGAATGAACGAAGCTGCGGTCGACCTTGAGCTTGTCGAATGGGAAGCGGCGCAGATAGAGCAGGCTCGAATAGCCGGTGCCGAAGTCGTCAAGCGCCAGCCGCACGCCGAGTGCTTTGAGACGGAACATCGCGAGTTCGGCGGTGTCGACATTTCCGATCAGCGTGCTTTCGGTCACTTCTAGTTCGAGCCGGGCCGGATCGAACCCGGTTTCGGCGAGGATGCGTTCCACCACGTCGACGAAGTCGGCACGGCGGAATTGCAGCGGCGAGACGTTGACGGCCATGGTGATGCCCGGCCAGGCGTTGCCGTCGGTGCAGGCGCGACGCAGCACCCACTCGCCCAGGTCAATGATGAGGGCTGAATTCTCCGCGATCGGAATGAACTCCGACGGGGGGATTTCGCCGCGCACCGGATGGGTCCAACGGCAGAGCGCCTCGACGCCGACGACGGTCTCGCCGCTGTTGTTGACGATCGGCTGATAGGCAACCTGGAGCTCGTTGCGGTCGATCGCCTGCCGCAGGTCGTTTTCGAGCAGCTTGCGCTGGAGCAGGTCGGAGTCCATCGCCGTATCATAGATGCAGGCGCGGTTGCGGCCTTCGTTCTTGGCGCGATAGAGCGCCATGTCGGCATGACGCATGATGTCAGGCGTGCCGGTGATCTTCTCGTTGATCACAGCGATGCCGATGCTGGCGCCGATCACGATGCTTTGGTTGCTGATTGTGTAGGGAGCGCAGATGGCCGCGATCAGTCGGTTTGCGATATTGAGCAAGGCTGAGTGCTCGCAACCGCCGGCCGTGATGACCGCGAACTCGTCGCCGCCGATGCGAGCGACCAGATCGTTTTCCCGTACCGTATGGGTGAGCCGTTGCGTCACCGCGCGGATCAGATCGTCGCCGATCGGGTGGCCGAGGGTGTCGTTGACGTCCTTGAAGTGATCGAGATCGATATAGAGCAGTGCCGCCGGCGGGCCGCCCTTGTGGACGTCGGCGATCACGGTTTCGAGGCGCTCGCCGAAGAAGATGCGGTTGGGAAGTCCGCACAGCGGATCATGTAACGCAAGATGACGCAGCCGCGATTCGCCCGATGCGATGGTCGCAGCGGTGCGACGCATGTGGCGGAGCACAAGCGCCGCAAGGAGCGCGAAGCCTGCGAAGGCGACGGCGATGAACGGGATGACACTGTTGACGATCTCGGCGCCGGGCCGCTTGGGCGTCCAGGCGAAGTTTGCGACCTGCTTGCCCTGCGGGTCGGCCAGCTTGAAGGCGTAGTCGCCCGGCGTGATCGGTTCGACGCCGACCTGGCGCAAATTGTGCAACTGCAGATGCGACGCGATCTCCGCGAGCGTGTCGCCGTTGATTATCTTCACGCTCATGACGATCGGCGCCTTCTCAGGCGAATCCTGCGTCACGTCATCGGAGCTTGCGATCGCGACCGCAACCAGAATGGCGGGACGGCCGAGAAAGGTCTGCAAGCGGGTGATGCGCTGGCTTCTCGCTGGCTCTGCCGACTGTTCAGTCCCGGCAAGTGCGCTGCGAGCGGCGCCGCTGCCGCGCCCTCTGAGATGATCGAGGGCGGCATTGAGGTCATTGCGGACGGAATTGAACCAACTCGGATCGGATCGGCTATTGCCGAGCGTGGCATAGCGCAGCCGGTCCGTCGGATCGGCCACGAACACGAAGTGGTGATCGAAGAAGGATTGCAGCCGCTGTCCGACATAGGCCTGCACCCATTTGGCATCGAAATCGAGGCGGATCTTGCGATAGGCGGGTTCCGAATTGGCGACCGCATCGACTTCGCGCAGCATGCGCTCGCCGTGATTGTTCAACGCACGGGTGAAGAGCTGGCGCTCGGTCGCAATCGCCATCTCGTCGGCGCGCTGCGCCGAGCCAAGCACGGCGACGACCACGCAGATGATTGCGACGGCGACGATGACGCCGATCGGAATCACCACGCCCCGGCGCGCATGATAGCGGCCGGCGGTCGCTTGTCCTTCATTGGTATGCGGCGGAACCAACTCGCTTGTCCCCCTGGGCTTTTTGGCGGGGACGATACGTGTGAATGCTTGCAATAGGCTTGCTTTGCGGAATTTCGGCCGGTTAACCCAGGCGTGATGGTGTATTTCCGGTGGTGACGTTAATTACGCATTAAAAATCGCTATAGAGTTGAGACGAAACGTCCCGTCGCGGAGCGGAATGCTGAACGTGCGCTCTTATCGAGTGCACTCTTGTCAACGTGCACTCTTATAGGGTGGACGTGGAATATTGAGATGCGCAGCGCGCAGCGCCGCCGACCAGCGTTCCCGCAGGTCGTGAAAATAGGGCTCACCCGGCTCGATGCGGTAGTTGACCTCGGCATCGTAGGCGTCGCGCCGCATGATCAGGACATCGAGCGGCAGCCCGACGCTGAGGTTCGAGCGCATGGTGGAGTCGACCGAAACCAGCCCGATCTTCAACGCGTCATAGAGGTCGAGGTCGTAGGTGATGGCGCGGTCGAGCACCGGCTTGCCATATTTGTGCTCCCCGATCTGCAAATATGGGGTATCGTGGGTGCACTCGATGAAGTTTCCCGCCGAATAGAGCAGGAACAGGCGAGGGCGCTCGCCCCGGACCTGTCCGCCGAGCAGAAACGAGACGTCGAACCTGACGTCGTTCGCCTCGAGCACGGTGGCCTCTTCCTCATGAATCTTGCGGATGGTGCGTCCGACCCGCTGGGCCGCCTGGAACAAGGTCGGCGCTGTCATCAGCGTCTCGGTCTCACCGGTTTCCGGGTTCTCCCAGCCCTCCCGCAGCATGCTGACGACCGATTGGCTGATCGAAAGGTTGCCGGCGGTCGCGACCGCCATGATGCGCTCGCCGGGCTTGCTGAAGATGTGGAGCTTGCGGAACGTCGAGATGTTGTCGACACCGGCATTGGTGCGGGTGTCGGCAAACATTACCAGGCCGTCGCGAACCAGAATTCCGCAGCAATAGGTCATTGGCCGGCGGCTCCCCGCGGTGGGAAGCCCTTATAGCGATCCTGGAGGCAGGGGAGCAACGCGCTAGTTGTCCCGATTCCGAAGTTCGCACCATCTTGAGGCGCATTCGTTTGCGAACTTCGGAATCAAAAGACACTAGCAACTCTTTGAATCTAGTGTGGCTTTGGTTCAGAAGTCCGCGGTCGGATTCGCCGCGAGAGTGACGCGGACTTCTGAACCGCCACACCAGTGTCCCGATTCGAAGCGATGCGGACTTCTGAACCGCCACACGAGGTCAGCTTTGCGATTGGTGCTGCGTCTGATTGACAAGCACGTTGACCGACAGCGTCTCGCCGGAGCCGCCATAGCGGGTGCCGCGAACCGGCGCAGCACCCAGGTAGTCGAGGCCTACCGCAATCCGGACATGAGCGTCGGTGGCGCAGATCCCGTTGGTAGCGTCGAAGCCGACCCAGCCGAGGCTCGGTACGAAAGCCTCGGCCCAGGCGTGCCCGGCGTCTTGGTCCGTGACGCCGTCGTCGCGATGGAAGTGTCCGCTGATGTAGCGCGCCGGAATGCCAACGCTGCGCGCAGCCGCAACGAAGATGTGGCTGAGATCCTGGCACACGCCGCGCTTCAGAACGAAGGCCTCGGATGCGGTAGTGGCAGTATGCGTGGGATCGGGATCGAAGGTGATGTCGGCATGCAGCCGCGCCAGCATCTCATGCAGGAGCTTCAGGCCGTCGTCGCCGGTCTCCGCACGCGTTGCGGCAGCAAAATCCCTGATCGCGTCGTCGGCCGTCGTCAGCGGCGTCTCGCGCAGGAACAGCGACGGCGGAAACCGTTCGATCGCGCCGGTCATGACGGCGTTGGTGTTGCGGGTCTCGACCTCGCCTTCGACCGACACGACGAGTTCGCTAAGCGGGCCTTCGGCGGTGAAGGAATGACAAAGATTGCCGAACGCGTCTTCGTGCTGATTGAGACGGCAATCCGCGGACACGTCGATACGCCAGTTGATGACGTACTGACCGTCATGATTGCGCGGCGTCAGCCGCAGCATCTGGATGACGCCGGTTGCGGGCGTGTCGTAACGATAGCTGGTCCGATGGACGACGCGGATACGCATGGGGAGCCATCATCATGATGGCGTTCGAAAAGTCTACTGCAGTGCGACAAAACTCGGTGCGCTCCCTCTCCCCGTTGGGGTGAGGGGGCTCGAACCTATCGAGAGACCCTAACCCCTCACCCCACCCCTCTCCCTATGGGAGAGGGAGCCCACCACGTCCGCGGCACGATCCCGATTCACGCACAACGATCGCAAGTAGCTCATCACATCAGGTACTGCTCGGTGATGGCTGAGTCCAGGCGATTGTTGGACGAGATGAACTCGCCGATGAACTCATGCAGCCCCTGCTGGAAGATCTCCTCCATGCGCCTGTTTTGGAGCCTGGTGCGGATTGCGCGTGCCTGACGCTGTGCAGGCCCCTGGCGGCCGTAAGCCTGAGCAATGTAATCGAGGTTCTGCACCAGATTGCCGTAGCAGCTTGCGAGCGAGCGCGGCATCTCATCTTTGAGGATGAGCAGGTCCGCAATCAGCCACGGCTTGACGCTCTCCTTGTAGACCCAGTGATACGCGGTCAGCGCCGAGACCGATCGCAGGATCGCCGCCCATTGGAAATAATCGAGCGGGCCGCCGATGCGCTCGTTGGTCGGCAACAGCAGGTGAAACTTGACGTCCAGGATGCGCGCAGTGTTATCGGCGCGCTCCTGATAGAGACCCAGCCGCGAAAACCAGTAGGCGTCGTTGCGCAACATGGTCCGGTAAGCGCGGCCGTCGAAGCGCAAGGAGGCTTCCTGCACCCAGCGCAGGAAGCGCATGAACTCCTCGCGCGAGGTCGGCCCGTTGCCGAACCGCTTGAGCTGCAGCCAGGTGCCGTTGATCGCGTCCCACATTTCCATGGTGAGTGCGGTGCGCACCGCACGCGCATTGGTGCGCGCGAGCTCGAAGCAGTTGCGGATCGACGACGGGTTGGCGGTCGAAAAGCACAGGAATTCGGTGACCGTTTCCTCATTAGCTTCCGAATATTGCGTGGAGAACGCGCCAGTACAGCCGGCGGTGGCCACCGCGGATTCCCATTCGTTGGTCTCGCCGCCGTAGGCGATGGGCAGTGTAGCGAGGCGCTGCGTCACCTCGAGGATGCGCGCAAGATATTCCGCTCGTTCAACGTAGCGCGCGAGCCAGTAGAGATTGTCGGCGGTGCGCGAGAGCATGGTTTAGGTATCCAACACCCAAGTATCTTTGGTGCCGCCGCCCTGGCTTGAATTGACGACCAGCGATCCTTTTTTCAACGCGACGCGCGTGAGCCCGCCTGGAACGATGCGCACGCAGTCGCGCCCGACCAGCACGAACGGCCGCAGGTCGACATGCCGGGGCGCGATGCCTTCCTCGACGCAGGTCGGGACCGTGGACAAGGCGAGCGTGGGCTGTGCAATGAAATTCTTTGGCGATGATTTTAGTTTCGTACGAAAGGCCTCAATCTGCGCCTTGTCCGCCCTCGGTCCGATCAGCATTCCGTAACCGCCGGAGCCGTGGACTTCCTTCACCACCAGTTCCTCGAGACGATCGAGCACATAAGCGAGGTGGTCCTCCTCGCGGCAGCGCCAGGTCGGCACATTGTTCAACAAGGGCTCTTCACCAAGATAGAACTTCACGATGGCGGGCATGTAGCTGTAGACCGCCTTGTCGTCGGCGATGCCGGTGCCGACGGCGTTCGCCAGCGTCACATTGCCGGCCTGGTAGGCGGACATCACGCCCGGCGCGCCCAGCGCGGAATCGGGACGAAAGGCGAGGGGGTCGAGGAAGTCGTCATCGACACGGCGGTAGATCACGTCCACGCGCTGCGGCCCCTGGGTGGTGCGCATGTAGACTGTCTCGTCCTTCACGAACAGGTCGCGGCCTTCGACCAGCTCGACGCCGAGCTTGTCGGCTAGGAACGAGTGCTCGTAATAGGCGGAGTTGTAGATGCCGGGCGTGAGCAGCACGACCGTCGGGTCGGAGGAGGCGGTCGCCGGCGCCACCGACTTCAAGGTCGCGAGCAGTTCATTGGGATAATTCTCCACCGGCGCAACGCGATGCCGTGAGAACAATTCTGGAAACAGCCGCAACATGATCTCCCGGTTCTCCAGCATGTAGGAGACCCCGGAGGGCGTGCGCGCATTGTCTTCGAGCACGTAGAATGTCGACGCATCGACGCGGATGATGTCGATGCCGGCGATGTGCACGTAGATGTCGTGCGGGACTTTCTGGCCGTTCATCTCCGGCCGGAACACCGGATTCTGGAAGACCAGATCTTCCGGGATCACGCCGGCCTTGAGGATTTCGCGTCGGCCGTAGACGTCGCCGATATAGGCGTTGATCGCCTTCACGCGCTGTTCGAGGCCGCGGCACACGAAGCCCCATTCGGCCGCGGCGAGGATGCGGGGCACCACGTCGAAGGGGATCAGACGCTCCTGCGAGTCGGTCTCGCCATAGACCGCGAAGGTGATCCCGATCCGCTGGAAGATCAGCTCCGCCTCGCGCCGCCGGTGATCGAGCACCTCGGGTGGAATTTCGCTCAGCCAGCGCGACAGTTCGCCATAGGGCGGGCGTATCGACCCGTCGGCCCCTGTCATCTCATCGAAGACATCTGCCACTGCACCTGCCCCGGGCGGCGTCCGCCGCTCTGGAACGACCCGAATTGTCGTAGCAAGCCGCGCGCCAAACGTAGCAGGCTTGTGCACAGGCCGTATGCACACCGGCGCACGGCGTTTGCCTTTATTTTGGGCAACACATGGCTACCGGTTCGGCGCTTCCCGCCGCGAGACCTGTCAGTTCGCGAGGAATTTCTTGACGCGCGCGACCACCGGCTTCGGGGTCGCATAGAGCCTGGCGACGAGCTTCTGCACGTCCTCACCCGACGTCGGCAGGACTTCCGCATGGATCTTCTTGGCGTCTGCGATGAGCGCCGGATCCTTCATGGTGGCGTCGAACCCCCGCCGCAGGGTGGCCGCGATCGGCGCCGGCAGGCCCGGCGGAGCAGCGAACGGCCTCGCCATGGCAGAGGTGCCGATCATCAGGTCGAGCAACTGACGATCCTCCGGCTTGCTCACCAGATCGTAGACCAGCGGCACGTCCGGGAAGTCGGCGTGCTTCTCGAGTGCAAGCTGGAGCAAGATGTTGATCTTCTTGTCGCGCAGCCATTCGGGTTTCGCAGTCCTCAGCGCCGAGTAGCTGAACGTGCAGCGGCCTTGGGTCTCGCCGCGCTCCATTGCGATGACGGTTTCCTGGGTTCCTTGATAGCCGGTGACGAGCTTGAATTTCGTGCCGATCAACTCGTTGAGGATCACCGGCCAAGTATCCGTGTCGGACCCGGCGCCAGTTCCGCCGACAACCATCTGCTTGCTCTGGGCGTCCTTGATCGTCTTGAACGGCGTCGCGCCCCACGCCACGCAAAGCCCGACGTCCTTGGTGACCGCACCGATCCATGTGAGCTGGCTGGAGTCGTACTCGGTCTTGCGCGATCCGATCAATGGTTCGAGGATCGGGCCGCCGGCGAAGGTCGTGATCGCCGTTCCGTCTTTCGGCGCCTGCTGCGCCAGGAAGTTCGCGGCGCGGATACCGCCAGCGCCGGGCATCACCTGCACGTTGACGGTCGGGTTTCCCTTGATGTGGCGGCCAAGGTGACGCGCGACCACACGCGCATAGAGGTCGATGCCGCCACCGGCGGTGCCTGCCACGTAGATATTGATCGGCCGGTCGATCACATCCTGGGCTGCGGCCGGTGCCCACAGGGCGGTAAACACCAGCGACGCCGCAGCCGCGAAGCCCAGCATTCTCCTCGTCATGATCGCTCCTCCGTCGTCTATTCTTTGCGGGTCGCGTTTCAGCGCTATTGGCGTCGCGACCATTCGGGCGCTACTTTGCCCTGGATCGCCGATGACTTGAAGCCTGATCGCGCCCGGTGGCAGGCTATGTCGTCGCATCCATGGCGAACACGAAACGGACCCAAGGATGAATATGACGGCTGCCAGTGCTCCGAACTCCGCCGCTTTGGTCACCGCCGCGCTGCTGGTGATCGGGGATGAAATCCTGTCCGGCCGCACCAAGGACAAGAACATCGGCTACATCGCCGAATACCTGACCGCGCTCGGGGTCGACCTGAAGGAGGTGCGCGTCGTGGGCGACGAGGAAAGCGAGATCGTCACCGCGTTGAATGCGCTGCGCGCCCGCTACACCTACGTGTTCACCACCGGCGGCATCGGCCCGACCCATGATGACATCACCGCCGAATGTGTCGCCAAGGCGTTCGGCGTGCCGATCGACCACGATCCGCGCGCGGTGAAAATCCTGAGCGAACGGCTGGCGCAGACCGGCGGCGAAATGAATGAGGCGCGCATGCGCATGACGCGCATTCCAGCCGGCGCCGATCTCGTCCACAACAAGGTCTCGGCGGCGCCCGGGTTCTGGCTTGGCAACGTCATCGTGATGGCGGGAGTGCCCACGATCATGCAAGCGATGCTCGACGAGGTGGCGCCGAAGCTGAAGACCGGCGTGCGCATGCTGTCGGAGACCGTGCGTGCCGATTGCCGTGAAGGCGACGTCGGCACGCCCTTGGGCGAAATCGCGAAGGCCCATCCGGAGGTTTCGATCGGAAGCTATCCGTTCTTCGACGAGCAGCGCGGGGCCAATACCAATGTGGTGATCCGCGCGCGCGACCAGGCCAAGCTCATGGCGGCGAAAAACGCTGTCGAGGAAATGTTGAAGCGGGTCAGGGCGGCGTTGTAAGGAGGTATGCGAGCTGGGGCGTTCGAAAGCCAGGAGTGAATGCCATGGTCGTATATCGTCCGTCCCGCCGTGTCGTCGTCAGCGGCGTGCTTGCCGCCGGCAGTATGGCGATGAGCGCCAAGGCCGCGCTCGGGCAGGAGCGGGAGCTTCCGCTCACGCCGCACTGCGGTGAAGAAGATCCAACCACGATTGCGCAGACCGAGGGCCCGTTCTTTCGCGCGGGCTCGCCGGGCCGTGCCGACCTGGTCGAGCCGGGCTCGAAGGCGCGCCAGGTGGAGCTGACCGGCTTCGTAGTGACTCGCGGTTGCCATCCGGTGGCGCGCGCGGTGGTCGATCTCTGGCATGCGGACGAGCGCGGCGCCTACGACAACAAGGGCTACCGCTATCGCGGCCGCGTCTACACCGACGAGAAGGGGCGCTATCGCATCCGCACCATCGTGCCCGCGCTCTATCCCGGCCGCACCCGCCATTATCACGTCAATGTTGCCGCCGGCGGCAAGCTGTTGCTGACCACGCAGCTCTACTTCCCGAACGAGCCCGGCAACCGCCGCGACGGCCTTTACCGCAAGGAATTGCTGATGCAGATCGCCGACGGCGGCAGCGCCAAAAATAGTGCCAAGGGTCGCGCCAAAGATGACGCCATGGCGGCGCGGTTCGATTTCATCATCGACTTGCGGATGTGAGCGGCGTGTCCATGGTGTCCGAGTCTGAGAAGCAGCAGCGCAAGCCGTTTCCGGTGTCCTGGGACCAGTTCCACCGCGACGCGCGCGCGCTCGCCTGGCGGCTGGCGGAGGCCGGACCGTTTGCGGCGATGGTCTGCATCACGCGCGGCGGCTTGGTGCCGGCCGCGATCGTCGCACGCGAGCTCGGCATCCGGCTAATCGAGACCGTTTGCGTGAGCAGCTACGAGCACACCACCCAGGGCGAGGTGCGTATCATCAAGACGGTCACGCCCGACATCACCACCATTGGCGGCGGGCGCGGGAAGGGCGTACTGATCGTCGACGATCTGGTGGACACAGGCAAGACCGCGCGGATCGTGCGCAGGCTGCTGCCGGAGGCGCATTTCGCGACCGTCTATGCCAAGCCCATGGGCCGGCCGATGGTGGACACCTTCATCACCGAGGTTTCGCAGGATACCTGGATCTTCTTTCCGTGGGATACCGGATTGACCTTCCAGCCGCCGATTAACGAGGCTGGGCTGTAAACGAGGCCGGGCTATAGATGCGCACGCGGCGGTGTTAGGTTAAGATCACCGGATGCGAACTGCCACGGAGAATCGCGATGGACGCCGTTACGCCGAAATCGAAAGCCGAGCCGCGCTCGCATCATGTGCGCCCCGCCAGTATGGAATGGCAGAAGACGCGCTTCCCTGGCTGCGAGATCAAGACGCTGCTGTTCGATCCGGAGAACGGCGTGATCACCGCGCTGACGCGGTTTGCGCCGGGCGCCGAGCTGCCGGACCACGAGCACGTCATGGTCGAGCAGACCTTCGTGCTCGAGGGGCGGCTCATCGACCGCGAGGGGCCGGACGGGGGCCTCGAGATCGGCCCGGGCGAATTCGTCTGGCGCGATCCCGGCAGCCGTCATTCCGCCTATTCGCCGGAAGGCGGCATCATGTTGTCGATGTTCCAGATCCCCAACAAATTCTACGAGCGCGACGGCCGGGTCACCGACCCCAATGGCCAGGACTGGGAAACCGCCTGGGCCAAGATCTTCAAAGGCGATGCCGCCGAATGACGCGCGCACCTGCCGCGTGCTAGAAGCGGCGCGCGCGGACGTGGCGAAACGGTAGACGCAACGGACTTAAAATCCGTTGGCCGCTAAGGCCGTGGGAGTTCGAATCTCCCCGTCCGCACCAGCAAAATCAACGACTTAGGTAGACGGTACGATTTTCTGCCCCTCTCGCACAGGCTCTGGGGCAACACCTGGGGCAACATGTCGCAAGTTTCGTTGTCAACAGAAGACCGCCACCCGCTGTGGAGGACAATCGAGGGGGCTAAAGCGAGAGCGCAGAACGCCAGTGGAGGCGTGTTCTGAGGCCCTTGTTTGCCCTAGTAGGTTATGAGCACCTTTGTACCGCCTGCGAGTCTCTGGCGGTGGCTAGTGTGGGGCAACCGGGACGATCTGGGACCTACAGCCGCCTGAGGCGGGTCGTTGTACCGGGGGGCAACCCGGGCACGAAATCTCAACCCACGCAGGTAGAAAGGAAGGTCAAAACTCTGACTTTAGTCGACGCAATTGTTATCTCTCTGACGATTGTTCAGACAGCCATCGCGCTGTTTGAAGCAGTAAGAAGTAGATAACAGGGGGGTGTCCAGTGTCCATCGTCGGGCCCTGGCGCCCTTACTTTTGCAAAGAGAAAGCCCCAAGGGGGGCAACCCTCGGGGCTTCGAATCAGAAGATCAATGACCTACCGACGCAAGAGTATATGTAGGCGTTCTACCAACGTTTGTCACGCTAAATCGTTTTACGACTATGGTCCTATTTCTCACGAGTGCGCCGATAACCAGCTCGCCGCTCACAATGTCGAGCCGCTGGTTCCGCGATCGCGATAGGTCAGAGGCACGGCGCTAATCCCGTCAATGGGTTGGGATTGCTAGCAGACGCGTCGCGCCGCGGCCGTGCTCACGATGACGAGATAGGTGTCGGCGCGCGAGAAGTGCAACGATTTCAATGGCGACCGGACGCGCCGCGCGTCCGCGCAATTAGTGCAACGATTTCAATGTCGGAGCGGCGCGATCGCGCCGTTAGGTTCGGAATTTTTGTTTGTTTTCAATGTCGCATCGAGCCGTCCGGCTCGGAATTGTCGTTTGTTTCCAATGGCTGATCGCGCGCTAGCGCCCGATTGTCGGTTTGTTTCCAATGCATCATGCGACACCGGTGCCGCATTCCGCTTTGACTGCGGAATTTTCCGCACTAGAGCCCAAGCGCCTTCCGGTTCTTCACGACCAGCCGCCGATCGGCCGCGGTCACGGCTGGCACCTTCTTCGCGATTGCCTCAAGGATCGCCTTGCGCACCTTCGGTGCGAGCTTCAGGGCGGCGAGCTGCTCCATAACGTGGTCATAGAAGAACATCCGTTGCGCCGGCGTCTGCAGGTTCATGGCGCTGTCCGTGATGCTGCCGAGATAGGCGATGTGCTGCTGCACCGGTCGGCCATCCACACGCTTGGATTCCGCCAGGATTGCGGTCCAGGCCGTGTCGCCAGCGCGACCGCGACCGAACTTCGCCTTCTTGAGCTTCCGTGCCTGCCAGCGGATGAACATTGGATAATCCGTAGTGTATATTTAGTTGCGCTCGGGCAAAGAATGTGTACACTACACCCATTGGACAAGCAAGGGAGAGGAGAATGGCTGAACGGAATCGAAGGATCAATCTTCACTACGGCCGCCTGCAGGAAGGCGACCTGAATTACGGGCTGTCAGTTACTTGCTACGCTTGCAGCGCGCCGCACAAGGCTTCGGGCCTCGTCCGTATCGAATACGGGCCCGACACCACCGATGCCCCGCTATGTGATCTATGCCTCTCGCAAGAGGGCCCACGGGCCGACAAGACCGCGCGGACCATCCTGCGGAGATACTTCAACTCGCCCGACTTCGAGATTCCGATCGAGGCGGAGCACTGACTAAAGCGGCCCCCGAAGGCGCGGACACGCCAACGAGGGCCTGACCATCAATCGAACAGAGGATCGATCAATGGCTAACTCAAGGATACCTGAACCCACGCCTGACCGCTATCGAATGCCCGAGATACTCTGCGTGAGTTGCGCAGTGGTGGGCGGGTTGAGCGTCGCGATACTTGTTCTTTTGGTCGAGGTGCTGTCATGACCGACCTCGTAGACGTCGGCACCGTCCTCGACTTCGGCAACACCCTTGAGGTGTTCGCCATCACTCTGGTCAGAGTAGAGAGGGTTGGCAGATCGAGCGTCCAGCTCACCTTTGCCAATCCACGAAACCATTCCGGCGAGAACTGTCAGGTAGTGAACTTCCGACTGATCGTTGAAGCCGCTGCGGTGCCCGACATCATCCGCGCGCTGCAGAACCTCGACAGCGTTGGGACCATGTCGTCGGACGCGCCCGAAGGGAGGAGAATGCACTCATGACCGACGAGCAGAAACGAACCCTCTACCGCATCCGGTGCGAGATGGAGGAGCACATCACAGTCGCGCGCGACTTCGCCTGCGCCGCGGAGAACCTCTGCGACACGCTTGAGACGGACACACGGTCTCAGGGCCTCTATCGGGTAAGCGTTGCCATCCGAGCCGAGTGTGATCGCCTCGCCGAGCTTTGTAAGAGCCTTGGCGACGTAGTACGTGCGGAACGCTTCGCGGCCCTGACTGCAGATGGAGGGAAATGATGAAACGCCTGCTTCTCACGATCGCCTTGCTGGCCAGCACGCCAGCGATAGCGCAGCAGGCCGATCCATGGTCGGCGAACAACATGGTGCAGCCCTGCAAGCGCTGGGCAAACCAGGAAGGTGGATCGAATCCATACAGCGGCACCTGCGCCGGTGCGGCGAGGACGCTGCTGACGTTCGCCCCGACGCTTGGCGCCTGCCCGCCGGACAACGCCTCCATCGGGCAGCTGACGAAGATTATCGTTCGGTACGCTGAGCAGCGCCCTGAGCGGCTGCACGAGGACTACCTCCAACTGGCGCTAGAGGCCCTGCGCGCCGCCTGGCCGTGCAAGGGAGGGCGCTAATGCTCGAACGACTTGGACTAGTCCTGTACTGGGCGGGCTGCATTCTCGCACTGCCGTTCGCGGTGATTGCCGTCATTGCGCTGGTGAACGCCCCGTCGGCAGACAAATTCTTCTACGCGAGCCTGGCAGGCGTCTGCGCGCTGGTGATCTGGCTCGTCGGGCGGGGCTGCAAATTCATCTTCGCTGGTCGCTAGAGTTGACGTCAACTCCAACGAATGCGCCGCCCGGTTCACAGCCGGGCGGTTTGTCTTGTTATTTCGCGGCCGGCGGCTGTGCCGGTGTTATCGTCAGGCTGATTGGAGCCGATGTCGTCGTGCCCTCGTACTCGTTCAGAATGTACCAAACCAAACCAAATGAGATGGCTGCGGCCACGACGACGATCAAAATATACCGGACGGTATCCGACATGACGGCCCCCTCCCTTTTTGTTGTAGCCCCCTGAGAACAGAAACACGGTCGCAGTGATTCTCTGAGGTACCGACATCCGTGCGCCGCCCGGTCACGCCGGGCGGTTTCATTTTGGGCCCCATATCTCGTGGCCGCACCGGCGCCCTGCACCAGACCTGGCGCTTACGCCTTGCGAAGTATACCCCCCAGGGGTATATTGAACATATGGTGAACATCAAGCCGAGAGGTGATTCGATGCTGGAGAAGAGAAAACCGGTGCTGATGATGATCCGCTGTCCGCGCGAGTTCGTGGACGC
>WHTP01000136.1 GCA_009377695.1 Hyphomicrobiales bacterium | reverse complement strand
GGCTTCCTCGCCACGACCAGCGACATCCGCAACGCCGACTTCATGGCCGGCCGGATGAACTTCAACATCCCTGGCCGTCCCGATGCCTCGATCGTCAATTTCGGCAACATCACCGCGTCGAGCGGCGGCTTCGCTGCGCTGGTCGCGCCGGGCGTGCGCAATTCCGGCACCATCAGCGCCAACCTCGGCACCGTGGCGCTGGCCTCCGGCAACAGCTTCACGCTCGACATGTACGGCGACAAGCTGATCCAGGTCGCGGTCGGCGACGAGATCGCCGGCAAGGTCATCGACGTCGCGACCGGCAAGCCCTTGAGCTCGCTGGTGACCAACGACGGCACGCTGCGCGCCAATGGCGGCCGCGTCGAGATCACCGCCGCCGCGGCGCGCCATGTGGTCGATTCCGTGATCAACAACCGCGGCGTGATCGAAGCCAATTCGGTCGGGACGCGCGCCGGCAAGATCGTGCTCGGCGGCGCCACCGGATTGACCAAGAAGGCCGGCCTGCCCAAGCAGACGATCAAGATCGCCGGCAAGATCAGCGCTACCGGCAAGGACAAGGGGTCGAAGGGCGGCACCATCCAAATTACCGGCGAGGACATCCAGTTCGCGGCGGCGATGCTCGACGTCTCCGGGCATTCCGGCGGCGGCAAGATTCTCGTCGGCGGCGACTACGGCGGCGGACGCCCGATCCCGGGCGACGTCAACAATCAAAGCGCGGTGCTCGAAAGCGACGCGATCCCGACCGCGACCACGGTCACGGTCGACGGCGCGACCACGTTCAACGCGTCGGCCACGGCCAGCGGCGACGGCGGCAAGGTGATCCTGTGGTCGGACGCGCTCACCACCTTCGCCGGCACCGTCTATGCGCGCGGCGGCGAGCTTGGCGGCAATGGCGGATTTGTCGAGGTGTCGGGCAAGCAGCAGCTCGCATTCACGGGCACGGTCAATACGCTGGCGCCGCAGGGCGCGACCGGAACGCTGCTGCTCGATCCGGCGGACTTCTACATCGATCTGGAAGACGGCCCCGCCCGCCCGGCCGGCGCGTCGGTAATGACGAACGTGCAGGTTCAAAACCTGCTCGCCACAAACGATGTTGTGATCTCGACCGACAACAACGCCAATCCGGCCCATCAATATGGTGATATTCGCGTCAATGCGAACATCACCTGGAGTGGCGACAACAGCCTGACGCTGAGTGCGTATCGCAACGTTGTCATCAACGCGACCATCACGAATGTCGGCAATGCGCCGCTGACGTTACGGGCCGACAATACTGGCACCGGGACCGGCAAGGTGAAATTCGGTGAGACCGGTACGGTGGATTATTCGGACAGCACCGGCACGGTCTCAATCTTCTACAATCCATGGGAAGGCTATTCGAATCCGACCGATTTCACCGGGGTGGCTGAGGGGAATTACCGCAACGGCGTGTTTGTCGCTCAGCCAAGCCAGTTGACAGCTTATATGCTGGTCAACACCGCAGCCGATCTCCAGCAGCTTGGCACCTCAGCCCCGCTCGACGAAGCCTACGCCCTTGGCAGGGACATTGATGCAAGCGGTCTTGAGAACTTCAAACCGATTGGCAATCACTATAGCCACTTCAAAGGCGTCTTCGACGGCCAGGGCCACACCATCAGCAACCTGACGATTGCGCCCAAACAATCAGTCTGGAATATCGGGCTTTTCGGCGTCACCGCGATCGGAAGCGAGATCCGCAACCTCAACCTGACAAACGTCAGTGTCACCGCGAACCCGAATGTCTCGGAAGGCTACCAGTATGTCGGCACCGTCGTCGGCCAAAACGCCGGCAAGCTAACGAACGTCACCGCCCAGGGCACCGTGAACGGCGCCGGAATCGACGGCGTCATCGCGGGCGGCTTGGTTGGTATGGTGTCGGGCACGATCACGCAATCGAGCGCCGCTGTGAACGTGACCGTCAGCGACGCGACTGAGAACCTGAACTACGCCGGCGGCCTGGCCGGTCGCAACGATAATGCCGGTGTCGCGCTGATTGACCAATCCCATGCAACCGGCGACGTCACCGGAGGCGCTCACAGCTTCGTCGGCGGACTGGTCGGGGAGAACTTGGGTTCGATCACAGCTTCGATGGCGTCGGGGACTGTCAATTCGACCGCGACCGGAGCGAATTTCAGCAGCGCCGTCGGCGGCCTCGTCGGCGTCAACAAAGGATTGGTCTCCGGCTCTCATGCCACCGGCAGCGCCAGCGGCGTCGGAGCGTCCGACGGTTTCTTCGCCGCCATCGTCGGCGGGCTCGTCGGCCTCAACAACGAAGGCGGAGAGATTGTCAATTCGCACGCCACCGGCGCCGTCAGCGGCACCAACCAGGTTCAACTCGGCGGCCTCGTCGGCGGAAACTTCGGAGCGATCATCGACTCCTACGCCACCGGCGATGTCACGGGCCATGGACCGGGCACCATCGGCGGACTCGTCGGCACCAACTTCTGGGGCGCGACGATCACCGACTCGCAAGCGTTCGGTAACGTGGCGGCGACCGTCATCGCGATGGGTTACGACTATTCCGCCGCCGGAGGCCTGGTCGGGGAAAATCTGGGAATCATCACCAGCAGCAGCGCGACCCCTGTCGCGGCGACGACAAGCTGCACAATCACCGCCTCTTTCTCCTGTGCGACCGGCAACGTCAGCTCGGCAACGGGCGGAAGCGCGGGCGGCCTGGTCGGCGCCA
This sequence comes from Hyphomicrobiales bacterium, assembly GCA_009377695.1. GTDB lineage: Bacteria > Pseudomonadota > Alphaproteobacteria > Rhizobiales > Xanthobacteraceae > VAZQ01. The sequence continues at coordinate 11,831 of WHTP01000136.1, read as the reverse complement.
ATCACAGCCTGATCGACAACACGTTCGCGACCGGCAACGTCACCGGCGGCAACGGCGTGAACGACGGCGGCATGACATCTTTGGGCGGGCTCGTCGGCTGGAACAGCGGCGTCATCCTCAACTCGCTCGCGCGGACGGGAACGATTGGAAGCGAAACGAGCCAGTTCACAGCCGCTGGCGGTCTCGTTGGCGACAATTTCGGATCCATCGCCAATTCAGGCGCATTCGGAAATGTCGTTGTCGGCGAGGACAGCGTCGCGGGAGGGTTCGCAGGATTCAATGTCGGGCAGATCGCGTTGTCCTACGCGAGGGGGACCGCGACGGCCGGAAACGGCAGCTCCGTCGGCGGCTTCGTCGGTTTCAATGTCGGCGAGATCAATCAGGCATACGCCGTGGGCTCCGTGGCCGGCGGCGCGAACAGTTATGTTGGCGGGTTTGTCGGCATCAACCTCGGCCTTGAGACCCGCACGTTCCAGGGTTTCTCCGAAGGGGGCTACGATTTTGATTTCGGCTCGATCACGCAATCCTATGCGCTTGGCGCCACGACCGGCGGCAACGAGGCCGTGGCCGCGGCGTTCGCCGCGCTTAATCTCGGATCGCTGGACCAAGTCTACGGCGTTGGTCGCGTCCAGGGGGGTGCCGGAAGCACCCTGGGCGGTCTCGTCGGATTGAATAACCTCTCCGCAAGCGTGCCGGATATGGGCGTTGCCGTTCCGGAAGGCACGCTCCCAACCGGCACCGCCACCAACTCCTATTGGGACACGCAGACCACGGCGGTCTCGACCAGTGCCGGCGGCACCGGCACGAGCACGGCCGTGCTAGCCGGCGGCCTGCCGGCGGGGTTCGACGCCGAGACCTGGGGTTCGCACTCCTACCCCTACCTTCTGGCTTTGGATAACCCGCCGAACCCTCCGCAGAACACCGATCCGCCGCCGCCCGATAATCCGCCGACCGGTGTCAGCGATCCGTTCCTGCCGACGGTGAACCAGCAGATCAACGCGAACACATTCAACGTGTCGAATACGTCGTCGAGCGATCCGATCCCCAACACGGCCGAGTTCGTGCAGCAACAACAGCAGCAGCAGGCGCAGCAACAGGGATCGCGGCTCACGACGGGCAGCACGTCGCAAGATCCGATCCGCCTCGACGTCGGCGAGAACCGCTACTTCTATCTGCCGCCGCCGAGTGAAACGCGTCTTGTCGCCAATGAGGTGGTGCTGCAGATGCCCTGCAACATACCGCAGGCGACGCTCGATGCGATCCTGAAGCAGCACAATCTGTCGGTCGTCGCCTCACAGTGCCTGCAGGAAGGCGGCGGCAACGCCGCGTTCCGGGTGCGCCACGCGAGCGACCAGACGATCGCGACCGTGATCCGCGCGCTCGCTACGCATCAGATCATCGCCGCTGCACAAGCCAACTACCTCTATACGCTGGCGGAGACCTCGGTGCAGTCGGCGACATCGCAACAGGGCGATCCTGGCCAGTACGTGCCCGAGAAGCTGCGGCTTTTTTCCGTCCACAAGCTGGTCAGGGGAACCAACGTCTCGATCGCAGTGATCGATTCGGAGATCGACGGGACCCACCCCGACCTCAGCGGCACAATTGCAAAGCGCTACGACGCGACCGGCGTGGAAGACCAACCGCATGCGCACGGCACCGGCATGGCGGGCGCGATCGTTTCGCACCAGAAGCTTCTCGGCGTGGCGCCGGATGCGCGCATCCTCGCGATCCGCGCCTTCTCCACCCGCACCACCAACCCGGAGAGCACGACCTTTCACATCCTGCGCGGCATCGACCACGCGGTCGCCAACAGTGTCCGCATCATCAATATGAGCTTTGCCGGACCGCGCGACCCCTCGCTGGAGCGCGCGATCAAGGCCGCCTACGACAAGGGCATCATCATGGTCGCGGCAGCGGGCAACGCCGGGCCGCGGGCGCCGGCGCTCTATCCGGCGGCCGACCCGAACGTGATCGCCGTGACCGCCACGGACCTCGATGACCGCCTGTTCACCGGCGCCAACCGCGGCACGCATCTCGCGATCGCGGCGCCGGGCGTCGACATCCTGGTGCCGGCGCCCGCCGGCGAATACCAGGTGACGACCGGAACTTCGGTCGCGACCGCCCATATCAGCGGTGTGGTCGCGCTGATGCTCGAGCGCAATCCGAAGCTCACGCCGGCTGATGTCCGCAAGATCCTCGCGGCCAGCGCGAAGCGGCTCGGCGCGACGAACCAGTTCGGTGCCGGGCTGGTCGATCCGGTGCGTGCACTCGAGATGGCGGCGCCGCGCTCGGCGGCAGCGCCGGGGCGGCGGCCGTAGGGCGCGGAAAAGCGGCCGAGGTCGGGCGATAAGAACAGCTTGGTTCCTCGGCGTGCCGCCTGGCGGCACGCCGAGCGGCAAAGGTTGCGCGTCTTTACGGGGCAATCAAAGCTTCCGTGATAGCCAGACCAGCAGGAGCAAGCCGTGATCGCGTGGGTTGCGACATTGTTCGGCCGAGCGTTGCGAAAATTGAGAACGCGGTACGACCCCGCCCGGCACTACATGCGCGGGCCGGGACCGGCACACGCGGCAAAGTCGCGGAGCATCCGCGAGACGACGGACGCGCAAGCGCCTCGCGCGCGGGCCTCCTGACCCGCATCGTTTTGGCGAAGTCCTTCGCCCACCTGGTGCTCCGAAGTGACATCACACCTGCACATGGATCATCGAATGGATCGGCCAAATTTTCTGTTCTTCATGACCGATCAGCATCGCGCGGACCATCTGGGCTGCGCGGGGCACCCCGTCCTTAAGACACCAAACATCGACACGATCGCAGCCAAGGGAACGCGTTTCCACAACTTTCACGTCGCTGCGCCGGTCTGCATGCCCAACCGCGCCTCGCTGCTGACGGGCCGCTACCCGTCGGTTCACGGTCTTCGCTACAACGGCTGCCAACTCTCCTATCGCGCGAGCACCTTCACCCAGGTGCTGCAAGCGGGTGGGTATCGCACGGCGACGATCGGCAAGAGCCACGTGCAGCCGATGACTGACAACCCGCCGGAGCAACGGGGCGATCCCGCGGCTCTCGGCCTGATCGACGAGGCATGGCTCGACGACGGAGAAGACTACGGCCATGAAACGCCGGAGCGATACAACGGCAACGACCTCTACCGCTTCAAGCTGCCGTATTACGGCTACGATCACGTCGACATGGTCACCGGCCACGGCTATCGGTGCAACGGACATTACAAGCAGTGGCTGCGTTCCCAATCGACGCAAGCCGACGCGTGGGACGATCCCAGGAACCAGCTCCCGCACGACTATGTCTGCCCGCAAGCAGTCAGGACGGCGATCCCCGAGGAACTCTACTCTACGTCCTTCATTCGCAACCGGGCGATCGATTTCATCGAAAGCTCGAAGCACGACGGTCGGCCTTTCTTCGCCTTCATTTCCTTTCCCGATCCACACCACCCGTTCACCCCTCCGGGAAAGTACTGGGACATGTACGATCCGGCGGACTTTTCCGTCCGCCTGCCCTACGAAGCACATCAGAATCCCACGCCGCCCATGCGCTGGCTCCACGCGCGCTGGAAAGACGGCAAGCGTGTTTCGGGCGGGCAAGAAGCCTTCATGGCCAACGAGGGAGAACTGAGGGAAGCCATGGCGCTTTCCTGCGGCATGATCGCGATGCTCGACGACGCCATCGGTGCCATCATTGAAGCCCTCCAGAGCTCCGGCCGATACGATAATACGGTCATCATCTTCAACTCAGACCATGGCGACTACCTCGGCGATTACAATCTCTTGCTGAAGGGCAGCATCATGCTGCGCTCGATCACGAACGTGCCATTCATCTGGTCGGATCCCCAGGATCGTTCATCCCGCCAAGCCCATGCGCTCGCCTCCACGATTGATCTTGCTCCAACGATCATCGAACGTGCCGGCCTTAAGCCTTACTTCGGGATTCAAGGCCGAAGCCTTATCGACAACCTCCACGGAGGCGGCCGTTCGCGCGAGAGGCTTATGATTGAGCATCAAGACAGCATGACCCGGATGGGATTTCCGGAACCATGTACGGCGCGCACACTGGTTACGGAGGAGCACCGGCTCACCGTCTACAAGGGAGAGAGCTGGGCAGAACTATATGATCTCGCGAAGGACCCCCACGAGTCCTGCAATCTTTGGGACGATGCGGCGTTCTCGGGCGTTCGCACGCGCCTTGTCGAGGCGCTCACGCACGAGATGATGACCAATACTGACCAATCACCGAGGGGACGCCGGAGCGCGTGAAGCATCGATGACGAAGCGGCAAACGATGTTGGCGGCGGCCATCGCCGTTGACACGCGTACCGCTGGGCGGCACGGTTAAAGCTCATCGATAGGCCGAACGAACGCACGCATGGCTGAATTCCGCTTGGTTGTGTGCTGGCGGCGCGGCCAAGCGCCGCCCCGCCCAGTCTCGCTGACGCGATATCGGCATGAGCTCTGAGCTTCGTCAAATCCGATCCGTGCACCGCGCATTGGACCTTTTGGAGCACCTCGGAGCGCAGGGGCCTTGCAGCCTTCAGAAACTGCATACGGCAACCGGCTTATCGAAGAGCACGTTGCGCCGCCTGCTCGCCACACTTGTGGAGCGACGCTTCGTCCGCCGGGGGATGAGCGACGGCATGTATCGCACGAACGTCGCGACTCCAAGCGCTGTCAATTCGGAGCTTACGTTGCGGATCGGCCGGCTCGTTGAGGTAGCCCGGCCTCACATGCTTGCCTTGACCGATCGAGTCGAATGGCCCTCCGATCTGCATATTTATGTGCGCGGGCGCATGCGCATTTTGGAATCGACGCACGGCATGAGTCCGTTCGGACGCACCGAGAGTTCCCGGACTGATGCAGAACTCAACCTGTTTGCTGCGGCAAGCGGCCTTGCCTTCCTCGCGTCAAGCGACGATCAGTTCGTTCTCGATCTCGTCGAGGAATTGAAGCATGATGAGTTCTGGTCCCTGTCCCGATTTGGCATCACGCCAGCCCGCCTGCTGCGGGAGCTGAACGAAATTCGCCAGAAGGGCTTTGCCGTACGACGAATTACACAGGGCCGCACACCGGGCCGCAATGCGATTGCTGTGGCCATCCTCCAGGGCAAGTCCCCTGTCGGAGGCTTGACGATCAGTTGGCAGCGTCAACTCATGCCTGCGCACGAATTCGCCGCGCTTCATCTCGACGCGCTCCAGGCCGCAGCGAAAACTATTTCAAAGGGACTAACCAGGCGCTGACCGACGCGACGGACGAACAGCGGAGCCGCGCTGTATAGTTCAGGCAGCCATGAGTTCAGTGCTGATCCAGCTTGGCGCGTCTGACGACATCGCCCCACAATGCGCGCTCCTCTTTAAGGACGGCCGCTGCTTCTGCGGCGGACGTTCCGAGCGGATCGATATCACTGGTACGCCATTTGTCGGTCACGTCACGCAGTTTGGTGATGGCCTGAACCTCGCGCTCAAGCAGGCGCACGATATTCAGCGGTGTGTTTGCGGGCGCGAGCAGCACAAAATAGGTGTCGAGCTTCAGCTTTGGGTAGCCCGCCTCGGACATTGTGGGGACGCTTGGCACCAGCGGCGAACGCGTCTCTCCTGCGATGGCAAGGCCTTTCAGACGACCGGCCTGGACGTGCGGAATCGCCCCCGCGCTGGCAATGAAGCCGGACTGCACTTGTCCCGCCGCGAGGTCTGTCATGAGAGGGGCGTTGCCCCGGTAAGGCACAGGCGTGCCGCTGAACCCAGCCAGGAGGCTGAAGTACCCCATCGCGAGATGGCCGCCACTACCCGGTCCGGCATGCGCGTACGTGACGGGATTCGATTTCGCGTATTGCACGAATTCGGCGACGGTGTTCACCGGCACAGACGGATGCACCACCAACATCTGTCGAGTCGCGGTGACGAGCGAAATCGGAATGAAATCTTTCCCGGGATCAAACGGCAATTTTTTGAATACCGCCGGATTGGCAACGAGGGTTCCGCTGAGCACAAACAAGAGGGTATAGCCGTCAGGCTCGGCCTTCGCCGCCGCCTCGGTCCCGATATTGCCGCCGGCGCCGACGCGGTTCTCAACGACAAACGGTTGGCCGAGAGTAGCGGCCAGCCGGTCGGTCAGACTACGAGCGACCAGATCCAGAGGGCCGCCTGCGGCAAAGGGCACGATGAGCCTGACCGGGCGGGACGGATACGATTGCGCCGCGGCTGCCGAGATCAAGCCAGGCGAGAACCAAAGGGCGGCGAGCGTGGCGATTCCCACATCGCGAATGCGGATCCTGTTTCGGGCGCGGGCCATGCCTTTCCTCCACATTGTTACGCCCGAATTTTGTTCTTGAGGTCTGGAATCGGGACGTCGATGCAACGAACGAGAGCCGTCGGAAGGTGCCGGTCCTTTGGCAAGGCCGAGACGCTGCGACAGCTCCGTTGGCCTAGCTTGGAGCCACGAATCTGGGGCACAAGGACAATCGCGCAGTGTGCCACCTGGCGGCACCTTAGGTTAATAGCTCGGTTGCAGTCCGCGGCTACCCAGCCTTTCTGATCAACCGACGTCCAGTTGTGCTGGCGGCTGCGGGCCGGTCCCCTTCCCCGCTCCGAAGCGAGCAAGCCAGCGGCGGCCGAACAGTGCCATCACCATCGCGCCGTAAACGACGGCGCCGATGACCGCGAGCACGGCGAGCGCCAATTCGTCCTGGAATGCTCTTCCCGCAAGGAGCGCGCGCACCGGTGCGTGCGCGAGCCACAGCACCGCCGCCATCACCAGCCCTGCCGCCAGCAGACGAATCGTGGAGCGGACGACCTCCGTGTCGAACGCGAACAGGCCGGCGCGGTGGGCGAACCATGTGAGCAGCAGGACATTCACCCACCCGCCGACCGACGTGGCGAAAGCGAGGCCGACCTGGGCATAGGGTTCGTAAAGCAGCACCTTGAGCGCGACGTTGATGACGACGGCGAAAAACAGCGCCTTCACCGGCGTCCAGGTATCGCCGCGCGCCAGGAACGTTGTCGCCGCGCTCCGCATCAGGACGAACGGCAAGAGGCCGAGCGCATAGGCCCGAAGCGTGGCGCCGGCCGCTGCCGCATCGGCGGCAGTGAAGGCGCCGCGCGCGAACAGCGCGCGCATGATCAGGTCCGGCAGCAGAACAAAGGCGACCAGGCATGGGATCGACAGCAGCAGGGTGAACTCGATCGCGCGGTTCTGGGCATGGCGCGCGCCACTGTCATCGCCGCGCGCCAGGCGATTGGCCATTTCCGGCAGCAGCACGGTGCCGACGGCGATGCCGATGACGCCGATCGGCAATTGGTTGAGCCGGTCGGCATAATAAAGCGCCGACAGCGCGCCGGCGGCGAGGAAGCTCGCGATGATGGTGTCGGCGAACAGCGCGATCTGCGTGCCGGCTGACCCGACCGTGGCGGGGCCGAACCGCCTGAGAAACAGCTTAAGCTCCTCATCGAGCCGCGGCCAGCGGAAGGTCGGCAGCGCACCTTGCCGGCTGGCGTCGGCGGCAAGCAGCAACACCTCCAGACACCCGGCGATGAACACGCCCCAGGCTGCCGCATGACCCGCGGTCGGAAAGAACGCCGCGAGCGCAAGCGCCGCGATCATCGAGAGGTTGAGCAGGATCGGCGCCGCGGCGGCCGATGCAAACCGGCCGAGCGCGTTGAGGATTCCGCCGTAGAGCGTCACCAGCGAGACCAGCAGCAGATAGGGAAACGTGATGCGGGTGAGCTCGACCGCAAGCGTGAAGCGCTCGCCGTCTTGCGAGAAGCCGGGCGCCAGCAGCGAGATAACCGACGGCGTGAAGATGAGCGCGGCGGCGAGCAGCACCGCCTGCACAATGAACAGCAGTGTGAAGACCCGGTCCGCGAACAGCTTGGAGGGATCAGTGCCGGACTGTTGGCGAATGCGGGCATAGGCCGGCACGAAGGCGGCGTTGAACGCCCCTTCCGCAAAGATTGCGCGGAAGTGGTTGGGCAGCCGCAGCGCAACGAAAAAGGCGTCGGCGATCGGACCGGCGCCGAGGATGGCCGCCAGCACGATATCGCGTGCAAAGCCCGATATGCGCGACAGCAGCGTGAAGCCGCCGACCGTGAAGATGCGTCCGATCATGGACCCTCGGTGTCCCTTGGCGCCACAGATTTGGCGCCGCAGATTTGGCGCTGCGGATCAAGAATCGGAGCCTATCATAGTGGTGAGCCCAAGCTTTGGTCGGGGCAAGCCGGCCGTCAAACTCTCAAGCCGCCTTTTGACCATTCTTGCGTAGAGAACGACAGCGCCAGTCGATCCCGGGCCGGGCGGACCGCCATCAATTTCCTGCGGTTGCTTCGAGCTGACTGCGATTGATTCGATAAAGGACGAAGCGGCGGCCCTCATAAATTGTGGTCAGCAAGGCTGGATCTGGATTTTCGTAATCGCGCTCTGTGAACAAGACATAAAGATAGTCGAAATCGGTTGTCCATTGTTTCCAGTAAGCGCTCATCACGATGGACTCATCCTCCACGGCTTCGATGAGTTCCTCTATGGACGGCGGCGTACCATCGCTGGTGTCAACCTGATCGCGGTATTCCGCCCGCACCCGCAATACTTGCTTGCCCGGAACCGTAAAGTTCGTAGCGACGAGAGCCGAGCGTTCGATCACGGCCAGCGAAGCCGCGTGAACCAGAGGCAGATCGCGCGTCTCCTCGCCGGCCTGGGCATCGCCATAGGCTACGAGGACCTTCGCACCGCGTGCGATGTGGCGCGTCGATTCCCGGAACGAGGTGGTGACCCTGGACTGCTCGGCCCACACCGTTTCCACCTCGAAGACCCGAATCGCGAGCAAGAGGACGAGCACCGTCGCAAAACCCCGGCGCACCTGCGGATGATGCACGTTGATATGAGCACATGCTATCGCCATGAAGGCGAGCGCGATCGGCATCCGCTGATCCGACATGTATGTGTCGAAGACGATCCGCGGCATCGCGAGATAAGCGAGACCGCCGAGCGCCATCAGCACGTAGCCGAACGGGTGAAATTTGAGCGCTTGCTGGCGGACGGCCCAACCCGCGGCAAAGGTGACGATACCGGTGAGAACAAAGGCTGCGGCGGGCGAATAGGCCTCCACGACGAAGGCGATGCCCTCCAGCTTGCCGGAAAACTCCCACATGAAAGAGCCGCGCAAACCCCAGGTCGGGCTCATCATCAATAGCGGGAGCACTGGCAGAAAGGGTAAACCGGTCGCGAGAAAATCGATCAGGAGGGATGACGATGGCCTCTGCGGAATCTCTGCTGACCGCGCCTGCTGCGCATGGATGGCGGCTAACCGATAGAGCTCATAGGCAAGGAGACCGAGACCATAAAGGCCCAGCGCAAAGAGGTGGCACAGGAACAGCGCAAGCACGAATACCGTTGAAATTCCGAGCCGCAACATCACGCTTCGATCGCGCAGTTGCACCCAAACGGCCAACGCCCAAAGACAAAGCCCGATCCCGAACACGTAGTTCAACGTGCCGATCAGGAAAACCTTATTGTAGAGCAGCGGAAATGCGATCAGCGGCAGCACCGACCACCGACCGTAGAGCTGCCGGTTGAGGGCGAGCGTCCCCGACATGATCAGCACGAAGCTCATGGCAATATAGGCTTGGCCTGCGACATAGACATTCGTCAGCCGCTCCAACGGCGGCACCAGCAGATCCATCATGAGGTTAGGGATAAGCTGCCAATTGATCTCGTAAAACCGTGCGAGATCGGCATCACCCCCGCCGCCGCCAATGATGTACATACGGGCGAGATGGTTCATGTAGTCGGCCAGCGGCGGCCAAGGATACAATACGATCGGGATCGAGGTGATTCCCGTCAAGACGACGAACAAGATCGCGATCTGCTTACTGCTGAAATCGACAAACTGCGCCGCGTCGCCCGCGGCCGTCCGCGTCATCGCGGGCGCTATCGCGGACGGCATCAATGGCGAGTCCGCCACCGCGCGGCTGGTGTTAATCATATGGCGAACGTCAAGCATTCCGTGCCCCCGCAGGCGGACCCCGCCCATTTTTCTTGGCGAGTCCATAGACCAATCTCATTGGTGCCAGACCGCTCGTCTGCCTGACCTAACCTGTATGGAAGGTGAACGAGGGGAAGCTCCGCCCGTAAGCGCTTGCTTCTGTAATAGGCAGGGAGCTCTGTCGCCTCGGTCTTCGCAATGCGAGGCGGACTCTAAAGTTCTGTTCGTGAGACCAGCGACTGCCCGAGTATGCGCGCGGCACTGCGCACGCGCGCCACGACCTCGTTCGGAATGAGTTGAGCAACGCGGCTTCAACAGTATCGAAGCGACGATTCAATCCGACATCTGCCGCGACCGCCGCCATGTACGCGGAGCTCCGCAAGATCTCCGCGCGGTCGGTGAAGTTCGCGCCGCCCGTTCCGCACAAACAATTGATACGTTCAGATAATGAAGCGTCGGCTTTAGCGGGCTGCCCGCTAAAGAATGGGAGTCGATCTAGATGCCGCGTGCGAGTGCCGATTGGACGGCCTGTGGCGATGGGTTCGTTTTTGCATTTCACCCCGGATGGTTGTGACCTTTCATAATTCAACCCATGATTGTGAGAAGCTAGTTATCGAACCGGGCGGCAAACGCCCGCACGGCCCGGCGTTTCCTCACCAGTGCACGACGCTCGTAATGTTCCAGACGAGCCAACTCAGGCAGCGCGCGAACGACACATTCGAGATCAGTACGCGGCGGCGAAGGGCCGGCGTCCTGAGGCCCAAAAAACTCATTGAAATAGTCGGCGATGATTCCTTCTTTGGGAGCGGTCCTCTCCCCTGCTTTCATTCGTTTGAGCATTTCCTTGTTGACCGCGGTCTGCCGGCACAACAGGGCGATGATGCCTTTGATGTCCCCGGCCTCGATTTTTGCCACGACGGTGTTGAGTAAGCCCTTTGGTGGTGCTTTCACACGACGGAGCCGTTCGATCGTATCCACGCGTGCTTTGCGGATCCTTTCGATCACCACCTGGGCCTCAGCAATGGCGACTGCATGGTGCTGCCGATATGGAAACGGATCTTCCCGACACAATTCTTCAGCAATCCGGGCGATCGCTTCGGCTGGACTGCCCTCCGAGCTCGTGAGCCCATGGCGAACTGCATTTCGACTTGAGCGGAGTTTGCCGGCCCCCGTTCGGGGGCCGGTGCTCTTTTGCGCATTACCGCGATTGGCTCGGAGTTTGCGATGGGAGGAAGCCATCACCCTTCTCCGCTGCGCCCGACCTTCTTCGAGACGCTGTCTGAACCGAGGCTTTGAGTCGGCGCTCTGCGGTGCCGCACTGTGTTCGCCCGAGTTGTTATCTGGCGTCGCTCACGGGAGGGTTGTCGGCTCTCTGACAGACGGGCGGGGGCGACCGGGGGCAGGACCTCCCCTTCGATGACATCCAGCTCAGCTTGAAGGGAGCCGAAGCGGCCTGCCTGATACCGCTCCAACTCGTCGAGCGCGGCCTTGAATCGCTCCTGCGCTCGCTCCTCCAGCAACTCTAGGCGCTCGTAGTCGCCTATCCAGAGACTGATCGCACTCACAAAGCCCGCGTCAGTGTCGGGCATCGCTCTTAGTTCCTCGAGCAGTGCGGCGTAATCCTTTTTCAGCAGGGCCACGGCTTGGGCGTGTATATTGTCGATCTCGGATTTGCGATGATCTTTCTGATCAGAAGAATCCGCAGACTTGTCTCATAGTACTCGACTCCCTATCGGAAAGCCAAAGAACGCAGGGATTTGATGGGTAGTTTTTGGGAAAGCAGTTGGTCGAGGAAGGCGACGACTTGAGCGGGACTTGCGGCGACGAAGATTTTCCGGAGCGTGTGCAGGCCG
>WHTP01000062.1 GCA_009377695.1 Hyphomicrobiales bacterium | reverse complement strand
TCGCCCCAAGGCCGAAAGATAGTAGGTCTACACTACACGCCGATCTCGCAAACTCGCCATTGATCCGACTCGGTTTTTGCCCCCTTCGCACCCCGAAAAACGAGCAAATCGCCGCGAATCGTGAAAGATGGGTTAGCGCGACCGCTTTCCGACCAGGTCGTTGACGCCCCGCGTGGCCGCGCCTCGCAGATGAACGTCGGTGCAGCGCATGCGCATGGAGACGTGTTGCTCTTCCTGCATACCGACACCCGGCTGCCGGCATCTGCCGTCGAACTTGTTCAGGAAGCACGTCCAAAGACCGCAAGTTCATCATTCGCGCGACCACGCGCGGCTCGGTGCGCAAGCTGATATAGTTTCTAAGAATTCTAATTCTAAAAAGAGGCGACGAATGCGTCGCGCGTCGACAAAAATACAACATTCGACAATAAACGAGCGCTGTTTTTAGAGCTTCTAACACCCGAAACATTCTACTCGCTCAATGATGCTGTAAGAACAGCTTGGGTGAGGCGATCGAATTCGGGGTGATGATGAATCCTGTAAAGAAGAAACTCTACTGGGCGATTTGTTGTGGTACGGTGAGCTATCTCGCGCTGTCCCTTCTCTATTCAACAAAAGACGTTTACGCGGAAGAATCCGTCCCCTTACCTGCCGTCACAGTTGACCCGCCAAAACGCCAACCCGCACGACGCGCACGACCTCAGCGAGCCGCGAAGAAGAAAGCGCGCGCGCCGGCTCGGCGTGTCGCAGCTCCGGTGACCCCGCCTGCGGCTGTCCCCTATGTCACGCCTTCGACCGGCGCTCTCGGCGCGCCACCTCCGCCCTATGCCGGCGGACAAGTCGCGACTGGTGGGCGGCTTGGAATGCTCGGCAATCGCAGCGTGATGGACACGCCGTTCAGCCAGACGAGCTATACGGCAAAGCTCATCCAGGACCAGCAGGCGCGCACGGTCGGCGATGTCTTGATGAATAATCCGTCAGTGCGAGTCGTATCGGGCGCCAGCGCCGGCTTCGGCCAGGATATCTACCACATCCGCGGCTTCTTCTACGGCAACAACGATATCGGATTGAACAATCTCTACGGCCTCGCGCCGTACTATTCGACGGCCCCCAATTTCGCGGAACGCGTCGAAGTCATCAGTGGGCCGAGCGCCCTATTGAACGGGATGCCTCCCGCCGGCGCAATCGGTGGAAGCATCAATCTCATCACCAAGCAGGCGCCTGATTTTCCGATTACACAGCTTACGACGACCTATGCGTCGAAGTCCCATATCGGAGCGGAGATCGATTTCGCAAGACGCTTTGGCGATCACAAGGAGTTCGGCGTACGATTCAATGGCGGCTACCGCAACGGCAATACCAACATCGATCGGCAGACGGATGAATTCGGCAATGCCGTGCTCAATCTCGATTATCGCGGCGAACGCGTGCGCCTCTCCGCAGACATCGGCTATCAGTCGGACGACCTGAGCAGTCCGTTGCGATTTGTCACGATCGCGCCCGGCACCTTCGTTCCCCCGCCCCCAAAGGCAGGATCGAACTACGGCGGCGTGCCCTGGTCGTATTGGCGCCCAACCGACAAATTCGCGATGGTCCAGGGCGAAGTCGATATCACTGACAACATTACGGCTTACGCCGCATATGGCTGGCACAATAGCCACATCGATTTTAAATATCCCTCGCCAATCGTCACGAACGCCGGAGGGGTAGGAAACTGGGTGTCGCGACCGATCAAGGGCCCGAGCACCTTCGAGACCTGGGCCGGACAGGTGGGCGTTCGGGCGGTCGCTGACACGGGCCCGGTCAATCACGCTCTGAACGTGAACTATTCAAAGATCGACCGCACCAGCAATGAGTTCTTCCACCAAGCGGCGACGCCTATTGCCGGGCCTCTTACCGGTTTTGTCTTCTCCAATCTCTACAATCCCAATCTCAACATCCCGGTGCCGACGTTCGCGCTTACCAGCAACCCTGTGGGAGACACAAACCTGTCCAGCGTGGGCATGGCAGACACCATGTCGATCCTGAACAACCGGGTTCAGCTCACCGTCGGTGCGCGCCACCAGACGGCCGGCTCGTCGAGCGTAAATGCGGTGAACGGAGCAATATTATCGCCGTCCACCGAAGCATCGGTCTGGAGCCCCGCCTATGCCATCTTGGTGAAACCTCTGGATAATGTCTCGGTGTACGCCAACTACATCGAGGGTCTTCAAGCAGGGCGCACTGTTTCCAATCAGTTTGTCAATGCGGGCGAGGTGTTTCCACCCACGCAGACCAAGCAGACAGAGGCCGGCGTCAAAGTCGATTTCGGCCGCATCACGACGACTGTAGCCGCTTTCGAGATCACGCGGCCATCTTTCGTCACAGTCGGTGTGGCTCCCAATAACCTCCGTCAGGTCCTTGATGGCGAACAGCGCAATCGCGGCGTCGAGATCAACGTGTTTGGTGAAATCACTCCGGCGGTCCGCTTGCTGGGCGGTGTGGCCTTCATTGATGGACGACTGACGAAAACCGCAGGCGGCGCCAATGACGGGCACAAGGCGCAAGGCGTCGCCGACGTCAACGTCAACCTTGGCGCCGAGTGGGACACACCGTTCATTCCGGGGCTGACCCTCGCTGGCAGGGTCATCTATACCAGCGGTGTCTATGTCAATGCAGCAAACACGCAATCGATCCCAGACTGGACACGGCTCGACCTCGGCGCCCGCTATACGTTCGCGTCCCCCTGGAATGGCAAGCCCATCACGGTCCGATTCGCCGTCGAGAACGTTGCTAACAAGAGCTACTGGGCTGGATCATATACGTCCGACGGCGTCTTAACAGTCGGAGCGCCACGCACCTATCTGGCATCGACTACGTTCAACTTCTGAGGAATGGAACACAGTCGTCATCCGATAGCGCATGGGGTTTTGGGCGTTTTCCGCATTCGCGTGGTTCTGCTAGACGCAGAACCACAGAATGCGCGAGAGCATCACGTATGACCGGCAATAGCACCCCTGCCCTGTTCGAGCTCGATGGCGTCAGCTTTGCTGTTGCCGAACGCACGCTGCTCGAGCCGCTCAGCCTGACGCTGCCGACGCGCCGCGTCATCGGGCTGATCGGCCACAACGGTTCCGGCAAATCGACGCTGGTCAAGCTCCTGGCCTCGCAACAGCCAAGCTCGACCGGCGTCATCCGCTTCGAAGGCCGCCCCCTCGGGGAATGGAGCAGCCGAAGCTTTGCACGCAAGGTCGCCTATCTGCCGCAGCAGACATCGGCAGCCGCCGGCATGCTGGTCAAGGAGCTCGTCGCGATCGGCCGTTATCCGTGGCACGGCGCGCTCGGCCGCTATAGCGAGACGGATCGCGAGCAGGTCGCGCAGGCGATGGCGCTGACCGGCATCGAGCCGTTTGCGGACCGGCTGGTGGATACGCTGTCAGGCGGCGAGCGCCAGCACGTCTGGCTCGCCATGCTGATCGCCCAGGATGCCGAATGCCTGCTGCTCGACGAGCCGATCTCCGCGCTCGACGTCGCGCATCAGGTCGAGGTTCTGTCCCTCGTGCAACGGCTTGCGCATGAGCGAAATCTGGGCGTCGTGATCGTGCTGCACGACGTCAACATGGCAGCACGGTTTTGCGATGAGATCATCGCGCTGCATACAGGCAAGCTCATATCCCGCGGCACGCCGGCCGAGATCATGACGCCAGAGCAGCTCAAAGCGATCTACGGCATTCCGATGGGTGTCATGCCGCACCCGGCCAACGGTCACCCCATGGGCTACGTGCTGTAGCCGGCGTCAGCGCGCGCGGTGCAGCAGCCACATGAGATAGGGGCCGCCGATCATTGTCGCGAGCAGACCGGCCGGCATCTGGAATGGAAAGATGATCACGCGCCCGCCCCAATCGGCGAGCGTCATCAGCACGGCGCCGATGACACAGGCGAGCGCGAGATGATGGCGCGCCTGCTGCGCGCCCATCATACGCGCCATGTGCGGCGCCATCAGTCCAGCAAAGCTCAACGGGCCGATGACCAACGTTGCCGCTGCGGTCAGGAACGCTGTGATCAGCATGATGGCGAAACGCGCCGTGGCAACATTGAGCCCGACGGACGAAGCCACAGGCGCGCCGAGCGGCAGGATGTCCAGCCAGCGCACCAGCGGTACAGTTGCAGCGAGCAGTGCTGCCGCAATCGCACACACGACACCGGCCTCCGCACCGCCGACCTGGTAAGTCGACCCTGCAAGCCACGTCAGCACGGTGGCCATACGCGGATCCCCCGATGCCATCGCGGCGGCAACGATCGCGCCCAACCCCGCGCTGGTGGCCACGCCGGCGAGCAGCAGCCGATCGGGGCTGTACGCGGATCGGCGGCTGAGAACAAGGATCGCGGCCAGAACGGCGAGCGCGCCGATACCGCCGGCAGCGATTTGGCTGGTGCGGCTTGGCGCCTGCACAATGAACAGAAGCAGGATCGCCCCCATCGCAGCACCGGAGCTGATGCCCATCACCTCCGGCGCCGCCATCGGATTTCCGGTCATGCGCTGCAGCAGCGTTCCGGCAATGCCGAGCATTGCGCCAGCCGCCAGCGCGGCCGCCGTACGCGGCCATCGCCAGGGCAGGAATTCCTGGATGCCGGCGAGGCCATCCAAATGCCACCCGTCACGATCCACGCCAACGGCAAGTGCCATCCACGTCACGAATGCGAGGACAACCAGCCCCGCAACAATGAGCAATAGCGGATGACGGCTGCGCGGCTCGACGGATCCGCGTCCGCGCCCGAGCGGAATAGCCGAGCGCAGGCGCGGCAGCAGCACCAGCAGCAGTGGCGCGCCGAGCAAGGCCGTCGCAGCGCCCGTCGGCATCTCGCGATATCCAGACGGAATAAGCTGAACGAGCTGGTCAGTCAGCAGCAACAGGCCGGCCCCGCAAAGCGGTGCCCAGATCAGTCGATCGACAAAGCGGCGGGCGCCGGCCAGCATCACGAGCGCGGGCGCTGCGAGACCGACAAATCCGAGCACGCCGAGGACGCTCACCACGGAAGCGCTGAGCGCGAAAGCGACCACCAGGGTGAAGGTGCGAGCGCCGGTCAAGCCGAGACCGAGATTGCGGCCGGTCTCGTCGTCGAGACCGAGCACGGTCAGCGGCCGCACCATCAGCACGATCAGGGCCAGCGCGACCAACAGGCGCGGCGCCAGAAAGGCCGCGGTGCTCCAATCATACTGATTGAGGAAGCCGGCACCCCAGATGTACAGGCCATATAAATAGTCGTGGTTCAACAACGCCAAGGCGCTGGTCACGGCACCGCAATAAAGGCTGACGATCAGCCCGGCGAGCACCAGTGTCAGCGGCGAAAGTCCACGGCCCCATGCCAAGCCGAAAACGCACATCGCCGCCGCAAAGCCGCCGAGCATGGCAACCCATTCGCGTCCGAAGGCAAACAGCCAGGGCGCCCACAAGCTCGCAGCGACAACCGTCAGGCTGGCGCCCATAGAGACGCCAAGCGTCGTCGGCTCGGCGAGCGGATTGCGGAGGACCTGCTGGCAGACGGCGCCGGCGAGCCCGAGCGCCGCTCCACTCAGCAACGCCACCGCCATGCGTGGGAACGCCGAATAATGCAGCAGCATCTGCTTCGGGTTGGCGATGTTGGGCGCCACCAAGGCCTCGAGCCATTGAGACGGCGGCACCTCAGCCGCGAGATGACGCCAGGCAAGGGCTGTCGCCGCCGCGAAGAGCAGGACGATCAGAACGCCGGGGCCGACCACAGTTGATACGACGTGCCCGCCGCGTGGTAATGCGTCAACCTTGCTCACGGCGATCCTTCGGCAGGCGCTCGGCAAGCAGACGCGCGAAGCGCTCCGCCGATGGAACGCCACCGTAGAACAATACTTCCGACAACATCGTCAAACGTTCCTCACGCAGGAACGGCAAGCTTTGCATCATGGGACGAAGAGCAAAGATCGCCTTGATGTCGGCCGTGCGCGAGCTCAGCAACACGCAACGCGCCTCCGGAACCGCCGCGAGAGTCTCCAGCCCGACAGTCGCGTGCCCCCAGATGCTGCTCTCGCCGGTCCAGGCATTCTTGAGACCGAGGCGGTCGAGCACATCCTGATAGATGCTGGTCGGCCCAAAAATGAGAGCACGATTGCGGACGATCTCGCTGATGATATAGAGCGGCGCGCCATCATAGCCGTGCAGCCGCTCACGATCGCGTTCCATCTCGGCATCAACGCGTTCCAGATAGGCCTCGCACTCGGCCCGCTTGCCGAGCTTTCGCGCCAGCGCCAAGGTGGACGCGCGCGCGAGTCCGAGCGGACGCTGTCCGGCTGCGCGGACAAGGAAAACTTCGACAGGCGC
Organism: Hyphomicrobiales bacterium; assembly: GCA_009377695.1. Classification (GTDB taxonomy): domain Bacteria; phylum Pseudomonadota; class Alphaproteobacteria; order Rhizobiales; family Xanthobacteraceae; genus VAZQ01. Next base: position 28,567 of record WHTP01000062.1, on the reverse strand, counting down.
GATCTCCCTGAGCCGAGATACAGCCCCGGCGAGGCTCGGGTCGATGACGACGACGTCTGGCGCAAGTCTCTGGAGCAATTCTAGATTGGGTTCCGAGCGCAGGCCTACTTCCTGGACTTCGGCCGGAATTTTCGGCTCCACCACCAGCCGGCGATAGCGCTCGATCTCCGGCACCGCGAGCGGCACGACGCCGAGCGCCAGGACCGTCTGCGCGCATGACCAGCCGAGCGCCGCGACGCGCGGCGTGCCGGATTGCGCGGCACGCGCTGGCCATCCCCCAAAGAGCGCACTGCCGCCCAAAACGGCCCCTGCCCTGAGTATGTCACGGCGCGCGACCGCGCGCGGCCTTTTTGCCCGGCTCGATTTCGTCATGGTCGATCTTGACGCTCGAAGGCACGCGTCAGCGCGTGCGCGATGTCATCTTGTGCCTGCAACGCCTCACCCACGACATTACCCATCCGCAGGAATTCATGGATCATGCCGGGGTAGATGCGCAAGTCGACAGCGACACCGGCCGCTTTAAGCCGTGCGGCATAATCGCGCCCTTCGTCAACGAGCGGATCATATTCGGGGAGCAGGAGCAGCGCCGGGGCGACGCCGGTCAGATCAGGCGCCGCCAGCGGGGCAAAGCGCCAATCCATGCGATCGGCGTCGTCGCGCAGGTACTGCCGGAAGAACCAGTTGATGGTCTCGCGCTCCAGGAGATAACCCTTTCCGTAACGATCGTGTGATGGCGACCGTTGCCAGGAGCTGAGGCCCGGATAGGCCAACACCTGGAGGCACGGTTTTGGCAGGCTGCGATCATCCCGCGCTGCAATGGCAAGAGCCGCGGCCAGTGTCCCGCCGGCACTGTCGCCCCCGACAGCAATGCGCGCGCAATCCAGCCCAACTGTGGGTCCCTGTTGACCGACCCAAACCAAGGCATCGGCGCAGTCCTCGAAGGCTTGCGGAAACTTGTGCTCGGGAGCCAGGCGATAAGCGACCGACAGCACGGCTGCACCGTAGCGCGACGCAATTGCGCGACAGAGCGGCTCATGGGAATCGAGGCTGCCGACGACGAAGCCGCCACCGTGCATATAGAGCAACACGGGTATCGGATTGTCAGGATCCGGGGTTCTTTGCGCGTAAAGCCGCGCCTCGATCTCCATGCCGTCGCGCATCGGCAATGCCAGCGTCCGCTCATAATCAAGCGGTGGCGGATCGGCGTCGAGCAGCGGCGACGATGCTTCAAAGTCCGCGCGCGCCTGCGTCGGGGTCAACTGCGGAAACGGCATGCGGGCGCCGCTTTCCGTTCCTGCCTGCACCATATCGAGCAGCGCCGCGATGTCGGGATTGAGACTCATTTCGCCGGCTCGAACACGTGGTCGGTTTTGCTCTGCTCCGTTGACGGCTGGAGCAGCGCGCAGAGCGCGTCGAGAAGCGTGGGCTCCCGTAACATTGTGAAATGATTGTCGCTGTCAACGCCCGCATCAATGACGTTCGGAAGGAATTTGCCGAGACGGCCACGCTGGATCATCCGGCCGGCTGTCCACCAGGCGAGTGGTGCGACGGTCAATTGCGCTGGGAACGATGCATTGCGCGACAAGGCCACCAAGTGCCGGCCGACCGAGAAGATGCGCGCGATCTCGTCGGCACCGAGCGAGCCGTAAATATTGTCCGGCGCCTGTGCCACATGGCCGAGCGCGGCTGTCACCAGCCGGCGTATCGCCCGCGGCGTCTCGTTCTCGCCGCGCGTCCTCGCCTGCTTGATCAGGCTTGCGATGTCGTCCGATGCGGCTGCCGGCAGGATGGCCGTCAGAAGGCCCGCCAGATCATCGAGCCAACGGGAAGCGTTGACCTCCATAGGGACGCCCGCGCTCGGCACGAAGCTGTCGAGCAGCGCGAGGCATTCGATCGTCTGACCAGTCGCTTCGAGCTCGCGCGCGACCATCGCAGCGAGCAAGCCGCCGAGCGACCACCCTACCAGCGTATAAGGCCCCTGCGGCTCGACCTGCCGGATCTCCTGCGCATAGTCAGCGGCCATGGCCGCCAGCGACTGATCGGTCCAGGCCGGATCGACGACCATGCGCGACTGAAGGCCGTAGACGCGGCGCTGCCCATCGAGCCGGCGCGCCAGCGGTGCATAATCAAAGACGGTGCCGAAGCCGCCATGTAGGCAAAAGACCGGCCGCCCCTCGCCTGCCGCATTGAGCGGCAGCAGCGCTGGAGGCTTTGGGGCGACTGGGACTGACGAAGCGGACGGATCGCCGAGCAGCATTCGGATCACCGGTTTCTGCAAGAGATCGCGCAGCTTGACGTCGAGTTTGAGGGACTTGTCCTGACGGATCCGCGCAATCAGCTTCAGGCTCAAGATGGAATTGCCGCCGAGCTCGAAGAAATTGTCGGTCACGCCGACGCGCTCGACCTTAAGGATATCCTTCCAGATGCGCGCGAGAGCGGCTTCCGCCGCGGTCTGCGGCGCCACATAACTCTGCGCTTGCACCTCGGGGGCTGGCAAGGCGCGGCGGTCGATCTTCCCACTCGGCAAAACCGGCAGACGATCGAGCACCACTATCTGCGCTGGCACCATGTAATCCGACAGGCTCTGCTTCAGGTGGTCGAGCAGACCCGCGACAAGACGCTTGGCACGGTCCGGCGATGTGTCGTCCGGCGTTGTCGGTGCAACATAAGCGACAAGGCGGTTGTCGTCGGCCAGTTGCTGCGCCACGACTGCGGCTTGTGAAATGCCGGCATACGCGAGGATCTGGGCCTGCAGCTCGCCAAGCTCGATGCGGAAACCCCGCACCTGCACCTGATCATCGCTGCGACCGAGATATTCGACGCTGCCGTCCTGGCGCCAGCGTGCCAGGTCGCCGGTGCGATACAGCCGGGAGCCCAGCTCAGCCGAGAACGGGTTTGACACGAAGCGCTCGGCGGTCATGCCGGGACGATCATGATAGCCACGCGCCAGGCCCTTACCACCGATGAACAGCTCGCCGACGGCGCCAGCGGGGACGATGTTGAGCAAATTGTCGAGGATGTAGACCTGCCGGCGGCCGACGGGCACGCCGATCGGCGCATAAGCGGTTTCGCATTCCGCCTCGGCGCTGACCTTCCACACCATCGGCGTAACGACGGCCTCGGTCGGCCCATAGCCGTTGATCAGGAGGCGCGGCTTCAGCACCTGCTTGACCTTGTCGAAGCCGTCGCGCGGCATCGCCTCGCCGCCAAAGGAATAAAGCGTGACAGGAGGAGGATTGCCGGTCTGCTCGACCCAGTCGGCAAGCTGCTGGAGGTAGGCCGGCGGCAAGCCGATATGGCTGCAGCGGTGAGCGTGCAGCGCTGCGACCGTCTGTTCCGGCGTCCACAATTCATTGTCGCGCATCACGAGCTTTGCGCCGTGCGACAAGACCGTGAGCCAACGCTCATGTGCGCCGTCGAAAGCGAGCGACAGGAAATGCAGCTCGCATGAGGCCTCGTCGATCTCATACAGCGCCCCGGTTGCCGCGCAATGCATGGCGAGCGGACCATGCGCGACCGCGACACCCTTCGGGCGGCCGGTCGAGCCCGAGGTGTAGATCAGATAGGCAAGGCTATCGCGGTGGAGATTGATTTGCGGCGCCTCGTCAGGCTGGCCTTGAAAATCGGCAGTCGCGAGATCGAACGTCGCGACATTGTCCGAGATATCGCGCGCGGCCGCGAATACACTGTCGCCAAGCAGCAAGCCAACCCGCGCGTCGCGCAGGATGTACGAGAACCGTTCAGCCGGAAGCTCTGGATCGAGCGGCACATAGGCGCCTCCGGCTTTCAGGACCGCGAAGAAGGCGATCATCGTCGCTGCAGAACGCCGGGCAATCACGCCGACACGGCTGTCGGGGCGAACGCCGCGTGCCATGAGATCATGGGCAAGGCGGTTCGCCCGACGATCGAGCTCACCATAGGATAACCCTGTATCGCCGATCACCAACGCGATCCGCGCCGGATCGCGGCGTGCGTGCATAGCAATCGCCTCGTGCACGAATTGCTGTGCCGGACAAGCACGCGCCTGGCTGTTGCAAACCTCGACGGCGTGGACATCGTCCGCCGTTGCCGGATCGATGCGACCGACGATCCTCTCGGCATCCTGCGTGAGGGCGACGAGGAGATGCTCGAATTGCGCCTTCACCTGCTCGGCCTGCGCCGCATCGAAATGACTTTTGAGATAAGTGAACTCGACCTGCAACGTCTCCTCGACCAGGACCGACAGATCCATCGGATAGTTGGTGACGTCGACGTTGCCGAGATCGCTGAAACTCAATGATCCATCGCCGCGCTCAGCGAGGCCGCGCTCGAACGGATAGTTCTCGAACACGATGATGCTGTCGAACAGCCCCTCGCCGGCGCGGCCGGCCCAGCCCTGGATTTCATAGAGCGGCGTGTGCTCATGCTCGCGCATGCGCACATTGCGCTCCTGGAGCGTGCGCAGCCAGTCGCCGACCGTGCTGGCAAGACGCGGGCTTTCGATCATCGGCAGCGTGTTAATGAAGAGCCCCAGCATCTGCTGCGAGCCTTCGAGATCCGCCGGCCGGCCAGCGACAGTGACGCCGAAGGTAACGCTCGGCTGGCCGGTGTAACGCTGTAGCAGCAAGGCCCAGACCGCCTGGACGATCGTGCTGAGGGTGACGCGCTCGCGGCGTCCGAAATCTTTGAGAGCCGATGTCCGCGCTTCATCCCACCGCAGATAGCAGCGGCCATGGCCGGAGGCTTGGCGCGGGCTCGAGCTGAATGCCGCGGCAAGCAAGGTTGGTGCGTCGAAGGCCTTCAGGTGCTCGCGCCAATACTGCTCGGCCGCCTGCGCGTCACGCGCGGTGAGCCAGGCGATATAGTTGCGATACGGAATGGGCGCTTGCGGCGCCGGCGCGCCGTAGTACGCATCGAGGATTTCGGTGATGAAACGTGCCGAGCTCCAGCCATCCATCAAGATGTGGTGGTAGGTCCAGATCAAGCGGTGACGATCATCCGCAAGACGGATCAGGCGCAGCCGCTGCAGCGGCGGCTTTGCGAGATCGAACTCTGCGTCGCGCTCGCGTCCGGCGGCTGCGGCGATGCGATCGGAATCGATGTCCTCGCCGCGCCAATCGTCTACCGCGATATGAGCCGGCGCGTTTCGGAACACCGCCTGCAGCGGTGCGCCAGACAATTCGCGCCACATGAAGCCCGTGCGCAGGGCCGCGTGCCGCGCCGTGACGGCTTGCCAAGCCGACGTGAAGCGCACGACGTCGAGTCCGCGGACCTCGACGCTGATCTGGTTCACATAGATGCCGCTGCCGGCGTCGCGCAGGCTGTGGAACAGCATGCCCTGCTGCATCGGCGAGAGCAGATAGATGTCCTCGATGGCGTTTGCATCGAGTTCGAGACGATCGAGCTGCTCGCGTGTGAGCCCTGACAACGCGCCGCGTTCGATCGGCACCGAGGACGCCGTATCGGCCAAAGGCCGTACGGCTTGCGCCAATTGCTCGAGAGTCTGGTGACGGAATACGTCGCGTGGTTCGATCAGGAAACCGGCGCGCCGCGCCCGGCTCACCAGTTGTAGCGAGATGATCGAGTCCCCGCCGAGTTCGAAGAAATTGTCGGTGACGCCGGTGGTCTGCTGGCCGAGCAGGTCGGCCCAGATGGCGGCGAGCGCGGCTTCGGTTTCGGTGCGCGGCGCGACATGCGCGGTGGCGGCGCTCTGCGGATCAGGTAGTGCGCGGCGGTCGATCTTGCCGTTCGGCGTCAGCGGCAGCGCGTCGAGCACCATGATGCGCGAGGGCACCATGTAATCCGGTAGCGTGGTGGAGAGCGCGGCGCGCAATGATGTGCCTTCGATGCCCTCACCTGTCACGTAGCCGACGAGCTGCTTGCCGGAGACAGTATCGCGTGCCACCACCACGGCGGAGCGCACGCTCGCCTGCTCCATCAGCCGCGCTTCGATCTCTCCGGGCTCGATGCGGAAGCCGCGGATCTTCACCTGCTCGTCGGCACGGCCGACGTAAGCGAGCATGCTATCGGTGCGCCAGCGTGCGAGGTCTCCAGTGCGATAGAGACGAGCGCCTGGCTCGTTGCCGAACGGATCGGGAATAAAGCGCTCTGCCGTCAGCTCAGGACGATTGAAGTAGCCGCGCGCAAGCCCAGCCCCCCCGATGTAGAGCTCGCCCACTACCCCGAGCGGCACCGGATTGAGGCCTTGGTCGAGGACATGCAGGCTGGTGGTACCAATCGGGCCGCCTAGCAACGGACGATCATCGCTGGCATCAATGCGATGCCGCGCCGACCAGATCGTGGTCTCGGTCGGGCCATATACGTTCCAGAGCTCACCTGCGATGGCGATAAGCCGGCGCGCCAGATCCTGCGGCAAGGCTTCGCCGCCGCACAGCACGCGACAGCCCGCCGGCAGCCGGGGCTGCTCATCCCCGGGAACGTTATCGAGCAGCATGCGCCAAGTCGCTGGCGTCGCCTGGATCAGGCTTACGCCGGTTGCCGGCACAAGCTTTAGGAGTCCCGCCGGGTCTTGCGCCGTGGCCCGATCCGCCACCACCACACGGGCGCCGCTGATCAGCGGCAGGAACAGCTCGAGCCCGGCAATGTCGAATGAGAGCGACGTCAGCGCGAGCACCCGATCGTCGGCGCTGATCCCGGGCTCCTCCGCCATGCTGGCGAGGACGTTCGTGAGTGCGCCATGGCGCACCATCACGCCCTTGGGTACGCCTGTCGATCCTGAGGTGTAGATTACATAGGCGAGATGCTCGGGATGGAGCGCGATCTTAAGATCGCTATTATCCTCGCTTGCCGCTGCCGCCTTGGCGGCGTCAAGCGGCCACGCCGCAATCGCGTGATCGGCACGGTTGTTCTCGTTGCGCGCCGCCGCGAGCACCGGCTCAAGCCGCGGGAGCAGGCTTTTCTGCGTCAGCAGCAAGCGTGCGCCGCTATCGCGCAGCATGTGGGTGAGCCGTGCTGCCGGATAATCCGGATCGAGCGGCACATAGGCGCCGCCCGCCTTCAGGATCGCAAGCAGCGCCACCACCATGCCGGCCGAGCGCTCGACCGCCAGCGCGACCGGCACATCGGGCTCCACGTCCTGCCGGCGCAGCCAGCGGGCCAGGCGATTGGCGCGCGCGTTCAGCGCACCATAACTGACCGCCTCGTCGCCGCACACCAGCGCGATGGCATCGGGCTGACAAGCCGCCTGCCGCTCCATTTGTGTGACGACATTGGGATGCGTCTCACCACCGAACGTCGCGTTTACGCGCGCAAGCAGTGCGCGCTCGGCTGCATCTTGTGTGCCGATGGCCCCGAGCGGTCGTTCGGCATCGGCACTCAAGGCTTCAAGCCATCGTACCAGAGCCTGCTGCAGGCGGCCGATCTCATCGTCATCAAAACGATCGCGGTGGTAATTAAAGACAAGCCGCAAGCGCTCGCCGAGCCCCACCGAAACGAACAGCGGGTAATTGCTGGTCTCGATCGCCCGTGTGGCGCCGACCGTGAAGCGCGGGTTCCTCTCGCGGAGTGCCGCATCGAGCGGGTAGTTCTCGAACACCAGGATGGTATCGAACAGCGCGCGGCCGGAACGCCCGGCGAGCCGCTGGGTCTCGTAGAGCGGCATCCACTCATGCTCGCGCATCTGCGCATTGCGCTCCTGCAGCGTGCGCAGCCACGCTCCCACCGGCTGCTGCGGTGAGGCCTCGTCCACCACCGGCAGCGTGTTGATGAAGAGCCCGATCATCTCTTCAGCGCCGGCGAGATCGGCCGGACGCCCGGCCACCGTCGCGCCGAAGCTCACCACGCGTTGGCCCGTATGCTGGCGCACGAGCTGCGCCCACGCCCCCTGCACGAGCGTGTTCAGCGTCAGGTGCTCGCGCCGTGCAAATGCCGATAGCCGCTCGCTTAGCGCTGCATCAAGAGACCGCGCCAGCGAGCCGTGACTGGAGCGATCTTCGCCATTGCGGTCACGTTCGCCACGTCCGAAGGCATCCGCCAGCAAGCTCGGCTCGGCGAGTGCGCTCAGCTCCTCCCGCCAGAACTGCTCGGAGGCGGCGCGGTCGCGTCCTTGCAGGTAGCCGATGTAGTCGCGATAGCGGCCCACAACCGGTGGCAGGCTCTCCTCACGCTCATGCCGCAGCACTTCGGCGATCAGCCGCGCCGAGCTCCAGCCATCAAGCAAGATGTGATGATGGGTCCAGATCAGGTAATGGCGATCTTCATCGAGCCGGATCAGCCTTACCCGCTGTAAGGGTGGACGCGAGAGGTCAAAGCCACGCGCGCGCTCTTGATCACACGCTTCCGCCAGCGTCGCTTCAAGTGTATCGGGACCAAGGTCGCGTGAGCGCCAGTCCTCCTCGATGAATGGCACCTCCACATGCCGGTACACCACCTGCTGCGCCAGGCCGCTCAGCTCGCGCCACACAAAGCCGGCGCGCAGCACCGCATGCCGATTGCTCACCGCCTGCCAGGCCGCACGCAGCCGCTGTCCATTCAACCCGCTGATCTCGACACCGACCTGATTGACGTAGATGCCGCTGGTGCCATCCTTGAGCGCATGGAACAGCATGCCCTGCTGCATCGGCGAGAGCGGATAGACGTCTTCGACATCCCGCCAGTCGAGATGCAGGCCGTCCAGTTCGGTCTGACTTAATCCCGCGAGCGCAAAGTCCGACGGCGTCACGCCGCTCACGCCGCTGGTGCAATGCTCCGTGATCTCGCGCAGCGCTTCGCCATAACGTGACGCCAGCGCTTCCACCGTGGCGCGGTCGTAGCGCTTGCGGCCATAGCCGAACGAGACCTTGAGACAGCCCTCGTGTACCTGGGCATTTACGCTGAGCCAGCGCCCCAGCGGGGCTGAGGCGCTGCGCGCCGCGCCGGCACTCTCGCTGGCAAGACTGAACGGCACCTCCGCTCCCAGACTCGTGTCGAACTGGCCCAGATAGTTGAACACCAGCTGCGGTTCGGCGAGCCCTGCCAATGCAACCCGCTGCTCGGCCGTGCCGAGATAGCGCAGCACCCCGTAACCGATCCCGCGATGCGGAATGCCCCGCAGCTCTTCCTTGCTGGCCCTGATCAGCCCCGCTGTCGGCGCATCCCCCTGGCTCAACCGCAGCGGGAACGCGCTGGTGAACCAGCCCACGGTGCGCGCGATATCAACGCCATTAAACACGTCCTCGCGGCCATGCCCTTCCAGCTCGATCACGCTTGTCGCGGTGCCGCTCCAGCGCCACAGCGCCCGCGATAAGGCTGCCAGTAACAGGTCATTGACCTGCGTCCGGTACGCCGAAGGCGCCGCGCGCAGCAGCCGATCGGTCACATCCCGATCGAGCACAAGCGACACCTCTTCGGCACCCGCCACCCGATCGGTACCGGCGCGCGGCCGGTCGCATCTCAGCTCACCGGTGGCTCCACGTTCCAGCCAATAATCGATCTCGCCAGCAAACTGCCCAGCTTGTGCGTACAGCCGTGTCCCCCACGCGGCATAGGATTCGCCCTTTGGCGGCAGCCGCACCACTTGCCCGGCGCCGCGTTGTGCATAGGCCTGCGCCAGATCTTCCAGCAGCACCCGCCACGACACCCCATCAACCACCAAGTGATGGATCACCAAAAGCAGCCGCTGGCTGCCGTCCGAGAGATCCATGCCGACCGCACGCAGCAGTGGACCCGCGGCAAGATCAAGGCTGGCCTGCGCCGCCTCCGACAGCGTCATCACTGACGACGGCGCCACATCCGCACGTAGCCACAACACGTCGTCGGCCGACGGCGCTGGCCCATGCGCGGCGCGCCAGCCCTCGTCATGGATCGTGAACCGCAGTCGCAGCGCATCGTGATGCGCAACCACTGCAGCGAGCGCTTGTCGCAACAGGCTCCAGTCGAGCCGCTGCCGCGGCCTCACCAGCACTGCCTGATTCCAGTGCGAGCGCTCAGCAATATCCTCCGCAAAGAACCGAAGCTGGATCGGCAACAGCTCATGCGCGCCCTCGACCGGGCCCTGGTCGATGGCCGCGACCGGCATCGCCGTCTCCACCCGCGCCGCCTGCGCCAGCTCCGCCAACGTCTGATGCCGGAACACGTCGCGCGGCTCGATCACGACACCGGCGCGCCGTGCCCGGCTCACCAGCTGCAGCGACACAATCGAGTCGCCGCCCAGTTCGAAGAAGTTATCGGTGACGCTGACCTTCTCTTGCCCCAGCAGCTCGCACCAGATCGCGGCGAGCGCAGTCTCGGCCGCGGTGCGCGGCCCCACATCATCGGCGCCACTCTCCACTTGCGGATCGGGCAACGCGCGGCGATCGACCTTGCCGTTCGGCGTCAGCGGCAGCGCGTCGAGCACCATGATGCGCGACGGTACCATGTAGTCGGGCAGCACCACCGAGAGCGAGGATCGCAGCGCTGCGCCATCAAGACCACGTTCGCCCGTCACATAGCCGACGAGCTGCCTGCCGGACGCCGCCTCGCGCGCCACCACCACGGCCGCGCGCACGCCGTCCAACTCCATGAGCCGCGCTTCGATCTCGCCCGGCTCGATGCGGAAGCCACGGATCTTCACCTGCTCGTCGGCGCGACCGACATACTCGACCACGCCATCCGCTCGCCAACGTGCCAGGTCCCCGGTGCGATAGAGACGGACCCCCGGCTCTTTACTAAAGGGATCCGGCACAAACCGTTCCGCCGTCAGGCCCGCCCGTCCCACATAACCGCGCGCCAATCCAACGCCGCCGATATAAAGCTCGCCGACAACGCCGACCGGCACGAGATTGAGATCGCCGTCCAAGACATAAGCCGAGCGCGCTCCAACAGGACGGCCGATCGGCGCGTAGGCTCCGTCCATCCTGCCCATCGCCGCATCAACCTTCCACGCCATCGGCGTGACGACCGCCTCGGTCGGACCGTAACCATTGAGCAGCGTCTTCGGCTTCAGCGCGCGCTTGACTTTGTCGAAGCCTGCCTTCGGCATGGCCTCGCCGCCGAAGGAATAGAGCGACACCGGGGGAGCGTGGCCCGTGTGCTCCGTCCAGTCGGCGAGTTGCTGAATGTAGGCCGGCGGAAATCCGGCATTCGTGGCGCGTTGCTCTCCGAGCACCGCGAGCGTGCGTTCCGGCGACCACACCTCGTCATCCCGCAGGATCAAAGCCGCGCCGCACACGAGTGCGGTCCACAGTCGCTCATGGGCGCCGTCGAATGCGAATGACAAAAAGTGTAGCTCGCGCGAGCTCCGGTCCATATCGTAAAGCGAAGCCGTGACCGCGCAATGCATCGCAAAGGGGCCGTGCGCAACCGCAACGCCCTTCGGCATGCCGGTGGAGCCGGAGGTATAGATCACATAGGCGAGCGACTGCTCGTGCAGCGCAACGGCAGGATTGATCTCGGATTCGTCCGCGAGATTGAGGGCATCGAGCACCACGGTCTCAACGCCCGGCACCTGCGGCAGATCAGGCGCTGTCACTTTGTCGGTCAGCAGGACGCGCAAGCCCGAGTCCCGCAGCGCGTAAGCCAGCCGCGCTGGCGGGTGGTTTGGATCGAGCGGCACATAGGCGGCGCCGGCCTTGAGCGCCGCGACAAAGCCGATCACGGCTTGCGGCGAACGGCGCGCGGCGATGCCGATGAGATCCCCCAGTGCCACGCCGCACCTAATGAGCTGATGAGCAAGACAGTTCGCACGTCGGTCAAGCTCGCGGTAGGACAGACTATCGTCACCGAAGATCAGCGCCGGTCCCTCGGGCATTTCACGTGCGTGACGCGCGAGGGCATGATGCACGAGCTCTACGGGCGCGGAATCTGCCTCGGGCTGGCTCCAGCGCTGCAGCTCGTCTCGCTCGCTCGCGGACAAAATAACGATGTCGCCGATGGCGCGGCTGTCATCGGCCGCCATGGCACGCAGGACCGTGATCCAGTGCGCAGCGAGACGCTTGATCGACGCGGCGTCGAACAACGCCGTCGCATAGGAGAAGGTCGCGAAGATCGCGCCGGACGCGTCTTCCTCACTGTCGAGCGCGAGATCGAACTTAACAGTGGCGAAATCAATAGCGAGCTTCTCGAGCGTCAGGCCGGTGCTTGGCGGCGGCGCCACAGCCGCGCGGCGCTGATGATTGTAGAGCACCTGAAATAGGGCGTTCTGACTCGTGCTCCGCCGGGGCTGTAGAATCTCAATCAGTCGCTCGAACGGCAGGTCGCGGTTATCCTGAGCCTCGGCCGCCGCATCGCGGACCTCCGCCACGAATTCGCCAATTGTGTTGCGGCGGTCGGGCAACGTGCGCAACACCTGCGTGTTGACGAACAAGCCAATCATGTCGCGTAGCTCGCCGCGCTCCCGATTGGCAATCGGCACGCCGACGCGGATATCTGACTGGTTCGTGTAGCGATTCAGCAGCAGCTTGAAACCGGCGAGCAGAACGACAAAGAGCGTCGTCTTGTGCTTGCGCGCCAAGAGACGCAGCGCATCAACCAGCACCTTGTCCAGATCGACGTGGATGGTTGCGCCAACATAGTGCGGCAGCGCGGGGCGGGTCCGATCGAGCGGGAGCTCCAGGGTGACATCATCACCGCCGAGGCGCTCGCGCCAATACGCGAGCTGACGCTCGCCTTCGACGGCATCGATCCATAGCCGCTGCCATGCCGCGTAGTCGGCATATTGGATGTCGAGTGGGGGCAGTACTGGCGTCGCATGACGCGCATAGCCGTCATAAAGCCGCCAGAACTCGTCGATCAGCACGCCCATCGACCAGCCGTCAGTGATGACGTGATGGAGTGTGACCGCAAGGACGTGATCGTCGCCACTCAACCTCAGCAGCGCGACGCGCAGCAACGGACCGTTCTCGAGATCAAAGGGCTGCGCCGCATCCTTGCGGGCGAAGTCGCACGCCTCATTCTCGGGGTTGGAACCACTGAGGTTCACGCGCTGCAGCTTGACCGGAAACCGGTCGAGGATGATCTGCTCGGGCTCCGCCCCGTCCTGACGAAAGACCGTGCGGAGCGCTTGGTGGCGCTGGACCAGCGCATCGAGGGCCCGCTGCACGGCGTCCTCGTCGAGCCTGCCGCGCAGCCGCACCGCTGCGGCCATGTTATAGGCCGCGCTGAGCGGATCCATGCGCCAGAGAAACCAGAGCCGCGCCTGCGCATAAGAGAGCGGCGCACGCCGCAGGTCCTGGCGTGCAATCGGCAGCATCCCAAGATTGACGCCTTTGGCAGCGAGCTGTTTCAGAAATGCGCGCTGCTTATCGGGTTCGAGACGCATCAGACGCCGCGAGATCTCGTTGAGCTGGGCGGTCTGCGTCGCAGTGTCAGTCATCGGCGAATTCGACTTCTTTCAGCAGGTCGAGCATTACGGAAATGTCTTCGGCGCGCCGATTGCCCGCGCGGCTCTGGTCGATCGCGCTCGCCGCGGCTTCAATGGTGGGCGTCTTGAACAGCTCGCGCAGAGCGAGCTCATAGCCGAAGTCTCGCTTGATGCGGTTCGCCACCTGGATAGCAATGAGGGAATCGCCGCCGAGCTCGAAGAAGTTATCGGTGACGCTGATGGCTTTCTGCCCGAGCAGATCGGCCCAGATGGTGGCGAGCGCCGCTTCAGTTTCGGTGCGCGGTGGGACATGCGCGGTGGCGGTGCCCTGCGGATCAGGCAATGCGCGGCGGTCGATCTTGCCGTTCGGCGTCAGCGGCAGCGCGGCGAGCACCATGATGCGCGATGGGACCATATAGTCCGGCAATGTGGTGGAGAGCGCGGCGAGCAAGGCCGCGCCGTTAAGATCGCCCTCACCTGTCACATAACCGACGAGTTGCTTCCCGGAAGCCGCCTCGCGCGCCACCACCACGGCCGAACGCACGCCCGCCTGCTCCATGAGGCGCGCCTCAATCTCGCCCGGCTCGATGCGGAAGCCGCGGATCTTTACCTGCTCGTCGGCGCGGCCGATGTACTCAAGCACGCCATCCGTGCGCCAACGCGTGAGGTCGCCGGTGCGATAAAGACGCGCGCCCCCCTCGTTGCCGAACGGATCGGGCACAAACCGCTCCGCCGTCAGCCCGGGACGGTTGAAGTAGCCGCGCGCCAGCCCAGCCCCGCCAATATAGAGTTCCCCTACGACGCCGAGCGGCACCGGATTCAGGTCTTGATCGAGGACGTGCAAACTGGTCGCACCGATCGGGCCACCCAGCAACGGACGGTCATCGCCGGCATCGAGCCTGTGCCGTGCCGACCAGATCGTGGTCTCGGTCGGGCCGTACACATTCCAGAGTTCGCCCGCCACCGCGATGAGCCGGCGCGCCAGATCCTGCGGCAAGGCTTCACCGCCGCACAGCACGCGGCAACCGCCTGGCAGCAATGGCTGGTCATGCTGGGGCGCATGGTCGAGCAGCATGCGCCAGCTCGCCGGCGTGGCCTGGATCAGGCTTACGCCGGTTGCGGTGATGAGCTTCAAAAGTCGTGCGGGATTTTGTGCAGTTGGCCGATCCGCCAGCACCACGCAGGCCCCACTGATCAAGGGCAGGAACAGCTCGAGCCCGGCAATGTCGAACGACAGCGAGGTCAGCGCGAGCACGCGATCATGGGTGCTGATCCCCGGCCGATCCGCCATGGTGGCGAGGAAATTCGCCAGTGCGCCATGGCGCACCATCACGCCCTTGGGCACACCGGTGGAACCCGAGGTGTAGATCACATAGGCGAGATGCTCGGGATGCAGCGCAACGGAAAGATTGCCGTCGTCCTCGCTTGCCGCTGCCGCCTCGGCGGCGTCAAGCGGCCAGGCCGCAATCTCACGATCATCACCACGCGCCGCCACAAGCACCGGCTCAAGCTGTGGGAGCAGACTTTCCTGTGTCAGCAGCAACCGTGCGCCCCTATCGCGCAGCATGTGGGTAAGCCGCGCTGGCGGATAATCCGGATCGAGCGGCACATAGGCGCCGCCCGCCTTCAGGATCGCGAGCAGCGCCACCACCATGCCGGCCGAGCGCTCGACGGCAAGTCCGACCGGCACATCAGACCCGACGCCCTGTTGGCGTAGCCAGCGCGCCAAGCGATTGGCGCGCGCGTTCAGCGCGCCATAGCTGACCGTCTCGTCGCCGCACAACAGCGCAACCGCCGCGGGATAACGAGCGGCTTGCTGTTCGATCTGCGCGACGACATCGCGCCCATCACCACAGATCGCCTCATTGCAGGCGAGAACGAGCAGACGCTGGCGCTCCTGCGCGCTTAAGAGGCTGATTGTCCCGATGGCACGATCCGGATCATCGAGAACCGTGTCGATAAGGCGAAGAAAATAGTCAGCCCATGTTTCGATCGTGGAGCGCTCGAACAGATCGGTTGCGTATCGAAGGCCAGCCTGCAGGCCGCCATCGGCGCTCTCGGTGGTCGCGAGCTCGAGATCGAAGCGGCAAGCACCGCTCTCCGGCGCCAACACCTGCCAGATCAGATCGCCCGTCCTGTGCGTGGTCTGCAGCGGTATCTCGTGGCTGTAGCTTACCTGGAAAAGAGGATTGCGGCTGGCGTCCCGCTCAAGCTGCAGCGACTGAACCAACCAATCGAACGGCAGATCCTGATGCGCCCGCGCTGCGCTCACGGTCTGATGCATCTCCGCGACCAAGCGCCGGAAACTCCATTCCGGCGTGAGTGGCGTGCGCAAGACCTGCATGTTGATGAACAGACCGATCACGCGCTGCATCTCGACGCGATCACGGTCGGCGGCGGGCACGCCGATATGAGGGTCGGAGCAGCCGGTGTAACGGTAGAGAAAAAGCGCAAAGCCCGCCGCGAGCACCGTGAAGAGCGTCGTCTTTTGCGCGATGCCGAGCGCCTTCAACCGCTGCGTGCTCTCAGGCTCAATACTGAATGTGACGACCCCACCTCGGCGCGTTGGCCGGGGGAGACGCGGCCGATCGGTTTGGATCGGAAGGATATGGTTGCCGTCGCCGAGCTTTTCCCTCCAATAAGCGAGCTGACGTTCACCCTCACCGGCCTCAAGCCAGGCCTGCTGCCAAACGGCGTAGTCGGTATAGCGCACGGCCGGAGGCTCAGACCTTTGGCTTTGTTGTCCAATGCCCCGCTCCGTCACCGCCCTCTTGTAAAGAGTGACCAGTTCGTCGAGCAGCAGGCCCATCGACCAACCATCAAAGATGCTGTGATGGATGGTCAGATGCAGCAGGTGTGTGTCGTCGGCGAGCCACAGCAGCCGCAGCCGAAACAGTGGACCTGTTTCGAGGTCGAACGGGTGAGACGCTTTGGCGGAGCACACCGACTCCACGGTGGCGTCACGAACGTCATCCGCAAGCTCGCGGAGGTCATCGTAAGCGATCGGTACCGGACTCGTTGCCGCTGCGACGCGCTGAACGACCTCGTCGCCGTCCTCGGTAAACGTGGTCTGCAATGCATCATGACGTACGCGCAACCATTCGAACGCCTTGATCAGCGCCGGCACATCGAGCGGACCAAGCAGCCGGACGGCACCGGAGATGTGATAGGCGGCGCTGTCCGGCTCAAGCTTCCAGAGAAACCACATCCGCCGCTGCGCATAGGAGGCAGCATTGCATTCAGGCGACGCGATGCCCGGCGGGACAGGCAGTAGCGAGAGATCGATGCCTGAGGCGCGCGCCTGACCCAGGAATGCGCGACGCTTCTCTTTTGGAAGCTCGATGAACCGCCGCGACAGCTTCGACAAGACGTCCGGGTTCATTCGGCTGCCGTCTCCAGCGAGGTTAACAGTGCGTCGATCTTGCTGACGCCCGAAGCTTGCGATGCACGGCTTCTCTCTTCGATTTGCCGAGCGAGATCTTCGATCGAGCCGTTCTCAAACACATCGCGCAGGGAAATCGGACAATCGAGATCGCTGCGGATGCGGGCGGCGAGGCGAATGGCGATGATCGAGTCGCCGCCAAGTTCGAAGAAATTGTCGGTGACGCTGACGGTCTGTTGACCCAGCACCTCGCACCAGATCGCGGCGAGCGCCGCTTCGGTTTCGGTGCGTGGTGGAACATGCTGGCTCGCGGGCTCCACCTCCGGATCCGGCAAGGCGCGACGATCAATCTTGCCGTTCGGCGTCAGCGGCAGCGCGTCCAGCACCACGATCCGCCCCGGCACCATGTAGTCGGGCAGCATGGTGGCGAGCGATGTGCGCAATGCTGCGCCGTCGAGGGGCCCCTCGCCCGTCACATAGCCGATGAGTTGCTTGCCCGACGCGGCCTCGCGCACGACGACGACAGCCGCGCGCACGCCCTTACACTCCATCAGCCGTGCTTCAATCTCGCCCGGCTCGATGCGGAAGCCGCGGATCTTCACCTGTTCGTCCGCGCGCCCGACATATTCCACCGCGCCATCGGCGCGCCAGCGCGCTAGGTCGCCGGTGCGATAGACCCGTCCGCCCGGTCCACTCCCGAATGGATCCGGTACAAAGCGCTCCGCTGTCAGCCCGGCGCGGTTGTAGTAGCTGCGCGCCAGGCCAATGCCGCCGATATAGAGTTCGCCGACAACGCCAGCCGGCACGAGGTTGAGATCGGCATCGAGGATATAGGCGGAGCGCGTCCCGACAGGACGACCAATCGGCGCGGTGCGCCCTGCGGACAAAGCGCTGTCGTCGACCGGCCAGGCCATGGGCGCGATCACGGTCTCCGTCGGCCCATAGGCGTTGACGAGGAGTTTTATGTCTGTGACGCGCCGCAGGGTTCGTACGCCCTGGTCCGACCAGGCTTCGCCGCCCACGATGCAGGCGCGCAGCGACAAACGTTGTCCCCGCCGATGCAGGATATCGCTGAGCTGGTTGGCATAGGCCGGTGGCACGAACAGCACTGAGACCGCGCGCGCTTCGATCTCGGTGATCAGATCGTCGATCGTCCAGTCCCGCCCGGGCCGCAGCACCAGCGCGCCGCCCGTCATCAGCGGCACCAGCCAGCGTTCATGGGCAATGTCGAAGCTGATCGATGCGAACTGCAGCTCGCGGTCCCCTGGCTGCATGGCATAGAGCCGGCCGATCGCGTCGCAGTGCATTGCCAAGGGCCCGTGCGCGACCGCGACGCCCTTCGGCATGCCCGTCGAGCCCGAGGTGTAGATCACATAGGCGAGATTGTGGGGATGCAGCGTGAGGCCGAGATTGCTGTCGTCCTCGTTCGCCGCCGCAAGCTCGGCCGCCGCAAGCGGCCAAGCCGCGATCATGCGATCGCTGTCCCTCGCGGCCGCAAGCATCGGCCCGAGCTGCGCGAGCAATCCTTCTTGCGTCAATAACAGCCGCGCACCGCTGTCACGCAGCATATGGGTAAGCCGTGTTGCCGGATAGTCCGGGTCGAGCGGCACATAGGCGCCACCCGCCTTCAGGATCGCGAGCAGTGCTACCACCATTGCGGGCGAGCGCTCGACGGCAAGACCGACCATCACATCGGGCCCGACACCCTGCCGGCGCAGCCAGCACGCGAGACGATTGGCGCGCGCGTTCAGCACACGGTAGCAGACGGTTTCGTCTGCGCACACCAGCGCAACAGCATCCGGACGAGCCGCCGCCTGGCGCTCGATCTGCGTGACCACGTCGCGCTCATCGCCGTGGGCCGTAGATGGCGTCCCGCTCCACGCGAGCATCTGCTGCATCTCAGTGGCGTCGAGCTGGCTAAGCGCGCCGACGAAGGCTTCGCTATCCGCTGCCATGCGCTCAAGCAGAGCCTGCAGCCGCGCGCCAAGCCGGCGTACTGTTTCGTCGTCAAAGCGGCTGCGGTCGTAAGTGAAGCTGAGATCAATCTTCTGTGGAACGACGAACACCGCCACGGTGAGCGCGTAGTTCGTGTTCGAGACATGATGCACCTGCCCGAAACGCGGACCCTCCCGTCCGCTTTCGTGCAGCGCCTGGTCGATGGGATAGTTCTCGAACACAAGGATGGTGTCGAACAGCGCGCGGCCCGGGCGGCCAGCAAGCCGCTGGATTTCATAAAGCGGCATCCATTCGTGCTCGCGTAGTGCCAGGTTGCTCTCCTGCAGCGCGCGCAGCCAGTGCCCCACCCGCTGCTGCGGCGAGGCCTCGTCCACCACCGGCAACGTGTTGATGAAGAGCCCGAGCATCTCTTCGGCGCCGGTGAGATCGGCGGGGCGGCCGGCGACGGTTGCACCGAAGCTCACCACGCGCTGGCCCGTATGCTGGTGCAAGAGCTGCGCCCACGCCCCTTGCACAAGCGTGTTCAGCGTCACGCGTTCGCGCCGTGCAAACGCCGATAGGCGCTCGCTTAGCACTGTATCGAGCGACAGCGTGTGCGAGCTATGGCCGGATTGTTCGTCACGGCGCTCTGTTCCTCCGAATGCATCCGCCAGCAAGCTCGGCTCGGTAGGTGCGCTCAGCACATCACGCCAGAATTGCTCGGAAGCGGCGCGGTCGCGTCCCTGCAGGTAGCCGATGTAGTCACGGTAGCGTCCCGCGACCGGCGGCAGGCTCTCTCCGCCCTCCTGCCGCAGCACTTCGGCAATCAGCCGCGCGGAGCTCCAGCCATCAAGCAGGACGTGATGATGGGTCCAGATCAAATAGTGGCGACCGGCCGTCAGCCGGATCAGCCGCACGCGCTGCAGCGGCGGATGGGACAGATCAAAGCCACGCGCGCGCTCTTGATCACGCGCCTTCGCCAGCGCTGCCTCAAGTGCATCAGGAGCGAGGCTGCGTGAGCGCCAGTCCTCGTCGATGAACGGCACCTCGACATGCCGATACACCACCTGCTGCGCCAGGCCGCTCAGCTCGCGCCACACAAAACCGGTGCGCAGCACCGCATGGCGGTCGCTCACCGCCTGCCACGCCGCACGCAGCCGTGCCGCGTCAAGCCCGCCAATCTCGACGCCGACCTGGTTGACGTAGATGCCGCTCGTGCCGTCTTTCAGCGCATGGAACAGCATGCCCTGCTGCATCGGCGAGAGCGGGTAGATGTCCTCCACCGCACGCCAGTCGAGATGCAGCTCATCGAGTTCACCCTGGCTCAGCCTCGCCAGCACAAAGTCCGACGGCGTCACGCCGCTCACACCGCTGGTGCAGTGCTCCGTGACCTCGCGCAGCGCTTCGCTATAACAGGACGCCAGGTCCTCTATCGTGGCGCGGTCGTAGCGCTTGCGGCCGTAGGTGAGTGAGAACCGCAAGCATCCATTAGCCACCTGCCCGTTTATGCTCAGCCAGCGACCCAGCGGCGCTGACGAGCTGCGCGCGGCACCGGCGCTCTCGCTAGCGAGCGTGAACGGTGCCTCGACTCCCAGGCTCGTGTCGAACTGGCCCAGATAGTTGAACACCAGCTGCGGTTCGCGAAGCCGTGACAGCGCTTCGCGCTGCTCCGCGGTGCCGAGATGGCGCAGCACCCCGTAACCCAGCCCGCGATGCGGAATACTCCGTAGCTCTTCCTTGGTGGCCTTGATCAGCTTCGCCGTCGATGCATCGCCATGGCTCAGCTGCAGCGGGAACGCGCTCGTGAACCAGCCCACCGCGCGCGCGATATCGAGCCCCGCAAACACGTCCTCGCGGCCATGTCCTTCCAGCTCGATCACGCTTGTCGTCATGCCGCTCCAGCGCGCGAGCGCCCGCGATAGCGCTGCCAGCAGGAGATCATTGACCTGCGTCCGGTACGCCGACGGCGCTGCCCGCAACAGCCGATCGGTCACATCCCGATCGAGCACCAGCGACACCTCCTCGGCGACGGCGACCCGATCGATATCGTCATGGAGCCGGTCGCAGCGCAGATCACCGGTTGCGCCGCGTTCCAGCCAATAATCGAGCTCGTCCGCAAACAACCCCGCCTGCGCGCGGAGCCGCGCTCCCCAGGAGGCATAAGATTCGCTCTTTGGCGGCAGCCGCACGGCCTCTCCGGCACTGAGCTGCGCGTACGCTTGCGCCAAATCTTCCAGCAGCACCCGCCACGACACGCCGTCGACCACCAGGTGATGGATCACCAGCAGCAGCCGCTGGCTGCCGTCCGAGAGGTCCATGCCGACCGCGCGCAGCAGCGGACCGGCGGATAGGTCCAGGCTCGCCTGCGCGGTCTCCGACAGCGTCGTCACCGACGATGGCGTCACGTCCTCATGCAACCACAGCAAATCCTCGGCCGCGGGCGTCGCGCCGTGCTCGGCGCGCCAGCCGCCATCTTGCATGGTGAAGCGCAGCCGCAGCGCATCGTGACGCGCCACCACCGCCGTCAATGCCTGCCGCAGCACGGACCAATCCACACCTGCCCGAGGCCGCAGCAGCGCCGCCTGGTTCCAATGCGAACGCTCAGCAATATCCTCCGCAAAGAAGCGCAGCTGGATCGGCAAGAGATCATGCGGGCCGGTGGCCGGATGTTGCGTGCTCGATGATGTCTTCTGCTTCGACGTCGCCGGAGCCGACGACGCGACAGCCGCCAGGCTGGCGATGGTCTGCTTCTCGAAAACCTGCTTGGGTGTGAGACGGGTACCGCGCTTGCGCAATCGCGCGATGACCTGAAGACTGAGGATCGAGTCGCCTCCGAGCTCAAAGAAGTTGTCGTTGCGGCCGACCGGCTCGGTCTTCAACACCTCGCGCCAGACGGAAGCAATCGCTTCTTCGATCTCACCTTGCGGCGCCTCGTGGGAGCGGCCAGGCGCGTCGTGGTCCGGTGCGGGCAGCGCCTTGCGATCGACCTTGCCGTTCAGCGTCAACGGTAACGCCTCCAAGACCACGATCCGCGCCGGCACCATGTAATCCGGCAGGAGCGCCGACAGCCGCTTTCTGAGCGCAACCGGATCGAGCGCTGCACCCGGCCGTGGGACGCAATATCCGATCAGCTGCTGGCGCTCGTCGGTGTCGACGGGGCGAACAACGGCCACAGCCTCATCGACGCCATCGATCGCCTTGAGCAAGCGAGCGACCTCATCAAGCTCGATGCGATAGCCGCGCAGCTTGATCTGATCGTCGCCACGGCCGAGGAATATCAGCCGGCTGTCGCGATCGCAGCGTACGCGATCGCCAGTCCGATAAAGCCGCTCACCCGGCGGCCCAAACGGATCGGGAACAAAGCGTTCTGCCGTCAACCCCGCAGCGGCGCGATAACCCCGCGCTACGCCCGGTCCTCCAATATAGAGCTCCCCCGCCACACCAATCGGAACGACGTTCAACGCATCGTCCAGCACATGCGCGCGCACGTTCGCGAGTGGCAGACCCATCGGAATCGGCCCGCCGCTCTCGTTGGCGTCGAGCTCGTGGGTGAGGACGCCAACCGTCGTCTCGGTCGGTCCATAGTGGTTAAGAATGCGGCACGCTGGCCGCAGCTCGCGCACCATCGCGACAAGCGCCGCGTCGCAGGCCTCGCCGCCGAGCACAAGCGTTTGGCGCGGCGGCACATCGACCGACGGCGACGCCTGCAGCAGCCCGCGCAGATGGCTTGGCGCGATCTTGAGGATGTCGACGCCACTATCGCGCATCGTGCGCGCGAAACGATCGGCATCGAAGCTGTCGCGCGGCGAGAACAGTTGCAGAGTTGCGCCTGCGGCAAGCGCACCAAACAAAACCGTATGGCCGAGATCGGCGGCGACGGTGGACACCATCGCCATGGTGGCATCCGGTGCCGGCCGCAAACGCGTCAACAAGGCTTGGACGTAGTTCGCGAGCGCCCGGTGCGAAACCGTGACCCCTTTGGGCTTGCCGGTCGATCCCGAGGTGTAGATCACATACGCGGCCTGCTCCGGATGAATCACGATATCGGGAGCAACATCCGACCCGTCGAGCAACGCGGCGTCGCCGCAATCGAGAATCATGCAATCGAGTGTGCGCGCCGTTTCGCGGCTTTCGCCATCAACGAGCAACAACGCAATGCCGCTTTCGGCCAGCAGACGGCGCACACGCTCCACGGGCCATTTCGGATCGAGCGGCACATAGGCGCCGCCGGCCTTCATCACGCCAAGGAGCGCCGTGACGAATGTGGTCGAACGATCCATCCAGAGCGCGACGGGAACGTCGCGCGTGACGCCGCGCGCCGTCAGCGCGCACGCCAGAGCGTTGGAGCGCCGCTCAAGCTCAGCAGCGGTGACAACGTCGTCGCCACCGCGCAATGCAACCGCGGACGGGCGTCCGGCAAACGCCGCGCGATGCAACATGATCACGTCATTGAACGGAAAACTGACAGCATGCGATGGAACGATTTGCTGCGCGTCTTCCGCTATGGCGAGGTCCGACAGACAGCACTGCGTATTCTCGGCGATCTGTTCGAGTACCGCGACAAACTGGCTGCCGATGCGTCGGATCGTGTCCGCTTCGAACAGATCGCTCGCATAATTGAGCGTGGCCTCCATGCCGCTCGGTCCCTCGATGATATCGAGGGCCAGGTCAAAATGGGCGCCGACAAGATCGATAATGCGTGTCTCAGATCGGAGCCCTTCAACGCCGGGAAGGCCGCGCGGCTCGGTCATGAAGTTGAACTTGGCCTGAAACAGCGGATTGTGGCCGGCACTGCGACTCACGCGAAGCGCATCGACCAGTTGCTCGAACGGCAGATCCTGGTGATCGAGCGCGGCGATGACGTCGTCCTTCGTCCGCGCAAGCAGATCCGAGAAGACGAGGTCGCCATTGATATTGGCGCGCAGAACAAGTGTGTTAACGAAGAAGCCGATCAGGCTCTCGAGCTGCGGATGGCGGCGGTTGGCAACCGGCACGCCAATGCGCAGATCGTCTTGCCCGGTGAAGCGATAGAGAAGTGCTTGATAGGCCGCCAGCAGCAGCATGAACGGGCTGATGCGATGACTGTTTGCGACCTTTCGCAACCGCGCCGCGAGCGCAGCGCTGATGTTCAAGGCAATTGTTTCGCCCCGATGGCTCTGCGCCTCTGGGCGCGGCCTGTCTGCGGGCAGACCCAGCACGGGATGCTCATCACCGAGCCGTGTGCGCCAATACGCGAGCTGCTTGTCGCCCTCGCCGGCCGCGAGCCATGCGCGTTGCCACACCGCATAGTCGGCATATTGAACTGCCGGGGGCGGCTTGATGATGCCGCCCTTGGTGAAGCCGCGATAAAGTTCGGCGAGTTCATTCAGCAAGATGTCGAGCGACCGCCCATCGACCACAATGTGATGCGCGGACAGCAACAGCTCGTGCTCGTCATCGGAGAATCGCAGCAGCGAGGCGCGGACAAGCGGCCCGGTCTTTAAGTCGAAGGGCTGCGCCAGCACATCGCGCATATAGGCCGCGGCGATGGCGTCCCGCTCGGCCGCCGGATGGCGGCTAAGATCTTCTTGCCGAAGCGCAATCGCCATGGCGTCATGAATGATCTGTCGGCCCACGCCATCGTCGGCGCTGAATGTCGTCCGCAACGCCTCATGCCGGCGCGCGACTTCGGCGAACGCGCTCGACAGCGCGGTTCGATTGAGCGGACCTCTTAGGGGGATCGCACTTGCGACCGTGTAGGCCGTGCTCGCGGGATCCAGGTTCCACAGGAACCAAAGGCGCTCCTGCGCATAAGAGAGCGGCAACAACCCGTCGCGCGGCGCGGGCGTTATGGCTGGCAGCGTCCTCTGCTTGCCCGCCTGCATCACGCTTGTGACATGGGCGGCAAACGCCTCGAGCGTAGGCGCATCGAAGAAACTGCGCAGCGCCGGCTCGACGCCGTACTGATCACGGACGGCCGCGGCGACCTGGGCCGCCGCAATCGAGTTGCCGCCGAGCACGAAGAAATCGTCATGACGGCCTATGGCTTGCCGGCCAAGCACCTCGCCCCAGATCGCGGCCAGCGCCCGCTCCATGTCGGTTGCCGGTACGACGTCTAGGGCAGCGCCGCGATTATCAGCCCGCCGCCGTCCGTTCTCGAGCACTGCGAAGCTATCGAGCGCCGACCAGTTGTCGTGACAGACGGAGCGCTGCAGCTTGCCGCTGGTGGTCAGCGGCATACCTTGCGCATTCAGCAGAACAATCACCGCAGGACGCTCGTCGCACTGACAAAGCACGGCATCGCTGATTGCGGCGGCAATGGCCTCGGGAGTCGTACGCGCAATCACGCCGCGGCTGATCTCCGCCGCCACACCAATGCCTTCCTGTCCGTCCAGTTCGACCGGAAATGCGGCCACGCGCCCCGCGCGGACCGAGGTGACGCTCTGCTCGACGGCCTGCTCGATGTCCGTTGGATAGAGATTCTGGCCGCGGATGACGAGAATGTCTTTGAGGCGCCCAGTTATGACGACGGCGCCGTCACGGATGAAGCCGACATCACCGGTGCGCAGCCAGCGCCGACTGTCATGAACGACGAACGCGGCTTGCGTGGCCGCCGCGTTGTTCCAATAGCCTTGCGTCACGCTCGGCCCTGAGAACCAAACTTCACCGATCGTGTTGTGCTCAGCTATTGCCGAGCCGTCGACGCGCATGATGCGCACCTCGTGCCCGGCTGCGACGCGGCCACATGACACCAGCACCGTGCCCTGCTCCGCGTCGACGATCCGTTTCTCGGCCAATGCCGCCGTATCAAGCGTGTGACTTTTAATACAATTCGGCGACGGATTCCCGGACACATAGAGCGTTGCTTCGGCGAGCCCATAAGACGGCATCCATGCCCTGGGATCGAAGCCGGCGGGTGCGAACCGCGCGACGAACTTGTCCACGGTCTGGCGGCGGACGAATTCCGAACCGGAAAAGGCCACGCGCCAACGGCTGAGGTCAAGTTCACTGACCGTGTCGTCGGGGATGCGGTCGCTACAGAGGGCAAAGGCAAAATCCGGACCGCCGCTGATCGTACCGCCGAAGCGGTGGATCGCTTCAAGCCAGCGCCGGGGCCGCTGCAGGAAGTTGCGCGGCGACATCAACGTGTCGGTGCAGCCCGCGAACAATGGGAACAGCAAGCAGCCGATCAGTCCCATGTCGTGATAAAGCGGCAGCCAACTGACCAAGGCATCGTCCGCCGTCGCTGCCATCGCGTTTCCGATGGCTGTCAGATTGGCGACGAGATTGCCGTGCGAGACGCACACGCCCTTGGGCCGCGATGTTGACCCTGACGTGTATTGCAGGAACGCGATGGCATCCGAGCTGATCCGCGGGGGCAACCAATCGGCCGAACCGGAGAGATCGATCTCGTCCATATGCAAGAGGTGGACGTCGGCAGCGCCAGCTAACAGATGAGTCACAGTCGGGCGAGAATCGCCATCGATCAGGATAAGGCGCGGCGTGGCGTCGCACAGAATTCCATTCAGGCGCTCGGTGTAGCGCTGTCCGCCGTTTTCCGGCGGATAGGCCGGAACGGCGATCATTCCCGCATAAAGGCACGCGTAGAACGCGACCACATAATTGGCGCTTGTCGGCAACAGCAACAGCGCCCGCTCGCCCGGTTCGGCCAAGCTGCGCAGATAAGCAGCGGTTGCCCGAATGCGCCGGTCGAGCTGCGCATAGCTCAGTTCGCAAGAGACGACATCGCCCTCCAGGAACCGCAACGCCGGCTTATCCGGTTGCGACATTGCGTGGCTCATGAGTCGTTCGACGATGTCGTCGTCTTGCATCTTCCGGTACTCAACTGCCTTGAACAGTGATGCCGCGCCTGCGTCTCGCCGCGGCATGGATCACTCAAACGTCCTATTCGGTTCTGCCATCGCGACAATGACCTTACGCCCGCCCTTGAACGGCGCACGGCCGTGAGCGGCCAGCATGTTGTCGAGCATCGCAACATCGCCGACTTGCCAAGGAAAGACGATCTTGTGCGTCTCAAGCACGCTGCGCACAGTCTCGAGCGTGTCGTCGTCAATCGGCGAGCCGTCGCCATAAAGCGCGTTGCGTGGCAGCTCCGCTTCGTCCTCGACAATCTCGAGCAAGCTTTCGCGGACTTCCGGCTCAAGACACGATACGTGGAATAGATGGGCCTGGTTGAACCATACCCATTCGCCTGTGATTGGGTGACACGCCACGCCTTGGCAGACTTGCCGCGTGCGCAACTCGTCATCCTCCTTCCATTCGCAGTCGATGCCGTGCCGGGCACAATAGGCTTCCACATCGGACTTCGATTCTGTTCCGAAGACCTGCTGCCAGGGCACGTCGATGCCCTTGCCGTAATTGCGGACGTACATCACGCCCTTCTCGACGAAGCGATCGCGGATAGGCTGCGGCATGTCGCGGTAGATCACACGACTATCGGCGATCGGCGTCTCGCCGCCTTCCTGCGCCGGCTGCATGCAGTAAAACCAGATCTTCATCGGCCAGTCGCGCGTATAGGCCTGCTCGTTGTGCAGCAGGATGTGCTGGTGAGCCGGGTACTCAGTCGAGGTATAGACGCCGGCCGTCACCTTCGACCGGGGCGTAGACCCGAATTCATAATTGAGCAGCGGATGACCGAAATCGGTGGCGAAGGTCCGAAACGCATCCGGTCCGTTGACTGAGAAGCCGCGAAAGACAAGCGCACCGCAATCGGGCAGATGACGGTCGACTGTGTCGCGCAGCATGGGTACGACGTCGCCGAGCGGCGTTCCCGCAGCATCGTCGGCCTGCACCAGCAGCGGCAATTGCTTTCCTTCAAGCAGCGGACGGGTGGAAAAAGCGCTCATGCTCGCCTCTCTTCCAGGCATCAGACCTCATGCGCTTCCGATAGGAGCGCTGCACGCACGCCTTGGTACGAGCTTCGGCCGCGCGGCCCCGCGCACCAATGACGTGCTAATCAGATCCAGGACCTCGGCCTGTCGGGAGTGAATGAAGAAGTGATCACCTGGCAGCACATCGATCTTGAAGCCAGCGCAAGTCTCGCACCGCCACGCTTCAAGGGATTCGGGCGCGGTGTCATCGTCGAGACCGCCCAGCACATGGATGGGAACGGGGAGCTTGCGTCCGGGGCGATAGACATAGGCGCCGCACATCAGAAAGTCCGCACGCAAGACCGGCAATGTCACATTCATGATCTCCGGACTCGCCAGAGCTTCCTCCGGCGTTCCTTGCAGATGACGCAGTTCGGCGAGCAGTTCCTCGTCGCTCAGCGGGTGGTGCCATTTGCTTCCGTCGCGGACCGACGGCGCCTCGGTTCCAGATGCAAAGAGGACAACCGGCATCGGCGCGCCGTGATCGACAAGACAATGCGCGAGCTCGAAGGCCACGAGCGCGCCCAGGCTATGGCCAAAGAGCGCGTAAGGCGCTTCTAGCGACGCTTGAAGTTCCCCGGCGAGCTTCTCCGCCAGGCGATGCGGATCCGTCATCAGCGGTTCGTCCATGCGCATGCCACGCCCCGGCCATTCCAAAGGCTGGACATCGATCCACGACGGAAGAAGACGACGCCAACGGGCGTAGGCGGTCGCGCTTCCGCCTGAGTAAGGCAGACAGAACAAGCGCACCGGAATACCGATTTATGAGGAAGATGATGACGAGGCGTTCTCTTCCATAAATTTGCGCAGGCTCAACGGACGCATGTCGGTCCAAACCTCGTCGATATATGCGAGGCACTCCTTCTTTGAGCCCGATTTCCCGACGGCCCTCCACCCTGTGGGAATTTCCTTGTAGCTGGGCCAGATCGAATACTGCTCTTCATGGTTCACAACCACGTTGAAGATGATGTCTTCTCTATCGAAAACCATAGTACTCGACTCCCTATCGGAAAGCCAAAGAACGCAGGGATTTGATGGGTAGTTTTTGGGAAAGCAGTTGGTCGAGGAAGGCGACGACTTGAGCGGGACTTGCGGCGACGAAGATTTTCCGGAGCGTGTGCAGGC
>WHTP01000230.1 GCA_009377695.1 Hyphomicrobiales bacterium | reverse complement strand
CGATTCAGATTTGCCGCAAAAGCAATGCAGCCGATGGAATCAACTGGTCGATCGAGCCGCCGCTCGTAAGCAAAACGACAGCAAAGACAAAACCCTCAACTGAATGCGAAGGAGAGATGTAGTATGAATGCAGATCGTTGGTGAACAGACAGAGCCCGTTGCCGTCCCAGAACAGGATCTTGATGATCCGCGCCCGCTTGCCCCGGAAGGCGAACAGATGACCCGAGAACGCGTCTTTCTTCAGCGTGTCCTGAACCAGCATCGCAAGCCCGTCCATGCCCTTGCGCATGTCGGTGTAACCCAACGCCAGGTGCACCTTCACGCCGGCCGGAACGATCATCATCGTGTCGTCTCCCGGTCGGCGACGTGGCGCCGAACCGTTTCCGGATCGCTGCCTTCAGGGGCAAAGACGCGACGGCCATCTGGCAGATCAACGGCCATCATACCGTCGGAGGGTTGCAAGAGATCGCGCAGAACAACGGCCGTGGAGGAGGCCGCATCTCCATCCCCGGTCACCGCAACCGGAGCCAGCTTCGCGCGCTTCTTTTGCGCGAAGCCGAACTGGACGCGCCAGCGGAACACCATGCTCGTCACGATGCCATGGCGGCGGCAGACCTCGGCGACGCTGACACCGGGCTGTTCCGTTTCCATCACAATGGCGAGCTTGTCTTCGTCCGTAAAGCTGCGCCGGTTCGAGCGCTCGTCCTGCGGCGGATCGACACTTGGCACGCCTGTCAAGCCTTCTTCGGGCGTCCGTGCCTTAGCAGCGCTGCTAGCACCAGTGCTTATTTGCGGGCGAGCGCTCGGATGAAGAAACGCTCGCCAGTCGATTTCCACCTCGCCGTCCTCAAATCGGTCGCGCCATTTGCGCAACGAGTAGGGCGAAAGCCACAGTCCGGCAGCATACTCGCGAACGCCCATGCCGCTCCAGTTCATCGCCTCCACATGCATCGCCCAGAACGCCTGGACCGCGCGCGAACGCGTGTCCGTGCTCACCCCAAAGCGCCGTCGCTGACGCTTCTTGCGGGCCTTTTCCTGTCGGAGCAGTCGCTCTTCCTGGCGCAGTTCCAGCAGATACTTCGCATGTTTACGGGCATCGTCCTTGCTGATGAGATGCTTCATCCAGCGGTCGAACGTGTTCTTCGACAGCCTGTGTCGACGGCAATATTCCGACCGATTCAATTCGCTTCGGCGCCACGCCTCAACGTGCAGCGACCAGTACGGACTGTGTGCCTTTTCCCAGGACCGTCGAGACCCCACCGGAGAACCTCCCATGAACGAAGGAACCCGATTTGGAACCGTAGACGACCGGGGACCGGGACCGCAAGATAAAGCGGGTTGCCCCGCTGCCGTCGCTGCGCTCCTAAGGGATTGTCTGCACATTGTTTTTTGCGCGGCTCGCTTTGACCCATTGAGGTGCGGTTGCGGCGCGCATGCTGGTTTGTCTTTTGTTTTCAATGCTCGCAGGGACGTCGCCCGCGATGTGCGGAGAACTGAGGACCGCCGCGCCTACGCTGGCGCAAGTCTTTCTACGCTATTCTATGACGCCTACATTTTGTCTCTTGTCGCGCATGTCCCGACTACCAATCGTCGTCTCATGGCGCACGACGAAGACGATTTCCGTATCCGCCCCGGCAAGATCCGCGACCGTGGCGGCCGGCTTGGAGCCGGGCGCCGGATCGGTGGGGTGTGCGGACGCCCGGCCAGCTTCATCGGCGAGGTCCATCAGGCGATCCGGCGCGCGGGCGGCAACCCCAGCCGCCTCGCGGGGACCGGGAGGGGAAGCGGCCGGTTCAATGCGCGCGGCCGGGGCGCTGCGGCGGCGCGGACGCTCAAGGATCGCAGCGCCTGGAGCCGGGACGGGAGCAGCGCGCGCACCCGGTCGCGCCGCGTGGCGGTGAAGGCTCGCGTCGTGAAACTCAACCCGCGGCGCGGAGCCGTGCGCGGACGACAGTTCGTCAGCGCCAAGGCGGTGGACGCGCACCTGCGTTATCTCGAACGCGACGGCGTGACCCGCGACGGCGAGAAGGGCCAAGTCTATTCGGCCGAGCGCGACGTGGAGGATGGGCGCGCCTTCCTCGACCGGGGCCACGAGGATCGCCATCAGTTCCGCTTCATCGTCTCGGCCGAGGACGGGGTGGAACTCGCCGACCCGCGCGAGACCACCCGCGATCTGATGAAGCAGATGGAAGCCGACCTGGGGACGAAGCTCGACTGGATCGCGGTCGATCACCACAACACCGGACACCCACACACCCATGTCCTCGTGCGTGGCATCACCGAGGACGGCAAGACCCTCAACATCGCCGGCGACTATATCGCCTACGGCATCCGCGAACGGGCGAGCGAGATCGTCACCCTGGAGCTTGGCCGCCAGACCGAGCAGGAGGTGACAAGGGGCCTGGAGCGGGAGGTGGACGCCGACCGCTTCACCCGACTCGACCGGATGCTGATCGCGGAGCAGCGGGGCCAAGAGTTCACCGACCTGCGCCCTGACAAGGACATGCTCGCCACGTTCCGCCAGAACCGCGCGCTGCTGATCGAGCGGGCGCGCAAGCTGGAGCGCATGGGGCTGGCGACTGAGATCGAGACCGGCCGCTGGATGGTGTCGTCCAGGGCCGAGCCGACCTTGCGGGAGCTTGGCGAGCGCGGCGACATCATCAAGACCATGCACCGGGCGCTGGAGGACCACGGCCTCGCCGAGGAACGCGGCCCAGGCCAGTATGTGATGCACCGGCGGACCATCACCGAGCCGGT
>WHTP01000064.1 GCA_009377695.1 Hyphomicrobiales bacterium | reverse complement strand
GCCTGAACGTCACATCGTCAACTCGATCGCGACCATGCGCCGACGATTAATCGTTGCACTGGTCAACACCCTATCGCGATGCCCCTGCTGCGCCGCTCAAACCCACAGACGCACCTGTGGTTCATGACGCAGTAAGACTAGCAGCTTATATTTGCTAGTGGTCCTTTGATTCTAACATTCGAAAAATCGCCCGCTGAGAAGGGATGCGAATGTTAGAATCGGACCACTAGAATACACGGACACCGGTTACGTCCCCGGTATGTGAATGCGGTGGGCGGAATGATCGGTCAAGTGACACTCAACAGGACCATTCCGGCAACCGTAACGATGCGTGCGACGTCGGCCCAACGGCGATCGCCCACATAGCGTCCAGCCGAACGCCAGACGCCGACCATTACGATGAAATTGTAGGGCACTGAAAGTGCATAACCGGCGACAAAGGCCGCGACGAGGTGGTCGGCCATGATCAGCGCCAGAAACAGAATTGACGTGAGTGCGTTCACCGCAACGCCACCGGCCACCGCCCAATTCCAGAATGCCTGAGGCAGCGGCAGATCCCCTTGCCAAAGGCGACGCAAGGCGCTCATGCGGATTCGCATCGCATGGGGCGGCAACGTCTCGAAATTGAAACCATAGCGGCGGTCGGCATGACGGCGTGCTCGGCTCGTACTGATTGGTTCAGATTGATATTAGTTTGGCGCCGGCCTTTGCACCAGCGGGAGCGAAGGCGCGTCGGACATGACAATTGAACAACGGCAGTGGCTGGTACTGGCAAGTACAAACGAATGAAGGCAAGGTGGTCGCCCGAGGCGTTGCGGATAGTCACGCGGCGGCACACAGAGAAGCGGTAGCCGCGAAGGCTAAAGGCGGCGAACGTACAGCACGACTCACCCGTGCGACGGATCGTCGAGCGCGCATTCGTGCCTCGATAAATCCGTAGATGTTCGCTGCCTCGTGAACAGTCGATAGCCATGAACAACGCGATGCAGGTCGACGGCTTGTCCGCGGAGCGCTGCGCGCGCCGCCTTGCGCGCGGCGGGTGATTGCGTGATTGGGTGACGATTAAACGACGAGGGTTCGCTGCGCCGCGGCGGGACATTTTTTTAGCTTAATGGTCCGGACTTCGTTCGTCCGATGTAAACGCCACAGACCGGTTCTCTTTGAAAACGCGTTCGTTTTGGCGCGGTATGCGCCTGCGATCCGAGAAAAGGGAGCCACACGATGTCGATCCGTCTTTGTCTGATGTTCGCCAGCGCCGCTGCGTTGCTGGCTTTGGCTTGGTCCGGTCCCACGCAGGCGCAGGGGCTGACCGAGCGGGAATGCAGCGCCAAATATAGGGCGGCGAAAGCCGCCGGAACTCTCCAGGGCATGAATTGGAATCAATTCCGTCGGGCCCAGTGCGCAGCCGGCGCGGCTGCGGCCACCCCTCCCGCCGCTACCGCTCCCGCCCAGAGCACACCGTCTGCCAGGCGATCACGGGGCTCAGCGCCTGCGACGGTCGGTGTCGGAAATGCCGTGTTCCCGTCAGGCGTGTCGGCGAAATACGCCAACGAAAAACCCGGCAGGGCCCGCATGCTCACCTGCCTCGATCAGTACCGCGCCAACAAGACCGATGCCGGCAACGGCGGTCTCAGATGGATCCAAAAAGGCGGCGGCTACTACAGCGAGTGCAACAGGCGACTGAGCCAGCGATAAGCCGGCTGCCCGAGCATCGTGGTGACCCGAAGTATTTCGATCCAATAACCGTAAACAGGAGGTCCATATGGGACTGTTAGACGACGCTGTGAACCAGGTCGCGCCCGGCGGCAATGTCGCCAAGCCGCTGATGATCGCGCTTGGCGCGCTTCTCGTGCACAAGATGATGAGCGGCGGCGGCGCTGCGGCTCAAAATTCCGAACCAACGCTCGTGCCTAAGGCCGACGCTGGCGCCGCCACTCCCGATGGCGGCTTGCTTGGCGGCCTTGGCGGCCTTGTCGAAAAGTTCGAGAAGGCCGGACAGGGTGACACTGCCAAATCCTGGGTCGGCAACGGCCCGAACAAGCCGATCGATCCCGGATCGCTCGCCAAGGCAATCGGTCCGCAAAACGTCCAAGCCGCCGCGCAGCAGGCCGGGGTCAATGAGCAGCAGTTGTTGCAGCAACTGGCACAGAACCTGCCTGGGATCGTCGACAAGCTCACGGCCAATGGAAGCATTCCGTCGCTGCAGCAGCTCGCCTCCGCCTTCTTGAAGAAACCCGGTTCATAAGGAGACACGCAATGTCGATCCTCAGTTGGATTCTGCTTGGCCTCATTGCGGGTTTTCTTGCCAGCAAGATCGTGAACAGCAGCGGTCAGGGACTGTTGCTCGATATCGTGCTTGGAATCATCGGAGCGATGGTCGGCGGGTTTCTGTTCAGCCTCTTCGGCGTCGGAGGGGTGACCGGTTTCAATCTCTATAGCCTGCTCGTTGCCCTGGTCGGATCAGTCGTGGTGCTTTACCTCTATCATATGCTGACCGGACGACGCACAGTCTGAGTGGTACTTTCCGAGAGAAGCTGCCACTTCCAACCGAAAGCCGACATTGGCGCCCCGCCGGGGCGCCAATGCGTGAGATAGTCGACTATTTCCGCTCCGGCAGGTCTGGCACCTGCACATCGTTCAACAGTCCATCCACGATCGCGTGAAAGCGCTCCCAGGGCGCCTCGCGATCCGACTGATTGCGCACGATGAGTGAATTGCCGGCGTAGAATTTCTCGTAGAGCATGTGGCGGCCGGCGAATTCCGAGCCCACGATGTCCCAGGCAAGCTTGTAGAGCTTGTAGCGGTCGAGCGCCGCGATCGACGGTGTTTTCCACCAGCGCTCGAAGGTTGAGCGCAACGGCTCGTCTGTCATGACGTCGATCGAGGCGGGCATCAAGAGCGGAATGCCGCCGAGCAGCGTGCGCAACATGTCGACGATCTCGGTGTGGTGCTCCTGACACCAGTTGAGCGCGGCATACATGATGCGCCGGTTTGGCGTCGCGTAGCCTTCCGGCCATTCCTCGAACGCCTCGATCTGGCCGTGCACCAGCCCGCCCATGGTCGCCTCGAGCGCGGCGAGCCGGCCGAGCATCTCGCGTACCGCCGGGATTTTGTCGATGCCGTTCGCCTGCGTGATGCGGCTCGCGAGGCCGACGATCAGGCCCAGCTTCACCCAGAACCGAATGTTGGAATGGTGATTCTGGTAACAGTTCGCCGGCGTGTCGGTGTAGATGCGGCGCGACATGACCGCGTCATTGTGCAGGAACACGCGCTCCCACGGAATTTTTACGCGGTCGCAGACCAGGACGCTGTCGGTCTCGTCAAAGCGATACGACAGCGGATAATCGGCCTCATGCGCGACGTTGCGCGCATAAGGCTGCCGCGACCATAGCGCGAGTCCGGGCGCGTTCAACGGGACCGCCGCAGTGATCGCCTCGCTCTTGAACTTCTCGGCGATCGGCGTGAGGTTGCCGATGAGGATTTCGTCGGCATAGATCGCGCTGGTGGCAAGCATCTTCATGCCGGAGACGGTGACGCCGGCATCGTCCTCGGCGACCACCTGAAGATTGGGGTCGGCGCGCTCCTGGCCGGGAAACAGCTCGGTCGCGCGCATGCCAGTCGGCGGCGTTACCGCAAAACAGAGATAGAAATCGTCCCGGCGGGCGCGCTCGTAAAAGCGGATCAGGTTTTCGCCGAAGCCCGGGTGTAAATTCTCCAGCACCGAGGGATTCATGGCGAGGCCGGTGATGAGGCCCGCGACCTGCTCGGGCGACCGGCCGATGAAGCCGTAGGTCGCCTCGGCAGTGGCGCGCAGCGCCTGCATGCGGCGAACGACGTCGTCGCGGCTGCACTGCAGCGCGTAACGCTCACCGTTCTCCTCATACGAAAACAGCGCGGCCTTTGCCGGATCAGCCTTGAGATCATAAAGCGCAGCGATGGTCTTGGCACCGCGGCGAAACGCAGGGTGCGCGGTGACATCGTCGACGCGCTCCGCGCCGACATAGACGACGCGGCCGTCGCGCATACGCTCGAGTTTCTGCCGCCCCGTCGCCAGCATTGGAACGCCCCGTCCGAAATCGAAGCTAGTGGTCCGATTCTAACATTCGCATCCCTTCTCAGCGGGCGACTTTGCGAATGTTAGAATCAAAGGACCACTAGCAAATTAAGCTGCTAGTGGAGTTTTGGATTTGACATTCGCTTTGGGAGTCTGCGGTCTACGGGTAGCGAATGTCAAATCCACTCCACTAGAATGTGCTCCGATGACCTGGAATCAATGCGAGCTTCACTAAAACATCTATTAGCGCCCCATGGCTTCTTTCGCCTTTTCGAGAAGGGCGGGGGAGAACGACGAGAACTGTTTGAGCAGCGCCATGACCTCTGCCGGTTGCACCGGATCGATGTCGAGGCCCGCCTTGGTCGCCTCCGCCAAGAACTGCGGGTCTTTCATGGTCGCGAACAAAGCAGCGCGCAGCACTGCCAGGCGGTCGGCCGGGATGCCGGGTGGTCCCGCTAGCGGGCGGCCGAGCAGAAGCTGCTCGAAATGGAATCGCAGGATCGCGCGATCCTCGTCGGTCTTGGCATAGTCGAACACGCTTGGAATGTTGCCGAACTCGTTCGAGCGCCTGCTGCCCATCTGG
This sequence comes from Hyphomicrobiales bacterium, assembly GCA_009377695.1. Classification (GTDB taxonomy): domain Bacteria; phylum Pseudomonadota; class Alphaproteobacteria; order Rhizobiales; family Xanthobacteraceae; genus VAZQ01. The sequence goes on along the minus strand of WHTP01000064.1, from coordinate 29,915 downwards.
ATGAAGAGCTTCATGCGCCCGTCCTTCACCTCGGCGCCGAACTGCGATTTGACCGACGAGCCGAACATGCCGCAAGTGCCGTTCACCTCGCCGCGCTGCATGGCGATGTTGATGTCGCGCGTGCCCTTGTAGCCCTGGATGACCTTGAAGTTGGCCTTGAGCACGTTCTTGAGCACCATCGGGTGCTGATAGGTGATGGCCGCCGGCGCGCCGCCGCCGATGATCGTCTCCTTGGTGAGCATCTCGTCGAACGTGGTCGCGCCGCCGGGATGCTGCCACACGGCGCAATAGGCCACGTCCTGCGACATCGAGCCGATCCAACTGAATTTCGATGGATCGAACAGCGCCGACTTGTTGCCGATCAAGGGCTCCATCGCCGCCGACGATGCGAACATCACGAGCGCGAGGCCGTCGGGAGGGTATTTGTTGTAGATCGTGTTGGCCGCAGTCAGCGATCCCGCGCCTGGCATGTTGGTTGCGATCACGTTGGGCTGTCCCGGTAGGAAGCGGCCGAAATGTCGCGCCAGCACCCGCACATAGGTGTCGTATCCGCCGCCGGGCGGGAAGCCGGCTATCAGTGTGACCGTCTTGCCTTTATAGAAGTCGGCGGCAGTTTCGGCCTTGGCCGTGCCCGCCGCCGAGATGACGGCGAGCGACGCCGCAAATGCGATGGCCGCCTGTCCCTTGAGCCACATGGCGATCTCCCTGATCACGCGCTTTAGAGCATGATCCCGAAAAGTGGAAACCGGTTTTCGGAAAAGATCATGCTCAACCAAGATCCTAGAGTTTGATCCGATCGGATCAGACTCTAGGGGCACTCAAGAAGCCGCGGCGGCGAAGGTCAATCGCATTCACTGTCGCACCAGGAGCAGCGGGTCGACTGTCAGCGGCACGCGCTCCCAGACCGTGGCGTCGCTTTCCGAGAACCGCCAGGTGCCGCCGCGCCCGGTCAAGAGGAGCTGATCGCGCTCGAGCCGCCAGGTCATCGGGGCAAAGCTGCCGATCGTCTTGTCGCAGCCCGGCTTCACGATCACGCGGAAGGCGTCGCCACTCGCGCTGTCGGAGAGCGTCAGCCGGCACAAAGGCTTGTCGGCCTCGCGCAGCAGATTCCAGTCGCCGACGATCTGCTCCGCCGTCCGCGCCTCGGCCTTGAGCGCCGCCTGGGTTTGCAGGAACAAAAGCCCGTCCGCCCCGCGTTCGGATTCGAACATCCCGTTCTCGACCTCGGTGAACTCCATCACGGCGCCGCCGTTGGCGTCGAGCAGCCGCAGCACTTCCTTGGGTCCGAATCCCCAGGCGACCACACCCGCGAGCGACGGGAACGCGCCAGGACACTCGCTATCGAAATCAATCCTATGGCCGCCGGGCACCGCCGCGGCGCTGAACGTCACCGGGCAGCGGCGGTCGCGATCAACGTTTGAAATTTCCCAGCCGCCGACCATCGCCTCGCTGACAGCGCCCTCGCCGCGCGCAACGCCAGGAATCGCGCTGAAGACCATCACAGTCAGGATCAAGGCCGCGACTAACGCAACGCTACGCACCATGAACTCACCGAATAGCTACCGAGCCGACCTGCAAAGCTAGCACGGCATCATGGCGTCGTCATGCGGAGCAGCATCACGAAGAGCGGCGTGGCGGCCACGGCGTCTCCGGCACCGGCGTGAGCGGTCCCTTGCCGGCAGCCCATGCGTTAAGATTATCGACCACGAGCTGGTCCATCTGTGTGCGCGTATAGACCGAGGCCGAGCCAAGATGCGGGAAGAGAACGACATTCTCCATCGCGATCAGCTCCGCAGGCACGTCGGGCTCGCGCACATAGACGTCAAGCCCGGCCGATAGGATGGTCTTGTCCTTGAGCGCCTGGATTAGCGCCGGCTCATCAACCACCGAACCGCGCGCCATGTTGATCAGAATTCCATTGGGCCCGAGCGCCTTGAGCACGTCGGCATTGATCAAATCCTTCGTTTCCGGGCCGCCGGGCGTGATGACGACGATGATGTCGACATCGCGCGCCATGTCGAGGAGCTTCGGATAGTGGCGGCACGCCGCCCCCGCCGCCGGGCGTCGCGAGTGATAGACCACCGGCACCTTCATCGCCTCGAGCCGCCGCGCGATCGCCTGACCGATGGCGCCCATGCCGACCATGCCGACGGTGCGGTCACGCAATGTCGCCTTGGTGAGCGGGTAGCCGCGCCCGACCCATTTGCCGGCGCGCAGGAAGCGCTCCGCCTGCGGGAATTCACGCACTGTGCACAGAATGAGCCCGAGCGCGGTGTCGGCGACTTCTTCGGTGAGCACCCGCGGCGTGTTGGTGACAGTGACGCCATGCTCGGCCGCCCAGGCGACGTCGACGTGGTCGTAGCCGACGCCGAAGGTCGAGACGATCTCGAGCTTCGGCAGCTTCGACATGAGGCCGGCGCCGATCGCGTCCGACGTGACGCTCGACGCGATGGCGCGGACCCTGGGCCCGATCTCTTTCAAGAACGCATCGCGGTCCTTGGCATCGGCGAGACGATGCACCAAGAACGGCGCGAGGCCATTGACGATCGTCGGCTTCGGCGGGCCGGACAACAGGACCTCGATCTTCCCATCAGCCATGTTTGGTCGCTGCTCCGCGATTGATCCAGGCCAGCACGATGCCCATCAGGACGACACGCACGGTGTCATAAGCGATCTGTTTGAATGCGACGTCCAACGGAACCGGCGTGACCACGTGATAGATGAGGTAGATCGGAATAAGCGCCAGGCATGCGACGGCGATGCCGTAGCGGATGCCCTGCGCGAGCCACGGCTTGTCCTCGCGGCCTTGCAGGTAGATCCAGGTAAATGCGAGTGCGAATAGCGCATGAGCGACAATCATCCAGGGCATCAGCGATTGCGCTTCCTCGGGCTTGCGCATCCAACTCAGCATCTTCGTGTAGTCGCCCTGCAACAAGACACCATGCACAACGAAGCTCAGCACGAACGTCAAGACGAACATGACAGCCGCGGAAATCCAGAACTTTGCAGTCATGACTCCCTCCCCCTTGTTGTAATCCTGGTGTCCCGGACGCGGTGCAGCGTGGAGCGCAGCGTAACGGTGCACCGCTGATCCGGGACCCCGGTTACTTAAATATTCCAAGAAACCGGAATCCCGGGTCTGCAGCGCACCACTTCGTGCTGCGCTGCGCCCGGGAAACACATGCTATACCAATGCCGTCGTCGGCCGCTCGACAAGTCCCTTGAAGGCGGCGAGGAGCTCGGCACCCAGCGCGCCGTCGACGACACGATGGTCGCAGGACAGCGTCACCGTCATCATGCTGACGAAGCCGACCCCGCCGTCGTCTTTCTCGACCGCCTGCCGGCGCGACGCGCCGACCGCGAGGATGGTCGCATGCGGCGGATTGATGATCGCAGCGAATTCGCGCACGCCGTACATGCCGAGATTCGAGATCGCCGACGATCCGCCCTGGTATTCAGCCGGCTTGAGCTTGCGCGAGCGAGCGCGCTCCGCGAGCTCGCTCATCTCCGCCGAAATGGCGCTGAGCGATTTCAGTTCGGCCTGCCGGATCACCGGCGTGATCAGCCCGCCCTCGATCGCGACCGCGATGCCGATATCGGAATGCGTGAAGCGCAGGATGCGGTCTTCCGCCCACACCGCATTCGCCGCCGGCACCCGCTGCAACGCCGCGGCCCACATCTTGATGACGAGATCGTTGATCGAAAGCCGATAGACCGGCGTGGCCCCCACCCTACCCTCCCCCGCTTGCGGGGGAGGGTAAGGGAGGGGGAGCGTGGCGGCGTTGGCGTCCTCGCGCAGTTTCAACAGCAGGCCGATATCGACGTCGGCGGTGAGATAGAAATGCGGGATGGTTTGCTTTGCCTGGACCAGCCGCGTGGCGATGGTCTTGCGCATCCCGTCGAGCGGCGCCTCCTCGAACGGCACGTCACGATAGAGCGCCATCACCTCCGCTGCCGACGGGCCACGTGGCGGCGCGCCCGCGCGAGCCTGCGTGCCAATGGCGGCCTCCACGTCGCCCGCCACGATGCGCCCGTGCGGGCCCGACGGCGTGATGCGGCTGAGATCGATCCCCGCCTCGCCTGCGAGCCGGCGCGCCAGCGGCGTGATGGTGTTCCCGCCAATCCGCGCCGGACCAAAATTGCGCTCGGGCGTGCGCACTTCGAAGAACGGATCGAGTGGGATGGGAGCGGTCGGTGCGGAGCTACTCGGTCGCTCGTCCCCGCGAAGGCGGAGACCCAGTGTAGCTCCCTCCCTTCCCTCCCCCGCAAGCGGGGGAGGATTAAGGTGGGGGTCCGCTTTCGCGGCAATGAGCGCAGGCGGGGCCTCGGCCTTGGCTGCTTGCTGCTGCGTCGCAGCGCCCTCGCCCGCGATCACCGCGACCACGGCGCCGACCAGCGCGACCTCCCCCACGCCGACGCGGATCTCCGCGAGCGTGCCGGTCGTGGTCGAGGGCACCTCCATCGACACCTTGTCGGTCTCGATCTCGAACAGGTTGTCGCCCGGCTTCACGGCGTCGCCGGCCGACTTGAACCACTTCGTGATCTTGCCCTCAGCCACGGTCTCGCCGAGCTGCGGCATCAGCACGTCCATCAGGATTTCCTCACGTGAGTCGTTGCCAGTGCACTTCGTAGGTCGTGCCCGGCGGATTGAGTATCAGTCTGTCGCCATTGATGGTGAACCTGCGGACGAGGTCCGCGCTATCGCCCGGCTGCACGCTGCCCAACCGATGATGCGTCACCGTCTGTGCGCGCTCGTCGATCGAGTAGGTGCCGAAATAGGCGATATGGCCGTCGAGCGCCGCCAGCGCCTCGTTCGGCGTCGGCTTCGCGCCCGCCTTCGGGGCGAAGTTGCCGGGCGAGGCCTGGCAGACCATCTCGCCGGTCGGGGCGTAATAGATCATGCCCCTGCCGTTAGGACGGGTCGACTTGCCGTCCATCGTGGCATCGACATAGCGCCAGGCACCGTGCAGCGGATGGGATGCGCTCACCACGTCACCGAGATGTATTGCGTCTCCAAAAATTCCATCAGTCCTTCATGCGCGCCTTCGCGGCCGATGCCGGACTGCTTCATGCCGCCGAACGGCGCCGCCGGATCGGACACGAGCCCGCGGTTGAGCCCGATCATGCCGAAGTCGAGCCTCTCGGAGACGCGCAGGCCGCGGCTCATGTCCTTGGTATAGAGATAGGCGACAAGACCGTACTCGGTATCGTTGGCACGATGGATGACCTCGTCGTCCGATTTGAACGTCTGCAGCGAGGCCACCGGTCCGAAGATTTCCTCGTTCAGCATCTTGGCGTTGTCGGGCACATTGGCGAGTACGGTCGCCGGATAGAAATAGCCCTTGCCGCCCGGCGCCGTTCCGCCGGTCAAGACCTTCGCGCCCTTGCCGACCGCGTCCTCGACGAGCTCGATCACCTTGTCGAGGCCTTCCTTGTTCACGAGCGGGCCAAGCGCCACGCCGTCGTCGAGCCCATTGCCCATCTTCAGAGAGCCCATCTTGGCGGTGAGCCTCTTGGCGAATTCGTCGTGTATTTTTTCGTGCACGTAGAAGCGGTTCGCCGCCGTGCAGGCTTCGCCCATGTTGCGCATCTTCGCGATCATCGCGCCTTCGATGGCGGCGTCGATGTCGGCATCGTCGAACACGATGAACGGCGCGTTGCCGCCAAGCTCCATCGCCGGCTTCACGACGTTGTCGGCGGCCTCGTGCAGGAGCTTGCGGCCCACTTCGGTCGAGCCGGTGAAGGAGACGACGCGCACGCGCGGATCGTGCAGCATTGCGCTCACGACCTTGCCGGACGAACGCGACGGGATCACGTTGACGCAGCCCGCGGGCACACCGGCCTCCTCGAGGATCGGCATCAGCGCGAGCATGGTGAGCGGTGTGTCGGAGGCGGGCTTGAGCACAACCGTGCATCCGGCAGCCAGCGCCGGGCCGATCTTGCGGGTCGCCATCGCGGCCGGGAAATTCCACGGCGTCACCAGCACCGCAACGCCGGCCGGCTTGTGCTGCACCAGAATGCGCGCGCCGGACGACGGGGCGCGCGACGTGCTTCCGAGATTGCGCACGGCCTCTTCCGCGTTCCAGCGGAAGAACTCGGCGGCATAGGCAACCTCGCCGCGCGAATCCGACAATGCCTTGCCATTCTCGATGGTGATCAGCTTCGCCAGCCGCTCGGCGTCGCGCATGATCAGCTCAAAGGCTTTGCGCAGGATCTCGCCGCGCTCGCGCGGCTTCTTCTCGGCCCAGCCGGGCATCGCGGCGCTCGCCGCATCGACCGCGGCCTTGGCATCGTCGACCGTGGCGCTCGCCACCGACGCGATCGTGTTCTCGGTTGCGGGATCGATGACGTCCAAGCGGGCCCCATCGGAGGCTTTACGCCACGTGCCGCCGATCCAGAGATCGGTCGGAACATTGGCGAGGAGATTTTCGTACATGTCACGCTTCCTATCGATTGATGTTAGCGGCGCGGGCGATCTCTCCGCTCCCCTCCTCCCATTCGCGAAGCGAATGGTGGGGAGGGGTCGGGGGTGGGGGGTCGTGCGTAGGGCAACATCCATCCAACACGCACCACCCCCCACCCCTACCCTCCCCACCACTCACTTCGTTCGCGGGGGGAGGGAGCGCACCGAATTCGCGGCGACGCATCGCCATCTTTAGCTGTTCATCGACCGCTTCACCCGGTCGACAATGCGGTCGACGCTCGGCAGCGCGATGTCTTCCAGGATATCGGCGGCCGGCAGCGGGATATGCGGCGTGGTGATCCGCACCGGCGGGCCGTCGAGATCGTAGAACGCCTCATCCGCCACGATCGACACGATCTCCGCGCCCCATCCGCACAGCCGCGGGTTCTCCTCGACCGTGAACAGGCGATGCGTGCGGGCGACCGAGCCGAGGATCGTCTGCGTATCGAGCGGCACTAGCGAGCGCACATCAACAACCTCGCAATCGATGCCGTGTTCCACCTTGAGCTTCTCCGCCGCCGCGAGCGCGCGCGGCACCATCAGCGCGAGCGCGAGAATGGTCGCGTCGTTGCCGGGACGCGCGACTGCTGCGGTGCCGAGCGTATCCACGATCTCGCCGTCCGGCACCTCGCCCTTGGTCGCATAGAGCGACTTGTGCTCGAAGAAGATCACCGGATCGGGGTCGCGCACCGCCGCCGCCATCAAGCCAATCACATCACGAGGATTCGACGGCGCCACGACCTTGAGCCCCGGGATCATCATGCACCAATTCTCGACGCTTTGCGAATGCTGCGCGCCGAAACGCGAGCCTGCGCCGTTCCCGGTGCGCACGACCAGCGGGCACTTGAGCTGGCCGTTCGACATGTAACGGCTCTTCGGGAACTCGTTGGCGATGTAATCGAAGCACACCGCGAAGAAGTCCGAGAACATGATCTCCGCGATCGGCCTCAAGCCTGTCATCGCCGCGCCCATCGCGGCGCCCATGATCGCCTGCTCGGAGATCGGCGTATCGCGCACGCGGATCGGCCCGAACTTCTCGAGCAGTCCCACTGTTGCTTTGAATACGCCGCCGGCGCCGGCAACATCCTCGCCCAGGAACACGACATCGTCGTCGCGCTCCATCTCCTGCGCGATGCCCCTGGCGACCGCATCACGATACGTCAGTTCCGCCATGCGAAGCCTCCGTCGGCATAGACGTCGGTCGTGAGGATATCGAGCGACGGCATCGGCGCCGCCTTGCAGGCTTCGGTCGCGTCATCGACAATCTTGCGCACGTCGCTCTCGATCGCAACGATCGCCTGATCGTCGACACCGAATTGCTTGAGCCGCTCGCGATAGATCTTCACCGGGTCGCGCTCTTTCCATTTCTCGAGCTCGCCATCCGGCCGGTATTTAGCGGGGTCGGCGCGCGAATGACCGCTGTGCCGGTAGGTCAGGCATTCGATCAGCGACGGTCCGCCGCCGGCACGCGCCTTGGCAAAGGCGGCCTGCGCCGTGCGGTAGACGATATCGGCATCGTTGCCGTCTATGAGAATCCGTTCGAGCCCATAAGCCGCCGCACGATCCGCCGCCGGCTGCGCCACCGCCGTCACCGACGAGATCGGCGTGTACTCCATGTAGAGATTGTTCTCGCAGACGAAGATCACCGGCAGCTTCCACACCGCCGCGAAGTTGAGCGCCTCGTGGAACGCGCCGATATTGGTGGTGCCGTCGCCGAAGAAACAGACCGACACATCCTTCGCGCCCTTGTACTGCGCGCGCCAGGCGGCGCCGCAGGCGATCGGCAGGTGCGCCCCGATGATGGCATAGGAGCCCATCACGCCGTGCTCGGAGGAGGTGAGATGCATCGAGCCGCCCTTGCCGCGCATCAGCCCATTGTCGCGCTGCATCAACTCGCCCAGGACCTTCTCGACCGGCACGCCGCGCGCCAGCGTGTGGGCATGGCCGCGATAGGTGCAGAACGACAGATCGCCAGGCTGCATGGCGGTTGCGAAGCCCGCCGCCACCGCCTCCTGCCCGAGCGACAGGTGGCTCGTTCCCTTCACCAGGTTCTGCAGGAACAGGTCGAACGCGCGCTGCTCGGCTTCGCGCAGCAGCACCTGCGAGCGGTAAAGCTTGAGCCGCGTCTCCTCACCGATGTCGTCGTTGATACCCGCCGGCACCGATTTGAGGGCGCGGCTTTCGACTGTGGCCATGAACGTTCCTCGGATCCTGAAATTCGTTTGGCAGGCGGGACCTTATCCCCTGGAGCGAAGCTTGGGCAACCGGCGCTCATTGCCGGATTCGGGCCAGCGCGGTAGTCTGCCGAGACCGTGCCCGCTGGACCCTAACACCTCAATCACAAATTAGGAGGCAATCATGCGAGCAATCCGCTGGCTGGCCGGACCATTGTTGCTGGCGGTTGTTGCCGGCCCGGTTCCCGCGCAACAATTCCCGTCCAAGCCGGTCACCCTGATCGTGCCCTATGCTGCCGGCGGCAACGTGGACATCAGCGCCCGCGTGCTCCAGAGCGGCATCGGCGACGCGCTCGGCCAGCCGATCATCATCGAGAATCGGCCCGGCGCCGGCGGAACGATTGCGGGCACCTACGTGGCCCGGGCGGCGCCGGACGGGCACACGCTTTTCGTGGGCTCGAACGGCCCGATCATGCTCGGACCCATGACGATGCCGAAGCCGCCCTATCAATGGGATCACGCATTTGCGCCGGTGAGTTCGCTCGCCTTTGCGACCAACATGCTGCTCGTGCGGCGTGATCTGCCGGTGAAATCGGTCGCCGAGCTTGTGGCCTACGCAAAAAAGAATCCGGGCAAGCTCACGCTTGCGACATCGAGCGCAGCCAGCATCAATCACTTTCTCGGTGAACTGCTGAAACTCAAGTCCGGAATCACCTGGACCGAGGTCCACTATCGCGGCAACGCACCGGCGATCAACGACCTGATCGCCGGCCACGTCGATGTCGGTTTCCAGCAGCTCACCGAATCCCTGCAACAAATCCAGGCTGGCCAATTGCGCGCCCTGGCCGTGCTCGGTCCCAAGCGCGTCCCCGCGCTGCCCGACGTACCGTCGATCGAGGAGGCAGGCCTTCCCGACGTGCAGGGCGTGACCTTCAATGGCGTGTTTGCGCCCAAGGCAACGCCCCCGGCCGTCGTCGAGCGGCTGAGCGCCGTGATCCAGGCCGCACTCAAGAAAGAAGTTGTGATCGAAAAGCTCGCGGCGGTGGGCTCCGAGGCCCGGGGCAGCACGCCGCAGGAATTCACCAAGTTCCTGCAAGACGAATCCCGCAAGTGGACCGACGTCATGAAACAAGCGCAAATCAAGGTGTCCAAGTGAACAGCCCTGCCACCACCCGCCCATTCTCCCCCAAGATCGACCGCAACTACCCGAAGCCGAAGCTCAAGCTCCCGCCCGGCGCCTGCGACACGCACTTCCATTTCATCGGGCCGCAGAGGCAGTTTCCGCTCAGGCCGAACCACGTCTTCAGCCATCTCGAATTCGAGGACACGCCGATCGACGACTGGCTGACCATGCAGGCAGCGCTCGGACTATCCCGCGGCCTGCATGTGCAGTCGATGATGTACGAGAGCAACTACGAGATCGCGTTGCATGCGCAGTGCCGGCTTCCCGACCGGGTCCGCTCAGTCGTCGTGCCGTGGACCGGCATCACCGATTGCGAGCTCGACATCCTCACCAAGGCTGGCGTCGTCGGCTACCGGGTGGCCTGGCGGCTGGAGAAGACAATCGACCAAGCCATGATTGCGCGCGTGCATGAGCACGGCTGGGGCATTCATTATCTGGTCAAATCGGAGGAACAGGACGACTGGAAGCCGACCATCCTGAAGTCTCCCGGCAAGTTCGTGCTCGAACACATGGGCGGCGTCGATCCGACCGAGGGCATCGACGGCGCCGGCTTCAAATTCGTCCTGCAATGCCTCGATACCGGCCGCTGTTGGGTGAAGTTGTCGCCGCGCATTTCCAAGCAGGACGATTTTCCATTCTCGGACACCGATCCACTGGTGAAGAAGCTCGTCGCGCATGCACCGACACGACTGCTCTGGGGTTCCGACTGGCCGCATCCGCAGTATTTCAAACCGATACCAAACGACGTGAAGCTGCTCGACATGATGCTCGACTGGGTCCCGGATGAACATACGCGCAAGCTGATCTTTGTTGACAATCCGGCGGAAGCATTTGGATTTCCGGCGGTGTGACGAGAGGCTTGTGCGCGCGGCAGGACGCACGACAACTGCGGCGCGCGATTGCCCGCGCAGTGATTTTGCACTAGCTTTGATATGCGGGGCCTGCGGCGGTCGCCCCGCTCCCTAAGGCTTGCGAGCCCAAGCACCGCCTCCTTCGCTATGCGAGGAGGCTGAGCTTGCCCGATGAGCACCGCACCCATCTCGACCACCACAACACCCGGCGGCGCCGCGCTGCCCAGCTTTGGCGAGGCCTTCAAGGTCTGGTTCAAGATCGGCTGCCTCTCTTTTGGCGGGCCGGCCGGCCAGATCGCGTTGATGCATCGCGTCCTGGTCGACGAGAAGAAATGGATCGACGAGGCGCGCTTCCTGCACGCGCTCAATTACTGCATGTTGCTGCCCGGCCCTGAAGCGCAGCAACTCGCGACCTATGTCGGCTGGCTCATGCATGGGGTGCGCGGCGGGCTCGCGGCGGGCTTGCTGTTCGTGCTGCCCGGCGCGCTGGTGATGCTGGGGCTGAGCTTCATCTATGTGCTGGCGACCGGCGTGCCGATCGTCGATGGCGCGTTGTTCGGCATCAAGGCGGCCGTGCTTGTGATCGTGGTCGAGGCCATCGTGCGCATCGGCAGGCGCGCACTGAAATCGTCGCTGCTGGTCGGGATCGCGGCGGCGGCATTCGTCGGCATTTTCGTCTTCCAGGTGCCCTTCCCGCTGATCGTGATCGGCGCGGCGCTGATCGGCTTTGCCGTCGCCCGCACGGCGCCGCAACAGCTCGGCATCAAGCTCGCGGACGGAACGCCACCGCCGGCGCGGCCGGACCGCTGGCGAGTGGCCGGTCAGGCCACCGCGATCTGGTTCGCGATCTGGTGGGCGCCGGTGGTGCTGGCGGTGCTCCTGTTGGGGCCCGGCCACGTGCTGGTGTCGCTCGGCATTTTCTTCTCCAAGCTTGCGGTGGTGAGCTTCGGCGGCGCCTACGCCTTGATGGCGTATATGGCGCAGGAGGTGGTGGAGGCGCAGGGCTGGCTCAAGCTGCCCGAGATGGTCGATGGGCTTGGTCTTGCCGAAACAACGCCTGGGCCGCTGATCCTGGTGACGCAGTTCGTCGGCCTCCTCGCCGCCCACCGTGAAGCGGCGCCGTTCACGCCGCTCGTCGCTGCGACACTGGGCGCCGCGATGACGACGTGGGTCGTGTTTGCGCCGTCGTTCCTCTGGATCTTCGCCGGCGCGCCGTTCATCGAGGATGTGCGCAACAACAAGCGCCTCGCCGGTGCGCTGGCGGCGATCACAGCAGCGGTGGTGGGCGTGATCCTCAATCTCGCGGTCTGGTTCACGCTGCACGTCCTGTTCCGCACGATCGCGGAAGCGCATGCCGGCCCGATCCGCTGGTTCGCGATCGAATGGGCGAGCCTCGACATCAAGGCGGCCGCCCTGGCCGCGATCGCAGCAGCGCTCGTGTTCGCGTTCCACCGCGGCCTGATCGAGACCGTGGCGATCATGGCGGCGCTCGGGATCGCGGTGCGGCTCACGCTCGGCGCGTGAGCCTTGCGGCGGCCCCATTTGGTGAGGAGCTTGCCGTCCTCGTGCGCAGGACATCATAGGCCAGCAGAATCACATGTCGCGCGCGATAGCGCTTTCGTGCCAGCGCCGCAGCAGCAGATGCGAGAACAGCGCGAGCGCGAAATAGATCACGATACCGGCGAGCGAAAGCAGCACCAGCGCGGCGAACATGCGCGGGATGTTGAGACGGTAGCCGGATTCGGCGATTCGATAAGCCAGCCCGGAGCCGGCGCCGGCGGAGCTTGCCGCCATTTCGGCGACGACCGCGCCGATCAGCGAGAGCCCGCCCGCGATCTTCAGGCCGCCGAGAATATAGGGCAACGCCGCGGGGAGTTTGAGCCGTCGCAGCACCTGCCACCGTGATGCGCCATAGAGGCGGAACAGGTCGGCAAGGTTATGATCGACCGAGTTGAGGCCCAGTGTCGTGTTGGCGAGCACCGGGAAGAAGGCAACGATCCAGGCGCAGGCGAGCACCGCCGCCTCTTGCGGCAGCCACACCAGGAGCAGCGGCGCGATCGCGACGATCGGCGTGACCTGCAGGATGACCGCGTAAGGATAGAATGAATATTCGATCAGCCGCGACTGATTGAACAACACCGCGAGCCCGACGCCGCCGGCGACCGCGAGCAGGAATCCTTGCAGCGTGGTCTTGAGTGTGACCAGGAGCGAGTCGAACAGAAGCCCCCAGTCTGCCACCAACGTGCGGAACACCAGGCCCGGCCCCGGCAGCACATAAGGCGGGATCTCGCGCAGGCGTACGATCAGGTCCCAGACCAGAACGCCGAGCGCGAGCACCACGATGGGCAGGAGGAGGCGCAGCGCAGCCTCGGCGCGGTTGCGTGCCGGCATGGCGGCTTCGACGGGTTCGCCGTTCATGCGCCGGCTCCCTTGCTCGTCGCATCGGCAAGCGCTTCGGAGACCTGGCGGCACAACGCGGCATAGTCGGCCGAGGTCCGGAAATGCCGGTCGCGCGGATACGGCGCATCGGTCTTGAACTCGGTGAAGACGCGGCCCGGCCGCGACGTCATCACCACGATACGCTCGGAGAGATAGACGGATTCGAACACCGAATGGGTGACGAACACCACCGTTCGCTTGACCGCGCGCCAAAGCGCGATCAGGTCGTCGTTGAGCTTGAAGCGGGTGACCTCGTCGAGCGCTGCGAAGGGCTCATCCATCAAGAGGAGCGCCGGCTCGGTGACCAGCGCTCGCGCAATGGACACTCGCATCTTCATGCCGCCGGACAATTCACGCGGATAGGCGAGTTCGAAGCCGTCGAGGCCGACCTGCCGTAGTGCCGCGGCGACGCGCTCTGTTGCTTTCCCGCCGTCGATGCGGCGCAGCGACAGCGGGAGGTTGATGTTGCCCGCAACGGTAGCCCACGGCATCAGCGTCGGTTCCTGAAAGACGAAGCCGATCTCGCCGTGCCGGCCAGATCCATGCCGATCGCCGGGCTTACCACTGCCCGACCACGACACCGTTCCGCGGGTCGGCTCCATCAGGCCGGCGATGAGGCGCAGCGCGGTCGATTTCCCGCAGCCGGACGGGCCGAGCAGCGAGACGAATTCGCCCGGGCGGAGATCGAGGTTGAAACCATCGAGCGCCACCACACCACTGGCGAAGGTCTTGTTGACCCCTTGCAGCGAAACCGAGACGTCGCCGCCGGATTGCAGGTCAGCCATGGACTGTTTCCAGACGGGCGTTAGCCCTGCTTGCGGCCCCACACCTGCGCGACGGTATACATCGTGAAAACCGTCCCGGGATCGCGCAAATGCTTGCGGCATTGCGCAAGAGCGGCGGACAATTCGACTTCGGACAACAGACCGAGCTTGAGCACGGTGCTGCGCAGCGACTCCACCGTGGACGGCAGATAATCGACCATCGGATCGATCGAGCGGACGCCGATGAGGAACGGCCGGTACTGGACATCAACAAGGCCGGCGTCCCACACCAAGGCATAAAGCTTGCGGGCCAGCGTCAGGTCGGCGCCGACGCCCGCGAACGCGCCGAGCAGCGCCGCCTTCAGCCGGTCCCAGGCCGGATGCGGCGGATAGCAATTCAGCGTCGATCCGTCCGGTTCCTGCAGTGCGACCACGCCGCCGGTGCGTGTCAGCCGCATCGCCTCGCGAATGAGACGCTCGGGATCGCCCGCCGTGCTCGCGATGAATCGCATATGCACGAGGTCGAACGACGCGATCGGCAGGTCACAACCGTAGGCGTCGCCACGCCGGAATTCGACGTTGCCGGGCGCCTTCGTGCGCGCATGCGCCAGGAATTGCTCATCCATGTCGAGGCCGACGACGCGGCCGTCGGGACCAACCCGCTCGCTCAAGCGGTCGGTGATGCCGCCGGGGCCGCAGCCGATGTCGAGGCAGCGCCAGCCCGGTCCGACGCCGATGCGGTCGAGCATCGTCAACGTGTCGGGCGCCATCCCCTCGGCCTGGATATGCAACCGCTCGATCTCGCCGGCGCGATGCTCAAGTGGATAGTGGCCGGCGAAGGTTTCGGACATCGGGCGGGACCCGCGGGCCAAGTTCGCGGATGGGATCGCCGTTACGCCGCCGCGGCCTTCTTGCGGTTCGCGGCGAGCCGCTCGTCGACCAGCGCGACCTGCGCGTCGATCGCCGGAAGGCTTAAGCCTTTCTGGCGCGCAATAAGCTGCACGAGCTTGTCGGCGCGCTCGATGTTGGGCGCGCCGTTCTGCAGCGCGCGCGCCGCCGACGCCGGCCGCACAAGGCTTTGTGCCGCCGCGGCGTATTTCTCGAACGGCACCAGGTCTTCCGGCTTGGCGCCAAGCTTCACGCAGAGATCGAACACGAAATTGTAGACCGAGCGCGAGGTCTCGATATCCGAATGCACCGCCTCCTGGGCGGTGCGAATACCGTCCTTGGTGACGCAGCGATAATTGCCGGCGAGGAGCATCGCCCACTTGGCGAGCGGCACGAAGATCGAGTCGTAGACCCGAAACTTCACAGGCAATTCGATCTTGCCTTCCGGCGTGTCGAAGCGCGCGCCGTCGACGTCCTTCTCGAGCTGACGCAGGATCGCCGTCGACCTCTCGTCGTCGAATTTTGCGCATTTGAAGTTGGTCGGCAGCGTGACCATCAGCTCGTTCGCCTTCCCGTCCGGCGGGCGGATCGCCTGCGGGTCCGGACTATTCAGCGTGATGGTGGCGGAATCGAACGAGTCCCAGACGCGCGGGTCGGTATAGGCCGGCTCGAGCGCCGCATAGTCGAGACCGGGGACGCGCTTCACATAAGGCAGCGGCGGCATGTTCATGATCGACATGCAGGGAACGCGCGACTTCGCCACCGCATCGAGCAGTTCGCGCACACCGGGGGCACGGTATTGCGGCTCCTGCATGCAAAGGCCGACGAGATCGTAAGACTTCGGATCGATGCCGCTGGCGGGACCGGCGGTCACTTTGCCGGGAAGCTCGCGCGAGCGCAGCACTACCGGGTCCTTGCGGCCGCGGACCGGCAGGCGCACCTCGAATCCCTCGGCGTTGATGAGATCGGCCTCTGCGGGCAGGCAGACAAGGTGAATGGAGTGACCGCCAAACAGGAGCTTGGAGGCGAGCAGCGAACCATAGGACGCGCCCATGAGCAGGATGTTGTACGCCATAAGGCACCTCGTCTGTGTCGGGGGTGGAAGGCCTTCGGCCCGCAGCCAGCCGTTCCGGATGGAGCAATGCTATTGGCCCGCCCAGGCGGATGCAATTGTCTTCCCGCGATGCTTTGACTATCGACTGAGGCGGTGACCGACGCACGGTCTCTAGACATTCGCACGAAAACCCGCCCGCCGCGGTGGCGGCGAGCGGTCTGTGGTCGCGGCTCCTGCGCCTGGACCTAACCGTCGGTACCGGTGGCCAAGGGTGGCGGCGCTTCCATCGCCGGCTCGGGAGCCGGTTCGGGGGCAGGAGCCGGTGCCGCGGGCATCGACTTCCGTGGTGCTGAGCGCTTCTTGGCCTTCTTCGCGGTCGTCTTTTTCGCGGCCTTTTTCGCGGTCTTCTTCGCCGCCGCCTTCCTGGCCCCGCTCTTCTTCGCTGCCTTCTTCTTTTTCTTGCGCGCCGGGGCGGCCCGCTTCATCTTTTTCGTCTTTGTCTTCGACTTCTTCCGCTTCTTCGCCATGATCGTCCTCCGATCGTTGCGGCTGAAATTTCAGTACAGTCCGGCCTGCCTGCAACACAATGCAACAACGCAATGCAACAAGGCTCGTGCCTGTTCCGTACCCCTCAGAGCGCCGCTTCGGCGGTACGCGCCGCAGCGGCGGTACGCGTCGTCCTACTCAACGCCGCGGGCTGTGGACCACCCGTGGCCCAGTCGACCAGCTCGACCGGGTGGACCACCGGGATGGCCGTGCCCGCCGCGATCTGCGTGATGCAGCCGATGTTGCCGGCGGCGACCACGTCTGGCTTGACCTTCTCGATATTCGCGACCTTGCGCGCACGCAACCTCTTCGCGATGTCATCCTCAAGGATGTTGTAGGTTCCCGCCGATCCGCAACACAAATGTCCCTCGGGCACATCTTTGACCACGAAGCCCGCTCTGGAAAGCAATTCTTTCGGCTCACGCGTGATCTTCTGACCATGCTGGAGCGAACAGGCGGCGTGGTAGGCTGTCACAATTCCTGGTGCCGACGCCGGTGCGCGGACGTCGAGCCGTGCGAGATACTC
The DNA here is from genome assembly GCA_009377695.1 of Hyphomicrobiales bacterium. Taxonomy (GTDB): domain Bacteria; phylum Pseudomonadota; class Alphaproteobacteria; order Rhizobiales; family Xanthobacteraceae; genus VAZQ01. The sequence goes on along the minus strand of WHTP01000064.1, from coordinate 13,027 downwards.
GCAAATGTCCTTGGCCAGCGCCGAGACGCGCCGCGCCTTGGCGGCATAGGCCGGGTCGGACCGCAGCATGAAGCCATAGTCCTTGACCGTGGTGCCACAGCCGGAGGCGGTGGTCACGATAGCGTCGAGGCCCTCGCCGTCGGCCTCCGCAAGCCAGGCGTCGACGTTGCGGCGGACGGCCGAAAGCGCATCGTGCTCGCGGCCCATGTGGTGGACGATGCCGCCGCAGCAGCCCTGCCCCTCCGGCAGGACCACCTCGATACCGTGCCGGGTCAGTACGCGGATGGCGGCATCATTGACCGAAGGCCCGATGACCGGCGTGACGCACCCCGCCATCAAGGCGACCCGGCCCTTGCGCCGACCCTCGGCCGGAAAGACATGCCCGGTGGCCATTCCTGGCGCCGGCAAGCGCGCGGGAGCGAGCCGTAGCATCGCGGCGACGGGCTTGAGGCCAATCGCTGCCAGCAGCGGCGCCAGCGGTTTTGCGAGCCGGGCTAATGTCAGCGCTGCCCGGAAGCGGCGATTGTGGGGCAGGACCGCCGCCAGCACCGCCCGCAGCATGCGGTTGACGGGCGGCCGACGATAGGTCCGTTCGATGTGGACGCGGGCGTGATCGACCAGGTGCATGTAATGCACGCCGGACGGACAGGTCGTCATGCAGGAGAGGCACGACAGGCAGCGGTCGATATGCGTCACCACCTCCCGTGTTGCGGGGGCGCTGCGCTCGAGCATGTCCTTGATCAGATAGATGCGGCCGCGCGGTGAATCGAGCTCGTCGCCCAGCAGCACATAGGTGGGGCAGGTCGCGGTGCAGAAGCCGCAATGGACGCAGGTGCGGAGAATTTTCTCCGATTCCGCGACATTGGGATCGGCCAACTGGGCAAGGGTGAATGATGTCTGCATCGCTTGCCTACACGCCCACCCAGATCCGTCCGGGATTGAAGGCGCCCTTCGGATCGAAACTCTCCTTCACCCGTTTCGTCAATGCCGCCAGCGCGGCATCTTGCGGCTCAAATGGTTCCACTGCGGCCCGCAAGGCGGCCGGTGCGCGGAGGAGGGTCGCATGGCCGCCGCAGGCCGCCACCGCGCGACGCACAGCGGTTGCGCCGGCATCATCTCCGGCACCGGGGATCGAGAGCCACACGAGCCCGCCCGCCCAGTCGTAGAGGCAGGGCACGCCGCCCTCCCCGGCGACCAGGCTGACAAGCTCGGCGCCGCGCGCCGGCGCCGTCGAAACGCGCCAAAGCGGCTGCCCAGCCTCAACCCGGCCCGCCGCAAACGGCAGGACGTCACGGATCGCGCGCCACAACGCTTGCGATGCCTGCTCGGGGATCAGGCCAACCTCGCCAAACGGCTTCACGATCTCCGTCAGCGCCACCTGCCGGTGCGAGACCGATGGGGCAACGCCCTCGAGCCGCAGCAGTGTGAGCGCACGCCCGGCGCTCGCCGCCACGGCGAGCGGGAGTGACCCCGCCACCTCCGCCGGCAGGTGCGCCGCACCGGACACGTCGCAGGACGAGCCCATGGCGGCGGTCATCGCCTGCACCGCCGCGGCATCAGTGAGGCCGATGACCGCGACGGTCGCCTCGGTCTCCGGCCGCGGCAGGGTCTTGATCGTGACCTCGGTCAGCGCCGCCAGCGTGCCCCAGGAGCCCGCCATGAGCTTGCAGAGGTCGTAGCCGGTGACATTCTTCACTACCCGGCCGCCGGACTTGAAGGTCTCGCCGCGGCCGGACACCGCCGTAAACCCAAGGAAGTGGTCGCGCGCAGCGCCGGCCTTGATCCGGCGCGGACCGGAGACGTTCGCTGCCAGCACGCCGCCGAGGGTGCCACGGCCGGCGGCACGACCGAACAGCGGCCCGTAATCCATCGGCTCGAACGCGAGCTGCTGGCCCTTCGACGCGACCAGTGCCTCGATCTCGGCCATCGGCGTCCCTGCCCGCGCCGTCAGCACCAGCTCTTCCGGCTCGTAGAGCGTCACGCCCGACAGGCCGGAGAGATCGAGCGTCACGTCGGTCTGCGCCGGGCGGCCGATGCCGCGCTTGGTGCCATGGCCGATGAGTTCGAGCGCCTTGCCTTCGGCCAGCGCCCAGCGCACGGCGTCTTCGGCGTCCTTGCCGTCGCGGGGCTTGAGCAGGTCGGTCATCGCGGCGCTAGTGTCCCGATTCCGAAGTTCGTACCATTTCGCGGCGGCCACTTATACGAACTTCGGAATCGAAGGACACTAGCAACTCTTTGAATCTAGTGTGGCTTTGGTTCAGAAATCCGCATGATGGACTCGCCGCGAGAATGATGCGGACTTCTGAACCGCCACACTAGAATCGCGGGATGTCGGGAAACGCCACCCGACCCGCATGCACATGCATGCGGCCGAGCTCGGCGCAGCGATGCAGTGTCGGAAACACCTTACCCGGATTGAGCAAGCCCCTGTCGTCGAACGCGCATTTGAGGCGCTGCTGGTGGGCGAGATCGATCTCCGAGAACATCGCCGGCATCAGGTCGCGCTTCTCGACCCCGACGCCATGCTCGCCGGTCAGCACGCCGCCGACCTCGACACACAGCTTGAGGATCTCGGCGCCAAACTGCTCGGTCTTGTCGAGCTCGCCGGGCTTGTTGGCGTCATAGAGGATCAGCGGATGCAGGTTGCCATCCCCGGCATGGAACACGTTGGCAACGCGTAGGCCGTATCGCTCCGACAATTCACGGATGCGCCTCAGCACCAGCGGCAGCTTCGCCCGCGGAATGGTGCCGTCCATGCAATAGTAGTCGGGCGAGATGCGTCCGACCGCAGGGAACGCGGCCTTGCGCCCGGCCCAGAACAACAACCGCTCCTGCTCGGACGCGGACACCTTGCAGGTGACGGCCTTGCACTCGCGCGCGATCGCCTCGACCCGCGCAATCAGGTGATCGACCTCGACCTGCGGACCATCAAGCTCGACGATCAGCAACGCCTCGACGTCGAGCGGATAGCCGGCATGTACGAATTCTTCGGTGGCGTGGATCGCCGGCCGGTCCATCATCTCCATTCCGCCTGGAATGATGCCCGCGCTGATAATGCGCGAGACGCATTCGCCGGCATCTTCCGATTGCGTGAAGCCGACCAGCACCGCCCGCGCGGTCTCTGGTTTTTTCAGGATGCGCACGGTGATCTCCGTGACAACCCCGAGCAGGCCTTCCGACCCCGTAATGATCCCGAGAAGATCATAGCCGCCGGCATCGAGATGCGGTCCGCCGATGCGCACGATCTCGCCCGTCATCAAAACGAGCTCACAGCCGAGCACGTTGTTGGTGGTCATCCCGTATTTCAGACAATGCACGCCGCCGGAATTCTCCGCCACATTGCCGCCGATAGTGCAGGCGATCTGCGAGGACGGGTCCGGCGCGTAATAGAAGCCGGCGTGCTCCACCGCCTGGGTAACGGCCAGATTGGTTACCCCGGGCTCCGCCACCACGACGCGATTGTCGTAGTCGATCTCGCGGATGCGGTTGAACTTGGCCATGCCGAGCAGCACGCCGTCGGTGAGCGGCAATGCACCACCCGATAGGGACGTGCCCGCGCCGCGCGGCACGACCTTGACGCCCTCGCGGTGGCAGTAAGCAAGGATGCGGCTCACCTGTTCGGTCGTCTCCGGCAGCACGACCACCATAGGGAGTGCGCGATAGGCCGTCAGACCGTCGGCTTCGTAGGGCCGCATTGCTAGCTCGGAGGCGATCACGCCCTCGCCCGGCACGATCGCCGAGAGCGCCGCAACGATGTGGTCGCGGCGGGCGAGCACCGCGGCATCCGGCTCCGGCATCGCAACCGACATCAGCACCACTCCACTATGACTGTTCTGTTATAGCGGGAATGAGATGCGAAAGCGCGTCATACCCTCATGCCTCAGCAGGGACAGAATCCAGGGGGAGGCGGTTGACAGTGTGTGCCGCAATGGAACTAAGTTAACGCGTCGAATATTGCTGTGTTGGGGACGGCGAATCCACGCATCCATGGTGAGGCAGGCCGCAGCTGCTGTGGCAGCAGCGGCGGAACAGGAGACGAGAATGAGGACATGTCTGTTGGCGGCGGCGCTCGTGATCGCGTCGACCGGAACGGGTCTCGCACAGGACGCGGCCGCGGGCCAGGCCGTGTTCAAGAGATTGTGCTTCCCGTGCCACGACGCCGGCCCGGGCGCGAAGGTGAAGCTCGGCCCGCCGCTCAATGGACTCGACGGCCGCCAGGCCGGCACGATCCCCGGCTTCAACTATTCGGAGGCCAACAAAACCTCCGGCATCAAGTGGTCGGATGCGACCTTCCCGGAATACATCAAGAACCCGATGCAGCGGATGCCGGGGACGCGGATGGCCTTCGCCGGCGTGCGGGACGAGAAGGACATCGCCAACCTGTGGGCCTACCTCAAGCAGTTCGATGATAGCGGTAACACCAAGTAAACCCTCCCGGTGAACCCGGCCACCCCGCAAGCGTTGTCTCCGCGCATCACGCGCGTCTTGGACGCGCTATGGCAACAGGGAATCTGACGCGATGATCAAGGATCTGGTCGTCAATCTCGGCGGAGGCGCCACGCCGGACATCACGGCAGATTATGCGATTTCGGTGGCGAAGACCTATGGTGCCCATATCGTCGGCGTTTCCTTCGTCTACGAGCCCGTGATCCCCGGCAGCCTGCTTGGCGGCATCCCCACCGACCTGATCGAAGTGCAGCGCGAGGAAAACGCCAAGGCTGCCAAGGCTGCCGTCGCGTATTTCGAGACGGCGGCGCGCAATGCTTCCGTCTCCGCCGAGACCCGCCTGCTCGACGCCAGCATTGCCGGCGCGGCCGACCTGTTCGGCCGCATCGCCCGACGCTTCGATATCGCGGTGGTCGGGCAGGCCCAGCGCGAGCAAGGAGTGTCGGAGGAACTGCTGATCGAAGGCGCGCTGTTCGGATCAGGCCGGCCGGTCATCATCGTGCCGGAGATCCAAAAGCAGGGCGTCAAGCTCGACAACGTGATGATCTGCTGGGACGGCAGCCGACCCGCCGCGCGTGCGATCGGTGACGCGATCCCACTGTTGGAGCGTGCCGAGGCAATCGAAGTCGTGGTCGTGACCGGCGAACGGGACAAGAGCGGCGAGATCACCGGTGCCAATATGAAACGCCATCTCGCCCGCCACGGCATTAACATCGACATCAAGCGGATCGCGGCGGGTGACGTCGGTGTGCAAACCGCAATTCTCGCCCACGCCGCCGACAGCGGCGCCGATTTCATCGTCATGGGGGCTTACGGGCATTCCCGTTTGCGCGAATTCATCCTGGGCGGCGTGACCCGCAGCATCCTCAAGTCGATGCCGGTCCCGGTTTTGATGTCGCACTAGTGTCCCGAAGGTCGTATCGTTTTCGCAGCGGCCTCTTACTACGAACTTCGGATTCACAGGGACACCAGCACGTATAGCTTGCTAGTGTCCCGATTGCGAAGCTCGTACCATTTCGCAGCGGCCTCTATAAGAACTTCGGAATCGAAGGACACTAGCAGCTCTTTGAATCTAGTGTGGCTTTGGTTCAGAAGTTCACTTCGAAGCCTGCCGCAAGGTATGGCGAACGTCTGAACCGCCACACCAGCGCCGGCGCAAGCCTCTTGAAGTATATCGCCTTTTCGGATGGAACCGGAGGACGCGGGCCGCGTTGATCGTGCGGCATCGCCTACCCCTCTTAAAAAGCCGACGCGCAAGTACGCTGGTTCAGATTTCCTGGTCTAGACCCGGAGTCGTGGGACCACCAACCGAGGCAACGAATGGCCGGCGATTTCACCATCGGCATCGAGGAAGAATATTTCCTGGTGGACGCGGAGACCAAATCGGTTGCGCGCGGGATACCGCAGGCCTTCTTCGAGGCCGCGCGCGAGGCGACCGGCGGCCGCATCTCAGGCGAATTGCTGCAATCGCAAATCGAGGTGGTCTCGTCGCCGCACACCAGCATGGCGGGAGCCCGCAGGGAGCTTCGCGATCTGCGCAAGACCTTGGCCGCCGTTGCCGCCCAGCACGGCTTCGCCTATCTCGCGGCCGGTACGCATCCCACCGCGATCTGGGGCGATTCCGTGCAGACACCGAAAGAACGCTACGACACCGTCATGCACGACCTGCAGATGATCGGCCAGCGCAACATGTTATGCGGGATGCACGTGCATGTTGAATTGCCGGATCCCGATGCGCGCATCGACGTGATGTACCGCATGCTCCCCTATCTGCCGTTGTTTCTGGCGCTCTCGACGTCGTCGCCGTTCTGGCAATCGCGCCCCACCGGGCTCAAGGGCTACCGGCTTGCCGCCTATGACGAGCTGCCGCGCACCGGCGTGCCCGAGCTTTTCCGCACCAAGGAAGAATTCGACGCCTATGTCGCCGCACTCGTACGCGCCGGCGTGATGGAAGATTCGAGCTATGTGTGGTGGGCGATCAGGCCATCACTTAAGCACCCGACGCTCGAGCTGCGGGCACCCGATTGCTGCACGCTGCTCGACGATACGCTGGCGATCGCAGCGCTCTACCGCACACTGGCGCGGCACCTCTACAACAACCCTTGGCGGAATGCCGACATGAACGCCGTCTCCCGCGCCATTGTGGTCGAGAACAAGTGGCGTGCCCAGCGTTACGGCGTGCGCGGCACCTTCGTGGCCGAAGAAGGCGCCGTAACAGTCGCGGAGATGCTCGATCGCCTGATTGAAGACACCGCAGCGGATTCCGACGCGCTCGAATGCAGCAGCGACGTCAGGCACTGTCAGGCGATTGCAGCGGCCGGCACCTCGGCTGACGCGCAGCTTGCGGTATACGACGCCCATCGCAAGGCCGACGCGGGTCGCGAGACCGCGCTGCGGGCGGTGACAGACTGGATCGCCAGCGCCACGCTGCAATAAAGGCGCCCGCCCTAGACCTCCGGCCGGACGTCTCCGCTTAGCGCGCGGCGACATCGGAGATTTGGGTCTGCACGACCAGCCCGCGGGCGCGTGCATCGACCACGCCCAAGGCGCGTAGCGCAAACAGCGTGAGCGCCTGCACTGCGGCGCGCTGTCTGGCCGTATCGTCGTCACCTTTTGGCGCCAGCGGTCCGATCAGGCCTTCGATCAATGCACCGACCAGCGCCGGCGCCGCCGCGCTTGGCTCCTGGTCCGGCAGGTGACCAGCCGCCATAGCGGCCCGGATGCGCGTCTCGAACGCAGCCGCCAGCGCCTTCCGATATCTCACCCGGGCGTTATCCACGTCATGGCCGACCGGCTCCGCAATCAACGCGAATGCGAGCCGCCGGTTGGCGAGTGCCCGCACGCCAAAAGTGACCACCGCAGCCGCCAGCGCCGACAGCGGGCCCGGGGCCGCGTCGGCCGCCTTGGTCAGCGCGGTGATCTCGGATTGCGCCAGCGTCGTAACAAGCTCGGCCACCAGATCGGTCTTGGAGGGAAAATAACGATAGACCGTGCCGGCGGCGATGCCTGCGCGCTCGGCAACTGGCGCGATTTGCACCGCCGCGATGCCGCCCTCCGAAGCGAGCGCCCGCGCCGCCGTCAGGATCGCCTCGTGCCGCGCAGCAAGCTTGCGTCGAACGTTTTCGGTGCGCCGATAAGGCATGGCAAGGAGTGAGCCATGATTCACCGGACCGTGCAATGCGGCGCCGGTTACCCGCACCCGTTAACCTTGGGCGGCCTGCGCCTGCTTGCGAATGGCCTCGAGCGTGGTCGACGGTGTGATCGCTTCGGAAGCGACCTTGACGTGGATGATCGCGGGCTTGCCGGACTGCTGCGCGGCCTTGAAGGCGGGCGCGAAGTCGGCGGTCTTCTCGACCGTGACCCCAAAACCGCCGAATGCCTTCGCGTAGGCTGCAAAATCCGGATTGCGCAACGTCGTCGCGATCACGCGGCCGGGATGGTGGCGCTCCTGGTGCATGCGGATGGTGCCGTACATGCTGTTGTCGACGAGGATCACGATGATCGGCAGGTCGTATTGCACGGCGGTCGCGAACTCCTGGCCCGTCATCATGAAATCGCCGTCGCCGCAAAACGCCACAACGGTGCGCTGCGGATAGAGCCGCTTCATCGCGACGGCCGCCGGCAATCCATAGCCCATGGAGCCCGACGCCGGCGCGTATTGCGTGCCGTAGCGGCGATAGCGGTGGAAGCGCTGCACCCAGATCGAGAAATTGCCGGCACCGGTCGTGACCACGGCGTCGTCCGGCAACGCATCGCGCAAGCCAACGACGATCTCGCCGAGATTCACCGGTCCCGGGACCACCGTCGGCTTGTCCGAGAACGCGCGATAGTCCGCATGCGCTGCCTTGGTCTCATCGCGCCAGCGAATGTCGTTGGGCGCGGCGATCTGCCCAAGCGCGGCGACAAACGCGGTCGGGGTTGCATGGATGGCGAGATGCGGCCGGTACACACGACCAAGCTCTTCGATGCCGGGATGCACATGAATGAGCGTCTGCTTCGGCACCGGAACGTCGAGTAATGTATAGCCCTGCGACGGCCATTCACCGAGCCGGCCGCCGATCAGAAGAATGAGATCGGCCGCCTTCACGCGATTAAGGAGTTTTGGATTCGGACCGCTGCTGAGATCGCCCGCATAGCTCGGATGCAACGGATCGACGACGTGGCTGCGGCGGAACGACGTCACCAGCGGAATGTCGAAGCGCTCGGCGAAGCGCATCAACCCTGCGCTCGCCGCTTCCGACCAGCGGCCGATGGTGATTGCCGGCGGCAGCCGCGAGCAGTTGCCGCATGCGCTCGATCTCGGCCGCGCCCGGCCAGGTCTCGACCGGCTCGAAGGCCGGCGCGTCGGCCACGGTGACCCGCTCGGCCAGCATGTCCTCCGGCAGCGCCACCACCACCGGTCCCGGGCGTCCATTGGTCGCGATGGAGAAGGCGCGCGACACCAGCTCCGGGATGCGGGCGGGATCGTCGATCTCGGTCACCCATTTGGCGATCGAGCCGAACACCGCGCGATAGTCGAGCTCCTGGAACGCCTCGCGCTCGCGCATGTCGCGGCCGACCTGGCCGACGAACAGAATCATCGGTGTCGAGTCCTGGCGGGCAATATGCAGGCCGGCCGACGCATTGGTGGCGCCCGGCCCGCGAGTGACGAAGCAGATGCCGGGCCGGCCGGTCGCCTTGCCGATCGCCTCGGCCATCATCGACGCGCCGCCCTCCTGGCGGCATACGGTCAATTCGATCGGACTGCCGTACAGGCCGTCGAGCGCGGCGATGTAGCTTTCACCCGGCACGCAAAACACATGGCGCACGCCATGGATGACGAGTTGGTCGGCGAGCACCTCGCCGCCTGTCCGCATGCCGTCGCTGGGGCGCATTGAGTTCTCCGTATCGTTTGCGGCTGCAGTTATACACGTGTCCCGGACGCGGTGCAGCGCGCTAGCGGCGCACTGCTGATCCGGGACCCGGTTGCTTACCCGCTTGCCTATTTCGAAGAAACCGGGGTCCCGGGACTGCACCGCACCACTTCGCTAACGCGCGCGCTGCCGTGCGCCCGGGACACGCCAGTGCTAACGCCTAATCGGCGCGAACTTCGCCGGCACCATCAGGCTGGTGCGTTGGTCGACGATGTAGCCGGTCTCCGCGTTCTTGCGCACATACTCCTGCCAGGCCGGTTCCTTGGTCATGGCGGCGCGACGCGCAGCGCGATCGCCGGCATCCTCGAATGCCCAAAGGTGCACCAAGGTGTTGAGCTCGCCACTCTCCGCGGAGAGGTAGGCAATCGGCTCGCCGCAATATTGGACTTGCGTCGGCAGGCCATATTTCTCGTAAACGTCCATCTGGGCCTGAGCCATTCCGGGTCTGACGCGATAGATGCGAAAATCGACAAGCACGCGGTCCTCCTTGGTTTCGTGCGGACGTGACGGAACAAGTTCGGGGCTATCTGTATGACCGTCAATGGTCCCAGGGAATTCAATGGTGCCAGGAAATAGAGTGTGCCGATGAATGATACCGCCGACTCGCAGGACGCAGTCTTTGCGTTGCTTGCCGACCCTGCAACGCATGGCGGCCATGCGGTGAAGAGGATCGACACCCATGCGGCGTCACTGTTTCTTGCCGGTGACCTCGTCTTCAAGATCAAACGCGCAGTGCGCTTTCCGTTTCTCGACTACTCGACGCTCGCAAAGCGCAAGGCCGCCTGCGAAACCGAGCTTGCCATCAACCGCCGCACCGCGCCCGGCATCTACCGCCGCGTCGTCGCGATCACGCGCGAGGCCGACGGCCGGCTCGCGCTCGATGGCAGCGGCGAACCGGTCGAATGGGCGGTCGAGATGCGGCGCTTCGACGAGCGACGCACGCTCGACCATCTCGCGGCCGCGGGAGAGATCGATGCAAAGCTGGCCGACGCGCTCGGCCGCACCGTCGCCGCCTCCCACGCCGATGCGACGCCGGCCGACGCCGCGCGCTGGATCGCGGCGCTCAAAAGCTACATCGACGAGCATGTCGAGGCTTTCGGCCAGCACCCCGATCTGTTTCCTCCCGACGAGAACCGCGCATTCGCCGAAGCCGGGCACAAGACCTTCACGCGCATCCATCCGCTGCTGGTCGAGCGTGGTCGGATGGGCTTCATCCGCCGCATCCATGGTGACCTGCATCTCGGCAATATCGCGCTGCTCGACAACCGGCCTGTGCTGTTTGACGCGATCGAGTTCAGCGAAGTCATTGCCTCCGGCGATGTGCTCTACGATCTTGCCTTCCTGCTGATGGATTTGGTCGAACGCCACCTCGCGCCGGCCGCAAACATCGTCTTCAACCGCTACCTGGTCGAAGCGAAGCGAGACGAGAACCTCGATGCACTTGCCCTCCTGCCGTTCTTCCTGTCGATGCGGGCGGCAATCCGCGCCAAGGTCACGGCGGCGCGGCTGGAGCATGCGAAGCCGGATGAGCGACCGGAGATTGCGCGCAGTGCCCGCACCTATTTTGATTGGGCGCGCCGCTTTATCGCGCCGGCGCCGCCGGTCATGGTCGCGGTCGGCGGCCTGTCCGGCACCGGCAAGTCTGTGCTAGCACGCGCGCTCGCGCCGTCGCTCGCTCCAGCGCCGGGCGCGGTCGTCGTGCGCTCCGATATCGAGCGCAAGGCGCTGCTGGGCCGTGACGAGTTCGAGCCTCTGCCGCAGGATGCCTACACACCGGACGTGAACGCGCGCGTCTATGCCGCAATCATCGAGAAGGCGCGACGCGCCGTTGCCGCCGGTCATTCGGCCGTTGCCGACGCGGTGTTTGCGCGACCTGACGAACGTGAGCGGGCCGAACGCGCGGCATCGGCCATCGGCGCGCGCTTCCAAGGGCTGTTCCTCGAAGCGGACGTGCCGACACGCGCCCGCCGGGCAGGGACACGGGAGCGCGATGCATCCGACGCCAATGCGAACGTGGCACGCGCGCAGGAGAGCTACGACCTCGGCGCTCTCGCCTGGCGCCGCGTCGACGCCTCGGGAACGCCGGACGAGACGTTGCAGCGCGCCCAGGCGGCGCTGGCATGATCCCAGCCACGCCACGTCCCACCGGCAGGTTCGCCCGCGGCCTCGCCGTCGGCCTCGCCGGCTACTGCACCTTCATCAATCTCTATTCCCCGCAGGCCTTACTGCCATCGTGGGCAACGGAGTTCTCCGTCAGCGCGGCCGCCATCAGCGCAACCATGACCGCCGGCACGCTGGCGGTCGCCCTCACCGCCCCGTTCAGCGGCGCCGCGGCGGACGTGCTCGGGCGCAAGCGCGTCATCACCGCCGCGATGGTGGTGGTCACGATCCCGACGCTGATGATCGCATTCGCATCCGACCTGCAGTCGCTGGTGTTCTGGCGCTTCGTGCAAGGCTTGGCGTTACCGTCGATCTTTGCCGTGATCATCGCCTATATCGGCGACGAATGGCCGGCGGCGGAGGTCACCGGCATGGCCGGCATCTATACCTCCGGCGCGAGCCTGGGCGGATTCAGCGGACGGTTCGTCACCGGCGTTCTATCCGATCTCATCGGCTGGCGCAGCGCCTACGTGGTGCTGGCATTGTTCACGCTCGCGGCCGCCGGCGCGGTGGCGGCGCTATTGCCGCGCGAGCGCAACTTCGTTCGCTCGAAAAATCTGACGTCATCGCTCACGCAGATGCTGCGGCACCTGCGCAATCCGCAACTCGTCGCCACCTATGCGGTGGGATTCGGGACGCTGTTCAATTTCATCGCGGCGTTCACTTACATCAACTTTGTGCTTGCAGCGCCGCCGTACTCGTTCTCGGCGACGCTGCTTGGATCGGTCGTCATCGTCTATCTGCTTGGCTCGGCGATCACGCCGATGACCGGCCGTTTCATCCATCGGCTCGGGCGGCGGCCGTTCATGATCGGCAATTGCGCGGTCTGGATCTGCGGCATCCTGCTGACGCTGATCCCATCGCTGGTGGCGATCATCGCGGGCCTCGCAGTCTGTGCGGTGTGCGGCCTGATCTCGCAGGCGATCTCGACCGGCTATGTCGCGTTGACGGCAAAGGAGGGCCGCTCGTCCGCGGTCGGCCTCTATGTGACATTCTTCTATATCGGCGGCAGTTTTGGCGCGTTCCTGCCGGGGCTTGTCTGGGAGCGGGCCGGCTGGCCGGCCTGCGTCGCGCTGGTCTGCGCGATGATCGTGCTGATCGCAGCGGTGGTCGCCGCGATGTGGCGCGATAAGATCACAGGAATTGCGTAGCGCAGTTTTCGCTCGGCGCCGAAACTCGTCGCGGCTTTTGGCAGCGAACCAGATTTTTTTAGCGAATTGCGCGTATCCGCCTGCTCATTCATTGTCTACGAGCTAAAGTTCCGGTCTCCATAGTGGCGTTCGATGTGCTCCGCTTCGCGAACAGCAGCGTTGACGCTGGCTGCAACAGAACGATGCGACCATCGTCAGTATCGAAGACTAACCAGAACCATAGTACTCGACGCGGTTGGATAAGGCGTTGAGTTGATTCATAAAGGCGATTCTTTGCTTGGCAGCTGAGGATCGCGATCATGCAATCGATTTTCTCGAACGCCTTATCCAGGGCGGTAGCAAAACACATCGATCTGT
>WHTP01000095.1 GCA_009377695.1 Hyphomicrobiales bacterium | reverse complement strand
GCTACGCTTCCGGGCAGTTGCGGACATACTACCGCATCGCCGCCGCGATGTTGCCGCCGTCGACGGTGGTGACGTCGGCGGTGGTCTTGAGCGCGAGTGCCTGCGCCAGGAAGGCTTGCGCGACGTCATCGGCGCTCACCTCGCGATGCAGCAGGTTGCCGCTCATATAATCCTTCTCGGACACGCCACGCGCCTTCGAGCGCTCGGCGAGAAATTCGCCGGTGAGCAGCCCTGAGCGGATGCGGTCGGCATTGACCGCATTGGCGCGGATGCCGTCGGCGCCGTAATCGACGGCGTATTGGCGCACCAGGAACAGCGTCGCCGCCTTCGGCAGCCCATAAGGCCCGAAGTTCGGGCCCGGGTTCACCGCCTGTTTGGACACGTTGAACAGGAGGCAGCCGCCGGTGCTCTGCGCGAGCATGACCTTCACCGCCGCCTGCGCCACGCGCTGGTGACCGTAGAAATTCAGTTCGAAGCTTTTGCGCAGGGTCGCTTCATCGACCTCGCCGATGCGGCCCTGCCACGCGGCGCCCGCATTCGACACCACGATATCGACGCCACCGAAGGTCTCGGCGATCGTGTCGAAGGCGGCCTGGACCGATGCAGCATCGGTCACGTCGCAGCGCATGGCGAGCGCGGCGCCGCCGATCGCCTTTGCCTTCGCGGTAACGCCGGCGTCGTCAACGTCGAGCAACGCGACCTCCGCGCCGGCAGCGGCGAAGGCCTTAGCGGTCGCGAAGCCGATCGCGCCGGCCGCGCCAGTGATTGCCGCCACCTGTCCGGTGAGCGGCAATTCTTTGGCGGCGCCAAGCTTGGCCTGTTCGAGCGACCAGTATTCCATGTCGAACATGTCGGCTTCGGGGATCGACTCGAACCGGCCGATCGCTTCGGCATCAGTGATCGTCCCGATCGCCGATTCCGCCAGGTCGGCGGCAACGCGGGCTTCCTTCTTGGACCGCCCGAGCCCGAACAGGCCGAGCCCCGGCACCAGCGCGATGCGCGGCAGCGGGTCGAGCGGCTTTTTGATGCCGCCGACACGTTCGTTGTTGCGCGCGAAATAGGCCATGTAGTTGTCGATGAAGGCTGCCACGGCGTCGTGCGCGGCGCGCTTGAAGTCATCGAGCTTGCCGTCGGCCGGAGCGGGCAGGAGGAGCGGCCAGTTCTTGGTGCGGATGGTGTGGTCGGGCGTGACCACGCCGGCCTGGCTGTAGCGAGCGACTTCCGCGCCGTTGACGAAATCGAGCACTGCGGGCGTGGCACGGAAATCGAGAATGAGCCGCCGCCATGCGCCCTCGGTCCTGTCGTCCTTGAGGCTTGCAGCGCCACGCAGCAACGGCGCGACGGCGGTGCGCGGCGCGACGGCCTGCGGCAATTGCGCGGTGACGAACACGGCCTTGCGGTTGCGGGCGAGCCGTTCCTCCGCGCGGGTGACCAACGCGATCATCCGCTCATAGGCTTCGCGAGCAGTCTCGCCAAAGGTGAAAATGCCATGTTTATGCAGGATCAGTCCGTCGACGTCGGGCGCCTTCTCGAACACATCGGCCGCAGCTTTTGCGAGCGCGAAGCCCGGCATGATGTAAGGCACGATGCTGGCGCGTCCGTCATAGGCCTCGGTACAGATCGCTTCGCCATCGGGCTGATCGACCAGGCTCAGCACCGCCGTCGCGTGGGTGTGGTCGACGAACTTATGCGGCAGGAAAGCGTGCAACAGCGTCTCGACCGATGGATTGGGCGCGCCCGGGTCGAGCAGGTTCTCGCGTTGCACGCGGACCATGTCCTCGTCGCTGAGCGCCGCGCGTGACCGGAGCTTGCGCAGGCGATCGAGCCGGACCGCCGGCAATCCGGCGGGCTCGATGTCTGCCATGTCGGCTCCCGAACCTTTTATGCAGATGACGTCAGTCGTATCTCCGAGCAGGTCGGGGATGGCGGTTTTCACCGAGGTGTTGCCGCCACCGTGCAGCACGAGGAGCGGATCGCGCCCGAGCAGGCGTGTCGTGTAGACGCGCAATGCGATATCGGAGCCGATGCCGTCGCGGGCATAGCGATTCACCAAGGCCCGCGCGTCACCGTCGATCCAGGCGCTCTTCATGGCGTGCTCCCGCCGGGCAGCATGCGCTGCCCGACTTTGCTTGCCAAGAGATCTAGCGCCTGCGCCACCAGCCGGAGCGCCGCGGCTGCTCGGCAGTCTCGGCATTTGCGGTTTCGGTGACGACCGGCTGCGGCAGTTCGACCGGCTGCGACGACACCGGCGGGGGCGAAGCCGTCTCCGGCTCTCCGCTGAACCCCACGGGTGCGCGCTCGCGCACCGTGGATCGCCGTTGCGGCGCCGAGCGCTCCGGTTGCGGCGGCGCCGCCTCAGGCTGTTCAGCAAGAGGAGAGGGGGGCGCTGGCGGCGCCGTTTCGAAGGACGCAGGCTCCGGAGCACGGTCCTCGTGCGGCGGAGAATAGGCCTCATGCTGCTCTTCGTATCGCTCGGACGGAGTCTCGTTGGTCGCATCGGGCTCGCTAGCTTCGGGGCCCTCATCGCCCTCGAACGCGGTCACTCCGTCCGACGGCGTCCGCAGATCTTCGCCGTTACGGCCGCGGCGATTGCGCCGTCCACCGCGGCGCCCGCGGCGCCGTCGCCGGCCGTCACCATTGCGTTCGCCAGATCCGGGCTCGTGCTCGGCACCGGCTTCGTCAGCGCCCTCGCCCTCCGCCGCGACGCCACTGGCGTCGTCCGCCTGAGCGCTGCGCTCCGGTGCCGCTTCAGGGGCGAAAGCATCGTCACGGCCTTCACGCGCTTCGCCGCCGTCGCGCCGTCCACGCCGCCGGCGTCGACGGCGTGGACCACCCTCGCGCCCGCCTTCACGTTCGCCACGCGTCACCTGTGGCTGGTCTTCATCAACCGCTTCGACCTCGCCGTCGATCTCCTCGACGACCTCGTCGTCCTCGACCAACTCATCCTCATCGTCGGTGATCGGGACTGCGGCAATCGGTTGTGCGGCGATCGCCTTCGCCTGTTCGAGGCTGTGGACCTGCTCGCCCTTCTCGACGACATAGGAGGTCTGGCCCGCGATCGTCGCATCGGCATTGACCGTGATAGCGATACGGAACCGCTCCTCGAGCGTGCGCAGATGCGCACGCTTGTGGTTGAGCAGGTAAAGGGCGATATCGGTGCGGGTGCGCACGATGATGTTGTGGGTCGCGCCCTTGAGCAGCATCTCCTCGATCGAGCGCAGGAGCTGGAGCGAGACCGACGAAACCGAACGCACGTGCCCGGTGCCGCCGCACTGCGGGCACTTGTCGGTCGAGCTTTCGAGCACGCTCGAGCGGATGCGCTGGCGCGACATCTCGAGCAGCCCGAAATGTGAGATATGGCCGACCTGGATGCGCGCGCGGTCTTGCTTGAGCGCCTCCTTCAGGCGCCGCTCGACGGTGCGGTTGTTGCGCTTCTCGTCCATGTCGATGAAGTCGATGACGACGAGACCGGCAAGATCGCGCAACCGAAGCTGCCGCGAGATCTCGTCGGCGGCTTCGAGATTGGTCTTGAGCGCAGTGTCCTCGATGTGGTGCTCGCGCGTGGCGCGGCCGGAGTTCACGTCGATTGCTACCAGCGCTTCGGTCTGGTTGATGACGATGTAGCCGCCGGAACGAAGCTGCACGACCGGCTGGAACATGGCGTCCAGCTGGTGCTCGATCGCGAAGCGGGTGAAGATCGGCAGCGTCTCGCGGAATGGCTTCACGTTCTTGGCATGGCTCGGCATGAGCATGCGCATGAAGTCACGCGCCTCGTGATAGCCGTCATCGCCGCCGACCAGGATTTCGTCGATGTCCTTGCTGTAAAGATCGCGGATCGAGCGCTTGATCAACGAGCCCTCCTCGTAGACCAGCGTCGGTGCGGTGGATTTCAACGTCAGATCGCGGACGTTCTCCCACAGCCGCAGGAGATATTCGAAGTCGCGCTTGACCTCCGTCTTGGTGCGGCTGGCACCCGCGGTGCGGAGGATCACGCCCATGCCTTCCGGCACTTCGAGCTCCTGCGCGACCTCCTTGAGGCGGCGGCGGTCCTGCGCGTCGGTGATCTTGCGGCTGATGCCTCCGCCCCGCGCGGTGTTGGGCATCAGCACCGAATAGCGGCCGGCGAGCGATAGATAGGTGGTCAGCGCGGCGCCCTTGGTGCCTCGCTCTTCCTTGACGACCTGCACCAGCATGACCTGCCGGCGCTTGATGACTTCCTGGATCTTGTACTGACGCCGCGGACGATGCGGACGCTCCGGCACTTCCTCCATCGCATCGGCGCCTCCGACCGACTCGATCGCTTCGTCGTCGCCGCTCGATCCCGGACCGGAAACCTCGGTGATGTTGGCGCCGTCACCGTTGGCGCGCTCGCCGTTGCCGCCATCACCGTTGGCTGCATCGCCGTTCGAAGCGTCGGCTGAAACCGGGGCGCCATGCTCGCCGTCTTCGTCATTCGAGGGCTGCTCTGAACGAATCGCGATCGTCTCGGCACTTTGGGCAGGAACGGAGTCGTCGGCGCTGCTCGTTTGCAACTGCTCGAGATTGATCTCGTCCGCGGCCGTTACCGCCAGCGCTTCAGCAGACGTGATTTCCGAATCGGGCTCCTGATGCGGCGCCTCGTGATCGTGATCCGCTGCCATGCCATGGCTGTCGTCGGGATGCTCGTGATCGTCGTGATGATGGTCGTCGTCGTGATCGCCATCGTGCGGCTCGCTCGCGACCCGCTCCTGCCGTCGCGAGGCGGCTTGCCCGCGCTCGGCGCGCCGCCGCGCATAGTTGTCGGCTTCGGCATCGGCTTCGCGCTGGGCGCGCTCTTCCTCGTCAATCAGTGCCTGCCGGTCCGCGACAGGGATCTGATAGTAATCCGGATGGATTTCGCTGAAGGCGAGGAAGCCGTGGCGATTGCCGCCGTAATCCACGAACGCGGCCTGCAGCGACGGCTCAACGCGCGTCACCTTCGCAAGATAGATGTTGCCGCGGAGTTGTTTACGATTGGCAGACTCGAAGTCGAATTCTTCGACACGATTGCCGCGCATGACCACCACCCGGGTCTCCTCCGGGTGGGTGGCATCGATAAGCATTTTGTTGGGCATTGAACAATCTCTTGGGCGTCGGTCCGCGCGCGGCCGTCATGCGACGCCACTTGGGCGCAGCCATACGGCGCGATCTGGAACCGAACAGATGAGGGAATGGATGGGCCTTGTCCGCATGCGACACGCAAGCATCGCCGGCCAGGACGTCGCTCAACGACGCAGCCTCGCTAAAGTGGCGATGGTGGTTTCGCTCAATGCGCGGTCGAAGCATGACCTTGGCCCGTTACGTTGCGGCAGCGCGCTGGCGCCGACGCGGGTTCTTGGCTGACGACCTTGGACGGAATTGCGGCCCGATGGTGAGCCGCCACGCCGTAGCCCGAGAACGATGTTCCCGCACGACCGGTTGTCCTCTACATGTGCATCGGCTGGTCGACCGCGGCGCGCCGGATCGGGAACGCTGCGGACGCTTTTCACCCGTCTGGATGACCACCCCTGCGATCGGGGCCGCCCTGAAAACGGGCTGCCGGATGTCGAACGCGGCACAACCGGAACTGTTAACCGTCAGCCTGACCTTCTTACGGCCGTGGGCCGCTATTGGCAAGCAACCTCTGGCCGGGTCACAGGCAGGCTGCAGGCCCTGTCGGGGCAATTCGGCAAGCTTTAAGTAACGATTAACCCCACGCCCTCCTAATGGAGTAAGACGGCTGTTGGGAGGGGCTCGGGACTCGATGTCTATCCGCGTAGCGCGCTGGGCTGTCGCCATCGCCATAATCTTGCTCGGTGGCTCGTGGGCCTCTGAGCGGGCAGGCGCGACAGAAACCCGGGTGCGGGGCGATTTCCCGGTCGCCAGCGCGGTCAGGGTGGGCGGTGACGAGACCCAGACGCGGCTGGTCGTCGATTTCAGCCGCAAGGTCGATATCCGCGCTTTCACGCTGGCCAACCCGTATCGGGTGGTCATCGACATGCCGCAGGTGACCTTCCAATTCCCGGCTCGCACCGGCGAAAGGGGGCGCGGGCTGATCAAGGCGTTCCGATTCGGCCTGGTCATGCAGGGCGGCTCCCGCATGGTCATCGACCTGGCGAAGCCCGCCCGAATCGATCGCGCCTTCGTGCTCGAATCGAACAACGAGCAGCCGGCCCGGCTGATACTCGACCTGACCGCCGTTGATCGTGAGGCATTCCTGCGTGCCATCGCGCTCGAGAACCGCGCGCCCGAGCAGAGCTACAGCCAGCGCCCCCCGCCGACACCGGACGAAAAGGCGGATCCGCGGCCGCTGGTCGTCATCGATCCGGGGCATGGCGGAATTGATGACGGCACGCGCGCCGCGAGCGGCGAACTGGAAAAATCCATCGTGCTCGAGTTTTCGCTGCTGCTGCGGGACCAGATCGAAAAAAGCGGCAAATACCGCGTGGTTATGACGCGCACCGACGATACCTTCGTTCCGCTCGGCGAACGGGTGAGTATCGCGCGCGCCCGACAGGCTTGGCTGTTCGTCTCGATCCATGCCGATGCGCTGGCGCGGGGTGACGGCGATGCCCAGGGCGCGACCGTTTACACGCTATCGGAGACTGCGTCGGACGCCGCCGCCGCGCGGCTTGCCGAAAACGAGAACCGGGCGGATGCGATCGCGGGGCTCGACCTGTCGGGGGAGCCCGATGACGTCGCCGGTATCCTGTTCGACCTGGCGCTGCGCGAAACCAAATCTTTCTCGATGCAGTTCGCGCGCGGGTTGGTGGCCGAGATGCGCAAGGCCACCCGGCTGCACAAGGATCCGCTGCGCTCCGCCGGATTCCGGGTGCTCAAAGCGCCCGACGTCCCCTCGGTCCTGGTCGAACTCGGCTATGTTTCGAACCGCGGGGATCTTAAGCATCTGACCTCGGAGGCATGGCGGGCCCGGACGGCAGCTTCGATCGCGAAGGCAATCGATACATACTTCACCACGCGAGTCGCCGGCGGTGGCCCGCGGCGCCAGAAATGAGGTTAAGACAGACGCCACAAATCACGATAAGACATAAGGTGTAATGGCCTCAGTTTTAACATAAAACAGCGGGAATTTGGGTCCAACTGGGCCGGGGGCGAGTGAATCGGTCATGAGACTATTTCTGCGCTTCTTTGGCTGGATTTTCGCCGGCGGAACCATCGTGTTCCTGGCCGGCGTGACTACCGTGGCCGGGGCACTCTGGCATTTCTCGCAGGAACTGCCGGATTATTCACAGCTTCAGGATTATGAACCGGCGGTGATGACCCGCGTGCACGCTGCCGACGGGCAGTTGCTCGCGGAATATGCCCGCGAGCGTCGGCTTTACCTGCCGATCCAGGCGGTGCCGCGGCTGGTGACCAACGCCTTCATCGCGGCCGAGGACAAGACTTTCTACGATCACAACGGCATCGACTTCGTGGGCGTCGCCCGCGCCGGCATTGCGTATCTGCAGAACTACGGCTCTGGCCGGCGTCCACAAGGCGCGTCCACGATCACCCAGCAGGTTGCCAAGAACTTCCTGCTGACCAACGAACTGTCGCTGACCCGCAAAATCAAGGAAGCGCTGCTCGCGATGAAGATCGAGCGCGCCTTCTCCAAGGAGAAGATTCTCGAGCTCTACCTCAATGAGATCTATCTCGGGATCGGCGCTTATGGAGTGGCCGCCGCGTCGCTGCTGTACTTCAACAAGTCCGTCCACGAGCTCAACCTCCCGGAAGCCGCCTATCTCGCTGCGCTGCCGAAAGGGCCGAACAACTACCATCCGTTCCGCCGCCGCGACGACGCGATCGCGCGGCGCAACTACGTCATCGACCGCATGGTCGAAGACGGGTTCGTGACTCCGCAGGCCGCCGAACAGGCGAAGCGCGATCCGTTGACGGTGACGACGCGCTCGACCGGTGCGCAGATCGCCGCGTCGGAATACTTTGCCGAGGAAGTCCGCCGCTACGTCGCCGACAAGTACACCGAGAACAAGCTTTACGAGGGCGGCCTGTCGGTGCGCACGACGCTCGATCCAGGTCTCCAGAAGGCCGCGCGCAAGGCGCTGATCGATGGTCTTGTCCGGTTCGACGAGAAGGTCGGCTATCGCGGCGCGCTCCAGAAGATCGAAGTGACCGGCGATTGGGGCGCTCGTCTCGCTGACATCAAGGCGCTGGCTGACATCCAGCCATGGCGGCTGGCGGTGGTCCTCGAAATCTCCGAACGAGCGGCGCGTATCGGTTTCCAACCGGCGCGCGACCAGGGTGGCGCATTGGTCAAACAGCGCGAATATGGCTCCATCCACCTCGACGGCGTGCGCTGGGCCAAGGCCGCGTCCGGGCCGAAGCGTGGCCGCGTGCCGACGCGCATCTCGCAGGTGCTCGAGGTCGGCGACGTCATCTATGTCGATCCAGTCCCGGACGGGGAAGCGCAGTTCCGGCTGCGTCAGCTTCCCGAAGTCTCCGGCGGCATCGTTGCGCTCGATCCGAACACCGGCCGCGTGTTCGCGATGGTCGGCGGCTTCTCGTTCGACCAAAGCCAGTTCAACCGTGCGACTCAGGCGCTGCGGCAGCCTGGCTCCTCGTTCAAGCCGCTGGTCTACGCTGCCGCGCTCGATAACGGCTATACGCCTTCCACCATCGTGCTGGACGCACCGCTCGAGATCGATACCGGGTCGGGCATCTGGCGGCCGGAAAACTATGAAGGCAAGTTCTACGGGCCGTCCACGCTGCGGTTCGGCATTGAGCGCTCCCGCAACGTGATGACGGTGCGGCTCGCGCAAGATCTCGGCATGCCGTTGATCGGCGAATACGCCAAGCGCTTTGGCATCTATGACAATCCGACCCCTTACATCTCATTCGTGCTTGGCGCCGGCGAGACCACCTTGCTGAAGATGGCCGCAGCCTATGCGATGTTAGACAACGGCGGCCGTAAGATCACGCCCACATTGATCGACCGCATCCAGGACCGCTATGGCCACACCATCTACCGGCACGATCAGCGCGAATGCCGCGGCTGCAGCTCGGAAGCCTGGTCGGGTGGCCAGCCCGAGCCGACCGTGATCGATCGGCGCGAGCGCGTGCTCGATCCGATGACCGCGTATCAGATCACCTCGATGATGGAGGGCGTCGTACAACGCGGAACCGCCACCATCATCCGCGAGGTCGGCAAGCCGATCGCCGGCAAGACCGGTACCACCAACGATGAAAAGGACGCCTGGTTCATCGGTTTCTCGCCCGAGATGGTCGTTGGCGTCTATGTCGGTTACGACAAGCCGCGCCACCTCGGCCGCGGCGGCACCGGTGGGACGCTGGCGGCCCCGATCGTCCGTGACTTCCTGAAAGTCGCGCTCGCCGATCGGCCGGCGGTGCCGTTCCGCGTGCCGGCCGGTATCAAGCTCATTCGCGTCAACCCGCGAACCGGCCTGCGCGCCGGACCGGGAGAGGCATCCATCCTCGAAGGCTTCAAGCCTGGCACCGCGCCGCCCGATGGCTACTCTATGATGGGCGTGTCTGATGATGGCCGTGGCGCTCCACCGCCGCAGCAGCAGGCTCCTCCGCCAAGCGGCTTCCCCGGCCTGTTCTCCGGCCGCGGCCTTTACTGAGAACTCGACGGCTTGAACGCCGTCGCTACTGCCGCCGTCGCGGCAGTTGCGTCGGCATCGGACAGTCGTTACATCCCGCCAATCGATTGAGATTTAAATGGGCACCGCAATGCGCGCCGAGGTTCAAACTGTCGTCGATCAGATCAAGCAGTCGATCGGGCTGCTGAGGAGGCATCTTTGACGTCGACAAGGCGCGCCGGCGATTGGAAGAGCTCAACCGAGAGTCGGAAGACCCGAATCTCTGGAATGATCAGCAGCGCGCCCAACGCGTGATGCAGGAGCGCACTGCGCTCGAGGACCAGCTCACCTCCATTGGTCGCATCGAGCGGGAGCTCGATGACCAGATCACGATGATCGATCTCGGCGAAGCCGAGAATGACGAGTCTGTCGTGCGTGATGCCGAGGCGGCGCTCAAGGTCCTCAAGAGCGAAGTCGGCCGGCGCGAAATGGAAGCGCTGCTCTCAGGCGAGGCCGATTCCAACGACAGCTACCTCGAGGTCCATGCCGGTGCCGGCGGCACCGAGAGCCAGGACTGGGCCAACATGCTGCTGCGCATGTATACGCGCTGGGCCGAGCAGCACGGCTTCAAGGTCGAGTTCCTCGAGGAGACGTCAGGCGAAGAGGCTGGAATCAAGTCGGCGACCATCGAGGTCAAGGGCCGTAACGCTTATGGTTGGCTCAAGACCGAGAGTGGTGTGCACCGCCTGGTGCGTATCTCGCCGTTCGATTCGAACGCGCGACGGCACACATCGTTCGCGAGCGTCACCGTCTATCCGGTGATCGACGACCGCATCAAAGTGGACATCAAGGAATCCGATGTACGCACCGACACGCTGCGAGCCAGCGGCGCCGGCGGACAGCACGTCAACAAGACCGAGTCCGCAATTCGGTTGACCCACATCCCGACCAACATCGTGGTCTACTGCCAGAACGACCGTTCGCAGCACCGCAACCGCGCGACGGCCTGGCAGATGCTGCGCGCGCGGCTCTATGAAGCCGAATTGAAGAAACGCGAAGCGCAGGCGGCGGCCGACCAGGCCGCCAAGTCCGACATCGGCTGGGGGCATCAGATTCGCAGCTATGTGCTGCAACCCTATCAGATGGTGAAGGACTTACGCACCGGCGTGCAGACTTCGGACACCGGCGGCGTCCTCAACGGCGATCTCGACCCATTCATGGAGGCGACGCTGGCGCAGAAGGCATTCGGCACCGGGCCGGAGAAGGTCGAGGACGTGGAGTAGGCAAGGGCGGGCAGCGCTTTCGCCGCGCAGTCCCGCGCAAGCGGGAATCCAAGCAAACCCTTCGCGCTGGGTTCCCGCTTTCGCGGGGACGAGTGGACACCAAGCCAGTTCAACTCACCGCTGCGCCGCCTCGCGGCTGAAATACACGTCGACCTTCATCCCCACCGCAAGCGGGCCGGGCTCGGCGAGATCAATCAGCGCCTCTGCGACATTGACATCGGTGAGGTTGCGCTGTCCGCGTGCGCCGATGCGCCCGGCCCCGATGATCGGAGCAATTGAGGAGACCGTGCCCTTGACCTCGCGGTCGCGAAACGCCGGCGAACGCACGATGACGCGGTGGCCGACTTTGATCGCGCCGTAATCGCGCTCATCGATCTCGGCTCGGATGCGCAGCTTCGAGACATCGCCGATGATCACAAGCGGCTGCGGAGCGGAAGGCGAGGCGAGTTCGCCGGCCCTGACATTGACCTGTAACACCGTTCCAGCGATCGGCGCGCGGATGGTCAGGTTGTCGAGCGCGGCCTCGGCTCCCCGGAGATCGAGCCGCGCCATGGCCACCTGCTGGTCAAGCTCGGTCGGCGTGGTAGCGGGTGCATCGTCCTCGTAACTGGCAAGCTCGGCCTGCCGTTGCCGCAACTGCTCCCGCGCATTCGACAGATTCTTGCGCGCCGTCGCGAGATCATCATCGGAGCCGGTGCCGGCACGCTTCGCCGCTGCCGCGCGGTCGACGGCGGCGCGCTCGTCAACGACGGCGCGCTCGGCATCGGCGACCGCATCCTCGTGCTTTCGCCGCTCGGCATTCCTGCGTTGGGCCGACGGACGTGCCCGCTTGCGCAGGCTGTACTGCAATTCGGCTTTCGCGTGCCGGTTGCGCACCTCGTCGTCATCGAGGCGGATCAGCGCTTCGCCGGCAAAGACTGTGTCGTTGACCGTGACCAGTACGTCGCCGATACGGCCGACCCCGGGCGAACCGATCCTGATTTCTCCCGACCAGGGCTCGACCCGACCGGGCGCCACCGTCTGCCATGCCTTACGGTCCGGCGCATCATTGCCGGAGGGTGCGGGCTCTGGACACAGGCCCGTCCGGTGACCAAAACGTTTGCAAAGATCGATCATGACGGTTGGACGCGGCGCACACGTGCGATCAGGGCAGGGAAGCTAAGCAGGATTTAGCGCCGCACGCCGTTAACAAATGCTTTTGGCTCGTTGCACAAGCCGCGGCTTAACGGGCCATCAACCTTAATGGTCTGTGATTACACGGTAAAGAGTCGCGCGCAGGTTGAGGTCAGTCGATGCAAACGGGTACCGGGTCGGCCGGACGCAGCGGAGTAACGCAGGCGGTCGATGAGCTTGACCTCGGTGCGCTCGGGCGTGCGCTCTGGCGCCGGATTGGCCTTATCACCGGGCTGACGCTGCTCGCCGGCGCAATCGCCTTTGCGGCGGTCAATTGGGTAACGCCACGTTATAAGTCGGAAGCGCGAGTGCTGATCGAGACGCGCGAAAACGCCTTCCTCCGTCCCGAGGCGGATCGCTCGCTCGAGCGTGGCGCGACTGTTGACCAGGAGGCGGTCACCAGCCAGGTGCAGCTCATTCTGTCCCGCGATTTGGCGATCGACGTCATCCGCAAGCTGAAGCTCGGCGACAAGCCCGAATTCGATCCGGTGCTGCGAGGATCGTCGACGATCCGCACCATCCTCAGCCTGGTCGGGCTCACCAGGGACCCGATGAGCCAGACTCCCGAGGAGCGCGTGCTCAAGAGCTATATGGATCGCCTGGCGGCGTTCCAGGTGGAGAAGTCGCGCGTCATCGCGATCGAGTTCGAATCTGAGGATCCCGAACTTGCCGCACGGGTCGTGAATGCCATTGCTGACGGCTTCCTAGTGCGGCAGCAGGGCGCCCGTCAGGACGAGAGCCGCAACGCCGCGCAATTTCTCTCCGCCGAGATCGAGAAGCTGCGCCGGAACGTCTCCGATGCGGAAGGGAAGGTCGAGCAGTATCGCAACACGACCAATCTGATGATCGGCACCAATAACACGACGCTATCGAGCCAGCAGCTCGGCGACGTCAACGCGCAAGTCGCCTCGGCGCGTGCGCTGAAGGCCGACGCAGAGTCGAAAGCACGGATTATCCGCGACGCCTTGCGCAGGGGAGCCGCAACGGAGATCTCGGACGTGATGAATTCGGAGCAGTTGCGGCGGTTGTCCGAGCAGCAAATGACCTTGCGGGCGCAACTGGCGGAGCAATCGTCGACGCTGCTCGGCCAGCATCCGCGCATCAAGGAGTTGCGTGCACAGATATCGAATCTCGATAGGCAAATACGCTCTGAAGCAGAGCGGATCGCGCGTGCCTTCGAGAACGACGCCGCGGGTGCGGCCGCCCGGCTGCAGTCGCTGACGGTCACCCTCGATCAGCTCAAAAAGCAAGCCGCGTCATCGAATGTTCAGGATGTCAAGCTGCGCGCGCTTGAACGCGAGGCGAAGTCGCAACGCGACCTCCTGGAATCCTACCTCGCCAAATATCGCGAGGCCACCGCCCGGGACAGCATCGGCGCGTCGTCGCCGGAAGCGCGGATCATCTCGCGGGGTATCGTCTCCACGACGCCATCCTGGCCGAAAAAGATTCCGACCGTGCTGATCGCTTCGCTCGGAATGCTTACGTTGGCGGTCGGCTTCATCCTGACCGGCCAGTTGATGAACGCTCCACTGCCTGTGCCGGCAACGTCGCCTGTCACAGCGCCGCCGGCACCGCCGACAGCCGTGCGGTCGTTCGAATCTGCAGCAGTGAAGCCGGCATCTGAGTCGCTCCCGCCGACGGAATCGATACTCGAACCGCCAGCGGTCGTGCCGGCCGTCGAACCGACGCAGGCCGAAACCAAGCCGAGGGTTCCGCCGCAGCCTTCGGAGCGGTCGTCCGCCAATTCGCTCGTCGCGAAACTCAGGGCACGCTTGATGAAGCCGGCGAAACCGGAGACGGCCGATTCTGCCCCTGCTGCGGCGTCCGCGGCTCTGGCGCGCGCGATGGCGCCGCCTGTGGCGACCGATGATACGCCGCTGGCGGCATCTGTTCCGCCGACCGAACCGGCAGCGGCCGCGCCGGTCGCGGGTGTTCCGGCCGAGGCGATCGAGGGACTGGCGCAAGCACTGGCAACGGCGGGCGACTCGGGCCGTCGCATCGCCGTGGTGGGTGCGCGGCGCAACATGGGAACGACGCTCGCCGCGATCTCGCTGGCGCGCGCGCTGGCCAAGCAGGGGCGAGCCATCCTCATCGACCTGGCGCTGGAGTCACCGAACCTGTCGGTGATCGCCAGCGATGCGAACACGCCCGGCCTGAGCGACCTGGTCCAGGGCTCGGCGTCGTTTGGTCAGATCATCACCCGCGACCGCTATTCGCGCGTGCATTTGATCACCGCAGGCAAGGCCGACGTCGGCAGCCAAGCAATCCTGAACTCACAACGGTTGTCGATCACGCTTGAAGCACTATCTCGTAGCTATGACTACGTCGTACTCGACGCTGGTGCGCTGCCGGAGATCGCGCCGGAAAATTTCGCTAGACTTGCGCCGC
This sequence comes from Hyphomicrobiales bacterium, assembly GCA_009377695.1. Lineage (GTDB taxonomy): Bacteria > Pseudomonadota > Alphaproteobacteria > Rhizobiales > Xanthobacteraceae > VAZQ01. The sequence goes on along the minus strand of WHTP01000095.1, from coordinate 8,662 downwards.
GCGCCGTACTGGTCGCCGACGATATCGACGGGCCCGCGACGGAATCGGCGCGCGAGCGGCTGCTATCGGCGGGCTTCCCTAATGTCAGCGTACTGGCCAGCGATCCCGACGGGCCCGAGTCCGACACGGGCGGTAGCCAGGCAGCGGCCTGAGTTTCAGACATGCAGAGTTTGAAGACGGCCATCATCCGCGGCGGGTTGGAAACGCTCTACTTCAGCGGAGCCAACGTGTTGATGCGGCCGTTCGTCAGCGGCGTCGGTGCGATCCTCACATTGCACCACGTGCGGCCGCCGCGGCCGGATGGTTTCCAGCCGAACCGGCTGCTGGAGGTCACACCTGAATTCCTGGAACGCGTGCTTGGCCATCTGCGCCGGCAGGACCTCGACATCGTGTCGCTCGACGAGGTTTATCGGCGCCTCGTCGATCAGGATTTCGCGCGCCGGTTCGTCTGCATCACCATCGACGATGGCTATCGCGACACGCTGCAATGTGCCTACCCGATCCTGAAGCGACATGATGCGCCGTTCGCCGTCTACATCCCGACAAGCTTTCCGGATCGGCTGGGGGACTGTGGTGGCTTGCGCTCGAAGCCGTGGTGGCGCGCAACAGCCGCGTCACGATGTTGCTCGACGGTAGGCAGCAGGGATTCGAATGCGGCACCGTCGCAGCCAAGCGGGATTTGTTCGATCAGCTCTATCGCTACGTCCGCGGCCTGCCGACCGAGGAACAATTGCGCGCCTTCGTGCGCGATCTCAGCGGCCGCTATCACGTCGATATCATGGAGTTCTGCAAAGAACTCTGCATGGATTGGAGCGAGCTCGCGACGCTGGCGGGTGATCCGCTGGTGACGATCGGGGCGCACACAGTCAACCACGTGATGCTTGCCAAGGTACCCGAGCGCACGGCGCGCGCCGAGATGGCCATGAGCCGCGCCGTGATCGAGGCGTCGCTCGGCCAGCGCCCCGATCATTTGTCCTATCCGGTTGGCGACAATACCTCGGCAGGGCCGCGCGAATTCCGGATGGCCGAGGAACTCGGCTTCAAGACCGCGGTCACGACGCGTCCCGGCGTCCTGTTCCCGGAGCATCGCGATCATCTCACTGCGCTGCCGCGCATTTCACTGAATGGTGAGCACCAGCAGTTGCGCTATGTGCGCGTGCTGCTCTCGGGCGCCGCAACCGCCATGTGGAATGGGTTCCGCAAGGTCGACGCGGCTTAGTGGAGTGGATTTGACATTCGCTACCCCGTTGACCGCAGACTCCCAAAGCGAATGTCAAATCCAAAACTCCACTAGCAGCTTATATTTGCTAGTGGTCCTTATGATTCTAACCTTCGCAAAGTCGCCCGCTGAGAAGGGATGCGAATGTTAGAATCGGACCACTAGCGCTCCTGGTGCGGCGCATCAGGCCGCGACATCCAGCGGATCAAGGGCATCGCCGGCAGCACCCAGCCGAGCCCCGCCACCACGTAGTAGACCGCCTCGACGAATTGATTGGCCTTGATCACGGGAAGTTGCGCCAGCGCCATGGCGAACAGCGACCAGCACACCACCAGCGCAATCAGCGCGAAGGCACCAATGAATTTGCGCAGGCGGATCGGCATGAATGGCTCTCTGGTTGCGACGATTGCGGCAGCCCGGACCTGACTATATTGTCCGCGCCGTCCACGGCAAGCGAACCATTCCAAACGAGCCAATCATGAGCGTCGCACATTCAGAGCCTCACCCCCGGCGCCGCTTTGTCCGGGCGTGGCTGCTGATCGTGGCGGCGCTGGTCTTCGCGACCGCCGCCCTCGGCGGGGCAACGCGCCTCACGGGTTCCGGCCTCTCCATTGTCGAATGGCGACCTGTCATGGGCGCGCTGCCGCCCCTGAGCGACGAAGCCTGGCACGCCGAATTCGCGAAATACAAGACGATCCCGCAATATCAGGAAGTTAATCGGGGCATGAGCCTTGAGGCGTTCAAGGTCATCTATTGGTGGGAGTGGGGCCATCGGTTACTCGGGCGAGTGATCGGGGTGGCGTTCCTGCTGCCGTTCCTCTGGTTCCTCTGGAAAGGCTGGATCGAGCCTGGTCTGCGGCTACGGCTCTGGACGATCTTCGGTCTCGGCGCGCTGCAGGGTGCCGTCGGCTGGTGGATGGTGACCTCGGGCCTCGCCGAGCGCCTGAGCGTCTCGCCGTACCGGTTGGCGTTTCACCTTACGCTCGCCTGCACCATTTTTGCGATGCTGCTGTGGACCGCGCAGCGGCTCAAGCCGCGCGACGGCATCGACCTGCCGCCGCGTATCCGAACTCGCGCAATGCTGTTGCTTATTCTCGTGCTGGCGCAGATCTACCTGGGGGCGCTGGTTGCCGGATCGCGCGCCGGACTGATCTACAACACCTGGCCTTTGATCGACGGCGCGTTGGTCCCGGATGTATCGAGGTTATTCTTCGAGCGGCCGTGGTGGCGAAACTTCTTTGAGAACACGCTGCTCGTCCAGTTCAATCACCGCATGCTGGCCTATGCAATTTTCGCGCTCGCGATCCTGCATACCGCCAATGTTGCCCGCGCGTCACGGGGAGGGGCCGCATTGACCGGCGCATTGGTGCTCGCGTCCCTCATCACGCTCCAGGCGGGGATCGGGATCCTGACGCTCCTCCACGTGGTGCCGCTCGGCCTCGCGCTCCTGCATCAGGCAATGGCCGTCGTGACGCTGGCGGTCGCGGTCATCCATGCCGAGCGAGTCAGCCAGCGCCGTGCTGCGACAGCCGACATCATGCGGCCACTGCTGAGTTCTTAACAAGCCGACTCAACGCATCTGAAAATTGTCTACGCCAGCGCCTGCTCCAGGTCGGCGATGATGTCGTCCTTGTCCTCGATGCCGATCGACAGGCGGACCACGTCGGGGCCGGCGCCGGACGCAACCTTCTGCTCATCGGTGAGCTGCCGGTGCGTCGTCGAGGCCGGATGGATGATCAGCGAGCGGGTGTCGCCGATATTGGCGAGATGCGAGAACAGTTTCACGTTGGACACGAGCTTGATCCCGGCGTCATAGCCGCCCTTCAGGCCGAAGGTAAACACCGAACCCGCGCCTTTCGGCACATATTTGCGTGCGAGCTTGTGGTAGCGATCTCCCGGCAATCCTGGATAGCTCACCCAGGCGATTTTCTTGTGGCCGCTGAGCCATTGCGCGACGGCGAGTGCATTGTCGCAATGGCGCCGGATGCGCAGCGGCAGCGTCTCGATGCCGGTCAGGATCAGGAACGAATTGAACGGCGACAGTGCCGGCCCGATGTCGCGCAGCGCCAGCGCGCGGCAGGCGACGGCGAAGGCGAAATTGCCGAAGGTCTCGTGCATCACGATGCCATGATACTCCGGCCGCGGCTTTGAGAGCATCGGATAGCGGTCGTCGCGCGACCAGTCGAACGTGCCGGCATCGACGACCATGCCGCCGATCGAATTGCCATGCCCGCCGAGGAATTTCGTCAGCGAATGGATGACGATGTCGGCGCCTTGTTCGATCGGAGTCCAGAGATACGGGGTCGCGAGGGTGTTATCGACAATGAGCGGCACATGCGCCTTCTTGGCGAGCAATGACATCGCCTCGATGTCGCACACAACGCCGCCGGGATTGGCGATGGACTCGGTGAAGATCGCCTTGGTCTTTGGCGTGATCGCCTTCTCGAACGACGACATGTCGTCCGGGTCGGCCCAATTGACGTTCCAGCCGAAATTCTTGAATGCGTGATTGAACTGATTGATCGAGCCGCCATAAAGCTTCCTCGACGCAACGAATTCGTCGCCCGGCTGCATCAGGCAGTGGAAGGCGACCACCTGGGCGGCGTGGCCCGATGCGGTCGCAAGCCCCGCCGTGCCGCCTTCGAGCGCTGCGACGCGTTCCTCCAGCACAGCGGTCGTCGGGTTGCCGACGCGCGTGTAGATGTTGCCGAAGGTCTGCAGGCCAAACAGAGAAGCAGCGTGGTCGACGTCCTCGAACACGTAGGACGTCGTCTGATAGATCGGGGTCGCGCGCGCGCCGGTGGTTGGGTCGGGTTGCGCTCCGGCGTGGATCGCAAGCGTTGCAAAACCCGGAGTACGTTCAGTCGTGCGGTCGATCATAGCCGGTCCTTATCGCTGCGGGACCGGATACGGTCCGGTGAAATGGGACTGTTCTACACAGTGGCGGGCCTTAGTGCCGCCAGCGCCGCAAAGGTTCAAGAGCCGGTCTTGGATTGTGCGCGGGTCGCGGCGCCGGTCGCGCCACCCGAGAGGGTGGGGCGATCGAGCGACAGGCGCTGGATTCCGCGCGTCGGCAGCGGCGCTTTTTTCGCTGAGATGGTGCGCGTATTAACACCCATCCATGCGATCTCAGACGAGAGGCGGCCATATTCAATCTTAGGGCAACGGTTCATCACGACCTTGATGCCGTTCGCTTCCGCGAGTCGTGCCGCCTCGTCGTTGCGCACGCCAAGCTGCATCCAGATGACCTTGGGCAGCGGCTTGAGCGCGAATGCCTCCTGCACAATGCCGAGCGCGTGCTCGGAGGAGCGGAACACGTCCACCATGTCAATGGGTTCGGGAATGTCGGCGAGCTTGGCGTAGACTGTCTGCCCGAGCAGCTCACGCCCCGCGTGCCCGGGATTGACCGGGATCATGCGGTAGCCGCGCTCGAGCAAATATTTGAACGCGAAATAGCTCGGGCGGATGGTGTTCGGTGACACCCCGACCACGGCGATGGTCTTCACGCTGTTGAGGATGCCGCGAATATATTGATCGGCGTAGCTGTCGTGGCTCATCGGCGGCGCGTCCTTCGTCCTGTCTCAGGGAGATATAGTCGCGCCGCCGCGAACGATAAAGATCGCCTGCGGTATTAGCGCCGCCGCCGCTTGCGGTGGAAGGCGCTGCGGCATGTTGCGTTGAGCCGGCGCATGTTGCGGACCAGGCACTGGCGCACGCGCTGCTCATCTGGGATGGCGTCCTGGCAAAACCGATGCGCATCCTGTTCGCACGCCTGGCGCTGCGCAGGGGTCGGCTGCGCGTCGGCGGGCGTGCCGAAGAAAACGAGCGCAAGGGCAATCAGAGGAAGCTTGGTCATTGAGGACTCCGATACTGGTGCGAAGGGCGAAAGCCCTAGCACGGCTCGTGGTGAATTTCAGTCAATTGCCGCGCAAAGCCGACGAATGGCGGAACGCGGCAAGCGGTCCGATAATGGCGATGCCTGCGACGACCGAGACCGCCGTGGTGAGAGCAACATCCGACACGCAGATCACGCCGCAGGTCATGAAAGTCATCAGAGGCAGTCCGAGTCCCATGATCAGACCCCAGGCGGTGCCGGCGATGATCCCGCGCGGCACTGCACCGGCAGGCAGCCATTCGCGGGCCCGCAAGGCGGCAACGGTCATCAGCATTCCTCCCATCGGGTGGTACGCTTTTCGGATGAAGGCAGAGATGCCTTTGGCGGCATCGTATGCCAAACATGTTCTCCACCATTCGGCAACGTAGTCACAAGCTTGCGTCACGTCCAGGTTGCATCAAGGCCATTCGATCTGCCGGTAGCAGGCCTCGCTGCTCCGCACGACGTGGCGCGACTTTGCGGCAATCCTGTGGGCGAGCGCCGGAGCTTCCGCGCGCGCGGTTCCAGGTGCAACCATGTGGTAACCAAGCCGATGCGGGTGGCGTCCTCCCGCCGCAATGGGGGCACCGCGGGAACGGCGACCGCTGCCACGCGTTCTGATGGAAGCGATTGGAAAAACCGGCCATGGCAAAGCGAAAGCAAGCCCGCAAGTCATCCCGCACCCACGCCGTCATCACGCGGTCGTCATCGCGCAAGCGGCGACCCGCGAAGCGCGCCAGCGGCGCTCGCAAGTGGTCCGGCCGCGTGACTCGCGAGAGCGATGCGCTCGATCTTAAAGGGGGCGTTTTCAAACTCGACAGTCCGAAGCGGATTGCAGCGTCGTTGAAGCGCTCGGCCGAGCGTAGCAAGCGCCGCAGAGCGGACCCGTATCGCTCGGCGCTGTCGATGCTGACGTTCTATATCAACCGCGCCGGCCGCAATCTGCCGGCATCCAGAAAGCGGACCTTGATGCGAGCGAAGGACGAGCTTCGTGTTCAGTTCGGCCGGGCGTGATGCCTTTTTGGCAGCGGCATGGCACACTTCGTGAGAGGTATTATAGAACCTATATTGTAAGATATTGATATTACTGATTTATTTTTCAAAAAAACAATTGACGGTTCGCGAGCACCGGTGCTAAGGACCCGCGTCCACGGTCGCGAGCGCTTGCGCATGCGGGCGGCCTGTTCCAGCAAAGGTCCGTGCCATGACCACCTATTCGGCCAAGCCTGCCGAGGTTGAAAAGAAGTGGGTGATGATCGACGCCTCCGGGCTGGTCGTCGGCCGCCTCGCGTCCATCGTCGCCATGCGGCTACGCGGCAAGCACAAGCCGACCTTTACGCCCCACGTCGATGACGGCGACAATGTCGTCATCATCAATGCGGCGAAGATCGTGCTGACCGGTAAGAAGCGCGAGGACAAGGTCTATCATCACCACACCGGTTTTATCGGAGGGATCAAAGAGCGCACCGCGCGTTCGATCCTCGAAGGCAAATTTCCCGAGCGCGTGGTCGAGAAGGCCATCGAGCGGATGTTGCCGCGCGGCCCGCTCGGCCGGCGTCAGCTCGGCAATCTTCGCGTCTATCCCGGCGCCGACCATCCGCATGGGGCGCAGACTCCAGAAATGCTCGATATCGCGGCCATGAACCGCAAGAACAAAAGGAGCGCGTGACCGTGGCCGACAGCACCATGCAATCGCTCGACCAGCTTTCCGCGCTCAAGCCGGCGGAGGCGCCGGAGTCCCCGAAATATGTTCAGAAGATCGACAAGCAGGGCCGCTCCTACGCGACCGGCAAGCGCAAGGACGCCGTCGCGCGTGTCTGGGTCAAGCCGGGCTCTGGCAAGATCGAGATCAACACGCGCGCGTTCGAAGTCTATTTTGCGCGACCGGTGCTGCGGATGCTGATCCAGCAGCCGCTGGTGGCGACCAACCGGAATGGTCAATACGACCTCATCTGCACGGTCTCTGGCGGCGGATTGTCGGGGCAGGCGGGTGCCGTGCGTCATGGACTGTCCAAGGCGCTGATGGCCTATGAGCCCGATCTCCGCGGTGCTCTCAAGCGCGGCGGTTTCCTCACCCGCGACTCGCGCGTGGTCGAGCGTAAGAAATACGGCCGGGCCAAAGCGCGCCGCAGCTTCCAGTTCTCGAAGCGCTAAGCGCTGTCGCCGTAAAGTGGGCCTGAAGGGCGTTTGCCCCCGTCCGCGACGCGCTATGCGCGTGGCCGCATGCACGCGCGCTGTGGCAGCGCCGTGCCACCAAAGTCCCGTAACGCTTCATGCTAGTTTTGTTATGGTGGGCACGGCGTTGCACTAGACAAGTTGATTGGCTTGCAGGCAGGCAGGGCGCGCGCCTTTGCCGACTTTACGATTTCCGCCCGCGGCATGATTGGATACGTTCCGCCATGACCCGCCTGCCATTGACTTTTGCCTGCTGCCGCTATGACCGGATGGAGGCCATCCGCGAAGGACTCGTCACCGTCGAGGGTGTCGATCTCACCTGCCTGACATTGAAGTCCGGCCGCGACGTGTTCGACCGCATGGTGGGCGGCCAGGAATTCGACGTGGCGGAATTGTCCGCGTCCGAGTTCGTCAGCCTGGCCGGCACCGGCAACAATCCGTTTGTCGCTTTGCCAGTGTTCCCCTCGCGGGTGTTCAGACATGGCTATATGTTCGTCAATGCACGCGCCGGCATCCGCTCGCCGAAGGACCTGGAGGGTAAGCGCGTCGGCGTGCCGCTTTACACCCAGACCGCGGCATTGTGGGCGCGCGGACACCTGTCACATCAGTTCGGCGTCAACCTCGATTCCATCCAATGGGTGCAAGGAGCGGTGGAAGACGCCGGCACACACGGCAAACCGCACGCGCCGCCGCTGCTCAAACCGGTCAACATCGATGAGAACACCAGCGGTCGCTCGCTTGGCGTTCTGCTGGCGCGCGGAGCGATCGACGCCTTGATCGGCTCGCGCAAGCCGGAGACGTTTGGCCGTCATCCCGACGTGGTGCGGCTGTTTCCGAACTATCGCGCGCTTGAACGGGCGCTCTACCAGACGGCCAAAATTTTCCCGATCATGCATCTGGTCGCGATGCGGCGGTCGCTCTACGAGCGTCAACGCTGGCTCGCAACCAGCCTTTACAAGGCATTCGTGGAATCGAAGCGCCGTGCGCAGGCCCGCATGCGCTACGGCGGCTCGCTTAGCACGATGCTGCCGTGGCTCGTCGACGAGATTGAAGAGATCGACGCGGTGTTCGGCGGCGACGCTTTTCCATATGGCGTCGAGCCGAACCGTCCGACGCTGGAGGCCTTGGTGCGTTACATGGTTGACCAGCACTTCATCGCGCGCCCGATCCCGGTCGACGACTTGTTCGTGCCCATTCAAGGCAACTTCGGCACCTGATAACCAGTTGTTAATTGCGAGTTCGAGTGCGGACTCTTTCGTGTCCGCGTCGCATGGTTCACAATGGTTTACTCACAAGAAACAGTTTTCAGAATATTTCCAAGAAAAGCCGTTTGAATTGCAAAAGGCACCGCAAAGCGTGCCCTGAGGGATTTCGCACTATCACATAAAAGAATG